>PVWD01000097.1 GCA_003003615.1 filamentous cyanobacterium CCP2 | reverse complement strand
ATTCTGAATTAACCGACACTGCCTTCCAATTTGAGGCTTAAAAGGCGATCGGCTTCCACTGCAAACTCCATCGGCAGTTGGTTAAACACGTCCTTACAGAAACCGCTGATGATCATGGAAATCGCATCCTCCGCCGAAATGCCGCGCTGTTGGAAGAAGAACAGTTGGTCTTCGCCAATTTTTGAAGTCGAAGCTTCGTGTTCCACCTTGGCCGAATTATTTTGTACCTGAATGTAGGGGAACGTATTGGCACCCGCCGTATCACCAATCAGCATGGAGTCGCACTGGGAGTAGTTCCGCGCCCCTTCTGCCTTCGGGCCAACTTTCACCAAACCGCGATAGCTATTCTTAGAATTGCCTGCCGAAATTCCCTTTGAAATAATCGTGCTGCGGGTATTTTTGCCGATATGCACCATCTTAGTTCCGGTGTCTGCCTGCTGACGGTTGTTGGTTAACGCTACGGAATAAAACTCACCTACCGAGTTATCCCCCACCAGCACACAGCTTGGATACTTCCAGGTAATGGCTGATCCCGTTTCCACCTGCGTCCAGGAAATCTTAGAATTTACACCCTGACACAAGCCGCGCTTCGTCACGAAGTTGTAAATCCCGCCCTTTCCTGTCTCGTCTCCGGCGTACCAGTTTTGCACTGTGGAATACTTAATATCGGCATTGTCCAACGCCACCAGTTCCACCACTGCGGCATGGAGCTGATTCGTATCAAACATGGGAGCCGTACAGCCCTCCAGATAGCTGACCGAACTACCTTCCTCGGCAATGATCAGCGTCCGCTCAAACTGCCCCGAATCACCGTTATTGATCCGGAAATAGGTAGACAATTCCATCGGACATTTAGTGTTCTTCGGAACGTAAACAAACGATCCATCACTAAACACAGCGGAATTCAAAGCGGCAAAGAAATTATCGCCAACGGGAACGACGCTGCCCAGGTATTTCTGCACTAGATCAGGATACTTCTGCACTGCTTCCGAGATGGAACAAAAGATTACGCCTTCCTCCGCCAGCTTCTCTTTAAAGGTCGTGGCAACAGACACGCTATCAAACACGGCATCGACTGCCACGTTGGAGAGCCGCTTTTGCTCCGACAGGGGAATGCCCAACTTCTCGAAGGTTTCCAGCAGGGTTGGATCAACCTCTTCCAGGCTGTCTAGCTTTTTCTGCTGCTTGGGTGCCGAGTAGTAAATAATATTCTCGTAATTAATTTTGGGATAGCCCACCTCTGCCCATTGCGGCTCTGCCATTTTAAGCCACTGACGGTAGGCTCTGAGGCGGAAATCCAGCATAAATTCTGGCTCATTTTTCTTTGCAGAAATTAGCCGAACCACCTCCTCGCTGAGTCCAGGCGGAAGTGAATCGGATTCAATGTTGGTAACAAATCCGTACTTATAGGGCTGGTTAACAAAGGTTTTGACGGAGGTGGTCATGGGTATAGTTCTCTCTCGACTCGGAATTTTAGAGTTTGATCTGAGTTGGCTTTTAGATTTTGAATTGAATGAGCCGATCGCCAGCCCAAAATCATTCATTTCAAAGGGCTAGCACTGATTGGTAATCGATCGGATTTGATCAAATTCAATCTCTTGGCTTTCGCCTGCAAAGTCATTGTCGGGAGTCAAAAACAGCATACAGTGACATTCTTTGCGCTCCCGCATGGGTACACAAGGACAATTCCAGTACGCAGCTTCAGCTTCAGCTTTCTTGTCTTCATAATGACGGCAGGGACACAAAGGCGAACCCAACTCGTCTTTATGCTTGGCTAGCCCTTCAATCACAACGGCTGTCACACCTGGATCAACACAGAAGTAAGTTCCCGTGCGCTTCGCATATTGTTCTGAAAAGTGCCGCATGGCTTCAAGGCTTTTATCGGAGGCTTGACTCGTTTGCTGACTCGATGTATTCATCTCTCTTAGGCGACAGGACGACCAACAGATCTTATAATTAAAACAACACATTTGTTGCTTTACTACTAATTGTAAAGTACTTTAGCAACCTCTGTGTTGTCAAAGTGTATTTTAGAGCCTTTTGGCTCGCTTTGGTTAGCCTCCTGGCGTTTCTGGTGAAGATCTGACGACCCTGGTAAAACTGATGACAACCGCGCAGCAACCTTCCACCAAACAAGACATCCTGAATCATCTCCTCAAGCAGGGTCAGGCAACGGCTCAGGAGTTGGCAGATTCACTTGATGTCAGCCCCCAAGCCATCCGTCGTCACCTGAAGGATTTGGAGGACGATGGATTAATTGAGCATCAATCCATTCAGGCGGGTATGGGTCGTCCCAATTATGTTTATCAACTCAGCCGTGAAGGGCGCGATCGACTGCCCGATCGCTACGATGATTTTGCCCTTTCCCTGCTGGACACCCTGGCGGAAACGGTAGGCAAAGATCAGGTGAATCGCATTCTGCACAAGCAGTGGGAGCGTAAAGCCCTGGATTATCAGCGGCAGATTGGCACAGGCTCGATTCAGGAGCGCGTCGCTAAGTTAGTGGAACTTCGCAAAGCGGAAGGCTATATGGCGGAATGGCATCTCGTTGAGCCAGAAGAGTCTTCTACACCGTCCCGCTTCATCATCACTGAATACAACTGCGCCATTTCCCACATCGCCGAGTCTTTTCCTAGCGTCTGCGGTCATGAGCTAGAAATGTTTGAACTGGCTCTAGAAGGCTGCAAGGTGGAACGAACCCATTGGCTAGTCAATGGCGAACATCGCTGTGGGTATTTAATTCAGGAAAAAAAATAGATTTGTAGAATTCTGTGGATGGTATACTCTGCGCGATGAAAGATTATGTACGATGAGCAAACCTAACTTCGATCGCATGAGTCGGGAGGATTTACATGCCTATGTTCTGGCTCATCGAGACGATCAAGAAGCCTTCTATGCTTATATAAACAAGTTGCACGTAGAGGCAGAATGGGTTGAAATGCCAGCCCTACAGTCTTTAGAAGACCTGGAAAACTACTCCGAATTTGTTGAACATGTTCGTCGTAGGTCTGAACCGCAAGATAAGGCTTACTAACAGTCCGTCCTGATATTGCACGCTACTTTACTTGAAACAAAAACTGATTCCTCATCCATGCACTTTTTCACCATTCACGCGACCCCTGATCCCGAAAGCGAACACGCTGAAACCGCAGGTGGGGCTTATGCCAACTGCTGGATTGACTTTAAGCAGAGAGATGGGGCGGAAGTGTTAGCCCGCTATTACATTGAAGAATCCGACTGGATTCCAGATACGATCGAGGAGGAAGACTGGGTCGAGGAAGCAGATTATGCTGATGATCCAGAGGTGCTGTCCTATTTCCAAGAGGCGAAGGAAGATGGGATGTGCATTGTTTTCCATGTTTATCCGATCGGGGAGGAAGAGGAAGATGAGGAGGATAATGGGGAGGAGTGGGAGGAAGAGTGAGGACTGAGGACTGAGGATTGAGGACTGAGGCTGTTGTTGTTCCGCCTTCTGTCTTCCCTCTTGTGGGGTGGGCATCTTGCCTGCCCAGTCAAAGAAGCAAAGTCTTTGCACAGGTTGTTGAATCCACAATCTTAAAAAATGATTCGTTTGTTGCTGGGAAATCTTTAAATTAAGGGGCTAAGACATGAGTGATTTTCAAGCTGCATCTGAGCAATTTTTAACCCCAGAGGAATGCGCTGAAGTGGATACCGCCATGATGACCTCCCGCGATCGGTTTTCGGCGAGGGTGGCAATTTATTCGTTGCGTTCCCTCAAGCAAATCGCTCAACGGTATGGGCAGCCGATCGCAGACTTAAACCCCCAGCAAATTAGCCAATGGGTTGAACAAGACCCGTCGTTGCGTCCAGAGGCTGGTTTTGATGCAAGTTTCAAGAATTTCTTTGCCAAATTAGTGATTTCCTCGCTAAATCCGCTGACGCAGATGGCTTCAGAAGCGGGGATCGCGATCGAACAGTTGACGGTGCCTCAGGTGGTGTCCTGGTTTGAGAAGGTGGCGAAACAGCGCATTGAACAGGGTGAAAGTTAAGGAATTGTTCTCGCCTTTAGAGCAGTGTCGGGAAAATCAGAAAAAACCGCATCAATGCCCAGTTGATAAAACTGCTGATATTCTGCGATCGGATTATCCTGATAGTCCAATGCTAGAAAGTGAGATTCATTGCGGAAGGTGTAGGCGTGAACGGCTAGTCCTGCATTGTGGGCATGGGTGATGATGGGCGCAATTTCTCCGGTCAAGCATTCTGTTGCGGCTTGAGGATTTGGCTGGGATGAGTGAATTGGCTCTGCCAATACAATCGATCGTTTCCAGGGGCCGATTGCACTGGCGTAGGTAGAAACAAAATTGTTGAGACTGTCTGCATGAATGAGATCACCGTAGGTACGCAAATCGTTATTCACAGTGAAATCATACGGCTGAAGGTGAAGCGCATCACACAGTTGGACGAGCGGCAGGCGAATATGATGATCTGCCATGAGTGGAATCAACTTATCCTTTAAATTTGATACTTCAAAGGATTGAATAAAGACTCGATTTGGATCAGTAAAGTGATGCTCTACAAGTATCTGAATTAACGGCTCTTCTAACGGTAAACCGATGCGATCGAAGTACGTTGGGTGCTTGGTTTCGGGATAAATTCCTACTTTATGTCCTGTGTCGGCTTCCACCTGTTGAACTAAATCCAGGATATCCTGAAGGGCTGGAATGAAGAAGCGATCGTTGTAGGACTGCTCCCGATAGGAACGGGGCTGACGGGCACGGAGTTCTTTGATTTCAGCCAGGGTAAAGTCGTGGGAGAAAAACCCCTCTACTTTTTGTCCGTCAATCTCTACGGTACGATAGCGATCGGCAAATTTTGGAATCTCGCTCACATTTGTTGTTTCAATCAAGTTGGGTTCGTGTCGTGCAATCAGTACCCCATCGCGGGTAGAGACTAAATCTGGTTCAATAAAATCGGCTCCTAAGTCGATCGCCAGCTTGTAAGCTTCCAGGGTGTGTTCTGGCAGAGAACCACTTGCCCCACGATGGGCGATCACGAGGGGCGATTGGCCCGATAAGGTAGGGTAGTTTGTCATTTTCATCCTAAATAACTGTAACGGTTTGCAGAATCATTGTTCTGGAAGTTGAAGAACTTTTTAAGTGAGAAGTTAAACACCTTCAAACCATTCCAGGAGAATGCCAAGCGTGGACAGGAGCAGAGGAAATGAACGATCGAAAGGGGGTATGGGTTAAAGTTATTACTTGGATATTTGCTGAAGTTATCCTCAATTTAGTTGGATTGGATAATTTAGCAGATTACAGCGAGTATATTTTTGATGTTCATGCAGTTGCAATCAGCGATCAGTCTGACATCTTCAAAACGCAACTGGTTGAAACAAAAATGTATTCGTCTTTTAAGTTGTTTTCCCCACATATTGTTGGGCTAAATTAATCGATCGTTCAACTGGCAGGCAAGATGCGTGCGCTACGGAGTGTCCAATTGGTTTCTCAGCTTCCATTCAAAGCCGATCGTCCCATTTCACACCATCAAAAATCAACTATCGCCAAGCCAATCTTCATTTACAGCCATTTCAATTGCATAACCACTTCCCACTCCCTACTCCCCACTCCCTACTCCCCGTTTATCCGATCGCCTCACAAATGTGTCACTGAAAATTGATAAAACTAGCAATGAACGGAAAAGAAGGTTTTAGAATAGCTAATATTGTTACAGTTTTGAGGATAAATGGTAGAACTCTGAAGGCAAGTATAAGGGCTGAGGAGCTTGAGATTTATCTTCCCGTTATTCACAAATAGAGACATTTTTGTAAATCGCGAGTTGCATCCATTTCCTATGAACACCCAAATGTCAGCCACCGATCGCATTATTATCTTTGACACCACCCTTCGAGATGGGGAACAGTCTCCTGGAGCGACCCTAAACGTTGAAGAGAAGCTGGCGATCGCCCGACAACTGGCACGACTAGGAGTAGATGTGATCGAAGCAGGGTTTCCCTTTGCCAGCCCTGGAGATTTTGAAGCGGTGCAAAAAATTGCTCAACAGGTCGGCACTGCCGATGGCCCAACGATTTGCGGACTAGCAAGAGCAACCCAGCAAGACATTGAAACGGCTGCTAATGCCCTCAAACCAGCTGCAAAACCCCGGATTCACACCTTCATCGCCACGTCAGATATTCATCTGGAATATAAGCTGAAAAAGACCCGATCGGAGGTCTTAGCCATTACTGAAGAAATGGTTGCCTATGCCAAGTCCTTTGTAGACGATGTGGAATTTTCCCCGGAAGATGCCGGACGGTCTGAGCCAGCTTTTCTCTACGAAGTGCTAGAGCGAGCCATTGCTGCCGGAGCGACGACAATTAATATCCCGGATACAGTGGGCTACCTGACTCCCAGCGAGTTTGGCAGGTTGATTAAAGGCATTAAAGAGAATGTGCCTAATGTAGATCAGGCGATTATCTCCGTCCACGGACACAACGACTTGGGGTTGGCAGTGGCAAACTTTCTGGAAGCGGTGAAGAACGGGGCGCGGCAGCTTGAATGTACCATCAACGGTATTGGGGAACGGGCTGGAAATGCGGCCCTGGAAGAACTGGTAATGGCGTTGCATGTGCGCCGTCAGTTTTACAATCCGTTTTTGGGTCGTCCGCCAGAGTCAGAAGCTCCCCTCACCAATATTGACACTCGCCAAATTTACAAGACCTCTCGTTTAGTGTCTAACCTGACCGGAATGCTCGTCCAGCCGAACAAGGCGATCGTTGGAGCCAATGCCTTTGCCCATGAATCGGGAATTCACCAGGATGGAGTCCTGAAGCACAAGCTCACCTACGAAATCATGGATGCCCAGTCGATCGGCTTAACCGATAACCAAATTGTTTTAGGCAAACACTCTGGACGCAATGCCTTCCGCTCGCGCTTAAAGGAACTGGGCTATGAGTTGGGCGATCAGGAACTCAACCGGGCTTTCCTCCGCTTTAAGGAGCTAGCCGACAAGAAAAAAGAAGTCACGGATTGGGATTTGGAAGCGATCGTCAATGACGAAGCCCAGCAGGTGCCGGAACTCTTTAAGCTGGAGCATGTCCAGGTTTCCTGCGGCGATCATTCTCGTCCCACGGCAACCGTTACCCTACGCACCCCAGACGGCAGAGAACTTACAGATGCGGCGATCGGGACGGGGCCCGTGGATGCAGTTTATAAGGCCATTAACCGCGTTGTAGAGATTCCCAACCAACTCATTGAATTTTCGGTTCAGTCTGTAACGGCAGGAATTGACGCGATCGGGGAAGTCACGATTCGGCTGAAATATGAAGATCGGATTTTCTCCGGTCATGGGGCAAATACCGATATCATTGTGGCTTCTGCCCAGGCCTATGTGAATGCCTTAAATCGATTGTTTGCCGCCATCCAGCACGGTAAGTCTATTCACCCTCAGCATGGGGAAGTACAGGCAGTTCTTTAGCCTACCTTTTTTAAAGGTAAAGCGATGTGCAACTTAAAGCCTGAAATTTCTGGTTTTCCGTAGCGCAGGCATCTTGCCTGCCTAGTTGGTTTCGCAATTTAATCTGTACAAGCAATTGCATCCCAGCCCTTAGAATACTGAGGATATTGAGCACCCCACTGCAAATGGCAAAATCAATTTCCCCCCCCTCCCCCTCGATCGCTTCACCCACTTCGCCGCCTGCCAAAACCTTTCTTCCCAACACCTTTTTCACCTATCTGGTGCTGCTGGGTATTGCAGTGGTAATGCTGTTGCCGTTAGTCTGGCTCATCAGTACTTCTTTCAAGGCACCAACTGAAAATCTATTTCAGTTTCCTCCCCGCTTCCTGCCAGAATCCCCCACCTTTGAAAACTTTATTAAAGTCTGGCAAACAGAACCGTTTGGGCGGTATTTGTTCAACAGTTTGCTCGTTGCAGGGCTAACGGTAGGTTTCAATCTGCTGTTTTGCTCTCTGGCTGCTTATCCGTTGGCGCGGTTAGAATTTCGCGGACGGGAAATAATTTTTAGCCTGATCGTTTCCACGATTTTGATTCCATTTCAGATTGTGATGATTCCGCTGTACATTTTGACAGTGCAGCTAGGATTACGGAACACTTACCTGGGGCTAATTTTTCCGGCGATCGCCTCTGCCTTTGGCATTTTTCTATTGCGGCAAGCCTTTCAAGGAGTCCCGAAGGAATTGGAAGAAGCGGCACGGATGGATGGCTGCTCGGAGTTAGGCATTTGGTGGTTTGTGATGCTGCCCTCGATTCGTCCGGCCTTGGTGACGCTGGCCATTTTTGTGTTTATTGGGTCTTGGAGCGATTTTCTTTGGCCCCTGATCATTCTAGATCAGCCAGAATACTACACGCTGCCCTTAGGGGTTGCTCGACTGTTGGGAACCACCTTTGGGCAAGATTTCCGACTCATCGCCGCCGGATCGGTGATTTCGATCGCCCCGATTTTGCTGTTTTTCGTTTTGATGCAGCGTTACATTGTCCCAACAGAGTCAGGGAGCGGTGTAAAGGGATAGCAGAGAATGGGAGCAGGAAAATTCCGCTCAAAATTGCTCGGTACGTCTTGCCGCTTCCCGGTAGAATAGGAGCTATGAAAACGCTGCTCATTGGGATGATTCGGGTTTACCGACTCCTGATTTCACCCTTGTTTCCGCCAACATGCCGGTTTCAGCCGACGTGTTCTCAGTATGCGCTGGAAGCGATCGATCGCTTTGGGGCTTGGCGAGGTGGGTGGCTGGCAATCCGTCGGATTCTGCGGTGTCATCCGTTGCACCCCGGTGGATATGATCCGGTGCCTCCCCCGCTTGAAAATAACCACGCGAAGAATTAATTTAATAGTCACATTAAGTTTTGTAGACAGTTTGGGGCAGTAGGGTGGTCAATTTAGACTCAAATCAGTTAGAGCGATTGAAGGCGATTGGTGCCTACCTGTACGAAGTGCGCCAAGACCAATCTCTCACCCTGGAGGAAATTGCAGCAAAAACCTATATTCCTTTGCGAATTTTGAAAGCATTGGAAGCAGGGCAAGAAAAGATTTTGCCTGAACCCGTTTTTGTGCAAGGTTTTATCCGGCGTTATGCAGATGCTTTGGGGTTGGATGGCATGAGCATCTCCAAGGAATTTCCCCTCCAAAGCCTGGCTGAGCCAGAGTTTTCCCCTAGTGGCAGTTTGGAAGAGACGGTTTTACCACCCCCGGTGCAGTCTGATGTGCCGCTTTCCGAAGGCTTTTCTCTCCGCCGATCGCAGTCTCCTTCTTATATTCCCTACCTTGCGGCTGGGGCAGTGGCAATCGTGGCATTAGGCGGTTTGCTATATGGGTTGAGTCAGCGTGATCCATCTCCCCAAACCCAAACCACGGCTGAGCAACCTCAAACCACCGAGCCTGAGGCCGAAGCAAATAATTCTGAAACTGCTAGCCCTGAAGCCGCCACTACCGCCGACGACGCTTCTCCTCCTGCGTCCAGCCCATCTCCTAGCCCGTCACCAACGCAGGCAGCCTCCCCCTCCCCCAGCCCAACGGCTCCCGTCACGGTGGCCATTAGCCTCACAGATGCATCCTGGCTAGAAGTCACGGTGGATGGCTCAATTGACTTTGTTGGAACCTTGACCCAGGGAGAGCAACGAAGCTGGTCTGCTCAACAGGCAATTACCATCTACTCTGGTAATCCTGGAGCGGTCATGGTGACGCATAATCGCCAGCAGGCTACTGCGATGGGGCAACCCGGAATTCCTGAGGAAAGAACCTTCACGGCATCCACAACACCCCCTTCTCCCACTCCTTAAGCCCAAAATATCTTAAGCACAAATATTGTTTCCATCTTTTGATGAAAGTTGCTCTGGGGGAGTCCGCGGAGCATTTTATAATCTACCAAAATTTAGGAAATTGGTATGGCTAAACACACTCAAGCCCACATGACGCGATCGATTGAAAAGGCAATACCGCCCGCCCTCAAGGAACGCACCAAATCCCAAATGGAATACTACATGGGAGCCAAGCTCATCGAAATTGGAGTGAATCCTAAGTCTGCTATTTACCGATGGGCCGTGGAAACCAAAGGCAACAACGAAGTTTGGACGTATAGTGCCTACTGGGAAGATTCCAAAGAACGGGTATTGGCAGAGGAAGGAAATGGAGAGGGCTGAGGGTTGCCAAGTTAATCTTCCAGATAGCCCAAATCGCGTAGTCGCTGCTGAACTTCAGGATCATCAAATCCAGGGGCGCGAAAAGCTGGATCAACCGTAGCAACCGCTTGTCCGGCGAAGGCTTGAAGACATTCCTGTAAAACCTCAACATTTTCTGGAAGAATGTCGCTCAGGTTCAGGCTTTCTTGCGGATCTTCGTGAACATCGTATAGCTCTAAAAACTGATCTCCCGTTTCAATCAGCTTATGTGTTCCAACCCAAACCGCTCTTCGGGGCTGATCGCAAGCTCGATCGCGGATCAGGTCTGGTTGTCGTTTCAGCAAAAGATTTAGCACATTTTGAGGCGGCACCGCTTCCGAAAAAACCTGCTGGGTTTTAGCAGCACCTTCATCAGAACCATTCGCCCGATGGAGCAAGCTCAACACCGATTCTTCCGGGGTGGCAAGCCCTGCGGCATCCAAAACCGTATGGAATAAATGGCAGGTCGAAACCACCTGATCGATCGTTTCCCCTTGGGATAAAGCATGAGGCTCACGAATAATCAGAGGCACCTGCACCAGTTCGTTATACAACGTCAGGGAATGGCCAATAAACTGCTTTTCGCCTAAATGCTCTCCGTGGTCAGAGCAAATGATCACCAATGTATTATCCAATGCCCCAGACTGCTCCAGCTTTTGCAGAAATACCCCCACTTGCTCATCTTGACAGGCCACCTCGGCATCATACATCCCATCCAGGGCTGCCTTCTGGCGATCGTCTAATGCCCCTGCCAAAGGAGCCAGCCAGCCGTATACATCGCTGTTAAACCGTCGTAAATAGGTTTGGGCTTCCCGATCGCGCAGCACATGGGGCGCAAATTTCTCCATGTAGCGACGAGGCGGATGGTAGGGCATGTGGGTTCCCATCAGGTTGATGAAGGCAAACACGGGCTGAGCGGGTTCAACACCTTTACGATCAACAAACAACCGCGCCGCCGCATCCAAAGATTTCACCGTATTTCCCTTAAAGCTGAGGGCCGTCTGCCACAACGGAACCATTAAGGGTGTAAAGGAAAGAGCCAGCAGCGCATCCGATCGAGCAAAGGCATCCTGCACTTGATTCAGCAGTTTGGCAATCAACCGTTTGAATCCTTGACGGTAGCGATCGAGCAGTTTGGGAGCAACCCCGGCCTGGTTTGGGTAGGAGTTTAACAAGCCACTATAGTTCAAAAAGCTGTAAAAGCCTCGTCGTAGCCCGTTGTTGATCACACCAACAAGGGGGTTATTGCAAAACCCTGCTGTGAAATATCCGCCTTCCTGAAGCCGTTCTGCTAGCGTTGGCAACTCACTGGGCAATACGGAGTAGGACTGAACCGTTTGATGCACCGACGGATACACACCAGTAAACATCGATGCATGGGAAGGAATTGTCCACTGGGCAGGTGCGATCGCCCTTTGAAACAACGTTGCTTTTGCGGCAAATGCATCTAAATGAGGAGAAGTCGGAGCATCATACCCATAACAGGAAAGGCGATCGGCGCGTTGGGTATCAAGAACCAGGAAAAGAATATCTGGACGCTGTGCCATAACTCACTCGTAGACAGTTGGACAATTGGATGGCGGGCTGCAAAGGATGCTGAAGTAATCTGCTTTGAAAGTAACTCGTTCCTAGTAAGAACTTAAACCTATTACTCAGGCGGTGTGTTACTCAGATTAGCAGTTGCACAGGGACAATAGCCCAATTCTAGTAAAAGTAATGGCTGCCAACAGCGTCATCTGTCGGTGTGAGGATCGTTATGCGCGACAAGGGCAGAGGTTGCTATGAAAAAATTGCTTCTGGTTCAGGTTCAAAAATATACTCATAGTCAAAGCTTAGGGAATTAGGATGCCGGATAATCATGAAACCAAAATTGATTGTCGCTTCTGTGGTGAAGGTGGCCATGACTAACTCAACAAGCTTCTTCATCGAAATGTCTGGCGTTTGTACAAAATAGTTGCGCTTGGCAAAAAACACGCCTTCATCCCTCGGCACAATGATTCCGTTAATCCGGTGAGCGTACTGAATTGGCTTAATGTAGGCGTTAATAAACTCTTCCTGATTACGCTGAATTCGATATAACTTTTCGTGCTGAAACCAACTCATTTGAAACATCATTTTGAGCAGTTCAAAGCCCAAAATATAGCTAAAAACGTTATTCCGTTCTTCTGTATTGAACACCAGCTTCAGGGCGGATTGTAAATATAAGTCAGGTTGCCGCCGAGTATCTTGGGCAGAATGCGTATAAAACTGACGAATATAATCTCTTAGAACGGTTTCTGTCAGTTCTGTCTCAATGTGAAAATCCTTCAGGTATTGCTTGACCCGCAGCTTTGTCTCTTGATCTTCTAACTTGCGAGTAACCAGTCCATCGGCAGTGTAGTCATCTAAAAACTCTGCCTGAACCTCTGCTGGGGCTGCACAAATGAGATGGCACAGAGACAGCATATAGCGACGTTGCTGCCAGGACAGGCTTTCTACCCAGGTGCGGGCAGGGGCGGGAAGTTTGCCCAGGATGTTATCGACTCCACCCATGTTGATGGCCCAATCTTTGTCGTGAGGTTTTGTCGTATTGAATAGGCTGGAAGGAGAGGAGGGCAGCGGTTCAGGTGCGAATTCCATAGGGCAGCGGTGATGACAGCGTGTGAGTTACCAGGTCGGATGCCTCACTATACTGAATTTGTGACAAGTCATGCTTAATGGATTTCAGCAATATTTGCATGAAGGTTTGGTTCTAATTTCAGTATTTTTACTTAGGTAATGAAACGGAGGACGGGCAAGATGCTCAGGGAGCATCCCATTGATGCAAATGGATCGATTTCCGTAGCGCAGGCATCTTGCTTGCCGGTGAAAGATTTGTCATGGAAATGCAAAAGTGGGATACACCCAGGTGCCCATCCCACAGGTAAAAAAATGGAGGACGGGCAAGATGCCCATCCCACAAGAAGTTTGATGAGGCTGTGTATTAAAACGGGCAAGATGCCCATCCCACAAGAAGTTTAAGTAAGCGGCACGATCGAGACTAGGTGAGATTAATCGTCACCATTCGCTCCCGATTCAATGGGGATAATGTCAACCTCTAGCTTTTCGGAACCTCGTAGAACGGTTAGGCTGGCCTTAACGCCGATTTGTTCGCCAGTCAGCCTTCGATGCAGGTCATCAATGCCGGAAATAGGCTCTCCGTTAAATCCGATCATCACATCTCCCCGCAATAACCCCGATCGCTCTGCTGGGCTGTTGGGTTCCGTAGAGAGAACCATCACCCCCGATTCGACGGTAAGGTCGTGATGCCGCACAATCCGCCGTTGCAAGGTGACGTTTTGCCCTCCAACTCCGATGTAGCCTCGCCGAATTTTGCCGTCTTTAATTAGGGCGGCCGCCACATACTTGGCGGTGTTGATGGCTGTGGCAAAGCAAATCCCTTGAGCCGGTAGAATAATCGCTGTATTGACCCCAATGACATCACCAGTGGAAGCGACCAGTGGGCCACCAGAATTCCCCGGATTCAGGGCTGCATCGGTTTGAATCACATCGTTAATTAACCGTCCCGATCGTGATCGTAAAGACCGCCCTAAAGCACTGACGACTCCTGCTGTCACGGTTGCCTGAAACCCATAGGGATTGCCGATCGCCACTGCCAACTGCCCAACCCGGATGGTTTGAGAATCTCCAAGCTTTGCCGGAACTAAATTTGGTAGATGAATCCGAATTACAGCCAGATCGGTATCAGGATCATCACCCATCAAATCGGCTGAAGTTTTGCGCCCATCGGCAAGTGTTACCTCGATGCGATCGGCTCCATGCACCACATGGCTGTTTGTCAAAATATAGCCGTCTGGCGTAATCACAAACCCTGAGCCATTGCCGCGTCCTTCTGGCGTAAAGCGGTTTCCTTGCCGCCGCCGAGCATGATACACCTCAATGTTTACCACCGACGGACTAACTGTTTCAGCAACGTTAATCACCGCTTGAGAATAAGCATCGAACAGGAGGGCATCAGTTGTGGAAATGGGAGGAACCGGATTCACCGTTGATTCAGACTCTGAGTTAGATACAAATGCAAGGTGTGGCATCGTTTGTGCCCTCTGCTGATAAGAAATAGATAATTATATTCATTCTCTCTATTCACAGAAATGATGTGTTGCTGGCCCACTGGGGGGAAATTACGACGATCGATTCGGGCAACCCTACCAATTTCATGGAGGTTAAGAATTTGATCCAGCGATTATGCCCATCCTCTGACTGGGCGGACAAGATACTCACTCCACAAGACCATTGCCCCAGGATTTTCCGAACTGCTATGAAATGTGGTCAACAAATGTAGACGGATACCCGGATGGCGGGTATGCTTTGAGGCACAATTTACTCTTGGTACAGATGAGGTGACTCAATGGCATCTCGGTTGAATGCCCTTTGTCCTGTGTTTGGGGTTGCGGTGGTGGCAGCCCTTGTTGCCGATTTGCCTCAGCAGGCGATCGTTTCCTCTATCTCCTCCCCGCTCTCTTCGGTTGTTGCGTCTCCGGTGATGGCTCAACAACCAGCGGCTGATTATCGGGTTCCGGCTCTCCAGCGTGATGTGGGCGGCAACCTGTGGGTAGGGGCTTGGCAAGGGTTAGCGCACATTGATCCGAATACAGGGCGAATTATTGCCCGCGTGAGCCTGCCCAATATTGTAATTGAATCGCTGGCAGAAGATAAGGTGGGCAGAATTTGGGTGGGCAGCTATGAGGGTTTGCAACGGGTTGATCCACGTACCAATGAAGTGACGACTCGAAACTTCTTGTTACCATCAAACCGCGTCTTGTCTGTTTTAATCGATCGTCGAGGCTACCTTTGGACAGGAACCGATCGGGGTCTGGTTCTGATTAGCCCGGATGAAGGATTGATTATGACCACCTTACAAGACCTGCCAGGAATCAGTGCCAACGCGCTCACCCTGGATGCAGCAGGACAGCTTTGGGTGGGAACGCAGGGAGGCTTAGTACAAGTGGATACGGCAACTGCGTTTGTGCTGAGGCGGTTTGAGGACTTCCCTGGTGGAGCCATCCAAGACCTTACCATTGGCCCCGATGACAATGTGTGGGCTGCCACTCCCAATGGATTGTTTGCCATTGACCCTGAAACGGGCGATGTGGTGCGATCGGTAACGGCCTTTCAAGGGCGAAATGTGACGGCGGTGCGGTTTGATGAGGCGCGGAACCTTTGGGTGGGTACTACCAATGGACTGTATTGGGTAAATTATTACAATGGGGCGATCGTTACAGAAGTAGCAGGGTTGCCGTCTAGCCGCGTGTTGTCTATTTCGCCCGATACCGGCAATAAAGTATGGGTTGGGACGCGGGATGGGTTAGCATGGGTCAGCCTACGTACCGGGCAAGCTACCCACCATGATATTTTTCGCAGTCGCGAGTTTGACGTAGACTCAAGATAGCAGGGGGATAGAAAGGGTACGGCTTTTGAGGCACTATCCAGGGTAGGCTTACTGATGATTGGTCATCTCATTGACAGACGATACCTCATCACTCAACGTTTGAGTTCTGGTGGATTTGGTGAAACCTTTCTGGCGCAGGATACTCGGTTTCCTGGCAATCCGCTTTGCGTGGTGAAACAACTCAAGCCCGCTAGCAACAATCCCAAACACATTGAAAAAGCCCAGCAGCTTTTTAATCGGGAAGCAGAAGCTCTTGCCCAGCTTGGTAGCTATGAGCAAATTCCTCGGCTGCTGGCCTATTTCACGGAAGGGGATGATTTTTATCTGGTTCAGGAGTTTATTGAAGGGCATACCCTGGAGGCAGAGCTTCAACCAGAACAGCGATGGCTGGAAGAACAGGTGATTCAACTCCTGAAAGAAGTTTTAACGATTCTGGTGTACGTCCATGCCCACGGAGTCATTCATCGGGATATTAAACCTGCTAATATCATGCGGCGGCAGCAGGACAGTTCCCTGGTTTTGATTGACTTTGGGGCGATTAAACAGGTACGAATTCAGCCTGATGGTTCTGGCGAATTTAGCTTGGCGGCTCCTGGAACGCGCATTGGTACGGTCGGCTACATGCCAACGGAACAGGCACGGGGAAAACCCAGACCCTGTAGTGATCTTTATGCTTTGGGTATGATTGCAATTCAAGCCTTAACCGGGCTGCACCCTACCCAACTCGAAGATGACAGCCAGACGGGGGAAGTGCGGTGGCAGCATTTGGTGAATGCCGACCCTCGCCTGATGGATGTGCTGAATCGGATGACTCGTTACCAATTTCGCGATCGGTTTCAATCGGCGGCTGAAGCCCTGCAAGCCCTAGAGCAGGCATTACAGCAAACGCCACCTACCCCGGCTCCTCTGCCGATTCCAGATCCAACGCTGATTCCTGAACTGATTCATGAAATGACCCTGCAATGGGTGGAAGGAGGACAAGCCCACAGCCAAGTTATTTATCCAAACCAGCCTAGCTGCCATCTAGGGAGTATTCGGATTGGGCGCGACCCCACGCGATGTGACATTGTGTTGTCTGACATTACCGTATCAGGGCTGCACGTCGAGATTTTTTTTAATGCTCAAGATCGCAGTTTCTATGTCCGAAATTTACGGGAAACGAATCCACCGCTTGTGAACGGGCAACTGTTGCCCTATGGCGATCGGCAACTGGGGCAGGGCAGCACACTTCGGTTAGGCAATATTGATCTGCACGTTTCGATGATTGTGTTGCGGCAATATCCTCCTGGGCACTCTCCCCTCACCCCACGCCAACCTACTCCCGTTGCAGAGCCGATCGTCCAAACCTCCAAACCGCCTGATGGGAGTCTCCCTTATCCGCCAGAAACACCCCCAAATCATCAGGGGGGCTATATGCCTGATTTCGCAGCGCAACCCCTTGGTGTGCTTCCAGTACAGCCTGTTGCCGTACCCCTTGAAGCGACTCAACCACCCAAGATGAAGCCCGGAAAAAATTTTTGGGGGTTGTGGCTAATGGCAACGGTTCTAAGCTTTTCCATTACTGGATTTGTGTTTAGCACGGGGCGCGGTTTCTTGGATGGGCCGGCACTTGGACTCAATATCTTGATCAATTTGATCATTGGGCTGGCGATCGGTTCAGCTCAATGGTTTGTGTTGCAAACAGTATTACCCCGCTCAACGGGATGGATTGTGGCAACGAGTCTAGGATTATCTCTTGGAGCCTTGATTGAGCAACTGCTGCCGATTGTTGTTCAAGGAACCGTTGTGGGTGGAGTGCTGGGAATGAGCCAGTGGTTCATTTTGCGGCAAAAACGATCGCAGACAGCCTGGTGGATCTTGGTGCAAATCCTTTGCTATTGGGGCATCTGGTTTTCTCCTGGAATTGTGAGCGGCTTAGCTCCTCGGCTGGTTTTGGCTTCGCTGATTTATGGTGCGATAACAGGTGGGGGGTTGGTCTGGCTGTTACGGCAGCCTGTCAGCCGAGAAGAGGCATAATCCTCATCAGGAATTCTGCTGCTACAAAACAGGGCAGCCCTCTGACTACCCTGAGAATCCTGGAAGATAAATAATTACCCGATGAAATGCTGCCTAGAAACCGCAACAGCCAAAATTATGCTCCTACGGCTTCCTTCGCGGCATACATCACCTCTAGCGTAATTTCTGTAAGCCCCCGATCGCGGGCAAATTTCTCAGTATTACGCTTCACCTTACCGCGCACAAAGCCTGGAACTTTGTTTAGTTCTGCTTGGGCATCCTTCGCCCAGTTTAGGTCAGAGCCAGCAGAAACGCCTTTCGTAATGACTTCTTTTGTGTCATGTCCACCAAAAATTTCCAGGAGGTGATCTTCCATGCCCAAGGTGAAGGAGTTATAGACCAGATCGGCCACCTGATTTGTGCCTTCATATCCCAGGAAGGGCTTATAGCCGATCGGGAAATTTTGAATGTGAATCGGTGCCGCAATCACACCACAGGGGATGTTTAACCGTTTGCCCACGTGCCGTTCCATCTGGGTTCCAAAGATGGCAGAGGGTTCAATCCGGGCGATCGCATCGGCAATGGCTCCGTTGTCATCGCTGACCAAGATCTCATCGCAGTATTCGCTGACCTGTTCTCGAAACCATTCCTCATCGTATTTACAATAGGTTCCAGCCAATACCACATGAATACCCATTTCTCGTGCCAAAACTTTGGTCATCGCAGCAGCATGGGTGTTGTCGCCAAACACGACAGCTTTCTTCCCAGTTAAGTTCTGACAGTCGATCGATCTTGAGAACCAGGCCGCTTGCGAAACATAGAGGGTTTGGTCTTCAATGAATGATTCATAATCGACGGTTGCACCCTGGTCATTGAGAATCTTTTGGATGGCTCGAATGCATCGCGCTGTTTCGACGACTCCCATCGGCGTAATATCCACAAACGGTGTGCCAAACTGCTCTTGTAGATACTTCGCACTCATTAATCCTAGTTCGCGATAGGGAACCAGATTGAACCAGGCACGAGGTAAATTCTTCAACTCATGCACCGATGCTCCTTCCGGAATCACCGTATTCACCTGGATGCCCAAATCCTGCATTAACTTTTTCAGTTCCATGCAGTCGTGCTGATTGTGGAATCCCAGCGTTGACATCCCAATGATATTCACTGAAGGCGTTTCGGTTTTTCCTTCTGGCAATTCATTCTTCTTGCGGGCTTTTTCAATGTAGTACTGAACGATTTGCTGCAAAGTGCGATCGGCGGCTTGCAATTCGTTAACGCGATAGTGGTTCACATCCGCCAGCATCACATCGCCCTTGGACTCCAGTTGGGCCCGATCGACGAAGTTTTGCAAATCTTCCTGCAAAATGCTGGAGGTGCAGGTGGGAGTCAGCACAATCAGATCGGGATGTTCTTCCTGATCCTTGCGGGTGATGTTGTCCACCACTTTTTCCTGGGAACCGCGTGCCAAAACGTTGCGATCGACAATGCTGGCGGTGACAGGCGTAAAGTCTCGCTCGCGTTCCAGCATCGAGCGCATCACGTTGAAGTAATCATCCCCTAAGGGGGCGTGCATGATGGCATGAACGTTTTTAAACGAACTGGCAATGCGAAGTGTGCCGATGTGTGCAGGGCCGGCATACATCCAGTAAGCCAATTTCATATAGGTGGATCTCCGTATGTGATGTGCGTTTCTCCAAGGAGGCTGAAGTCGGCAACAGGTTCCAAGGTTGAGGTTTCAGGCTGTTTTTGATTCTCGCAAAGATAGGGGAATGGGGGG
>PVWD01000391.1 GCA_003003615.1 filamentous cyanobacterium CCP2 | reverse complement strand
ATCATATACAATCTCCGCTCTCGGTTTTCCGCAATCTGCCATACACAAGCTCAAACATCCCACCGATCGCCTCTTTGGTCGGGGTATTGGGGGACGCAACCATCTTCCAATGGGGGTTTGGGGGGAACCCTCAAGGCTTGGTTCGCTAAACCCAGAACTGAGAGAGCTTAAAAATTTTAATACAAATACTACAAATACTACAAACACTAAAGCAGGACATCATAACTGCGTCTTTCGGATTCCATGCAATTTATCCTACGCATTCTCACCCTAACCCACAAGCCATCTCGATCGCCCCCCGATTACAATAGGGGCTAGTCTTTGTATGATATTCACCCACTGAACACCCATGAGCCTTCGCCGTATTGTAGACCTCCTGAGAACCGGACAGCCAGACGAATCCGTCACCATTCAAGGTTGGGTTCGCACCAAGCGAGAACTGAAGGAGTTTGCCTTTGTTGAGGTCAATGATGGTTCTTCAATGGCAGGGCTTCAGGTGGTCTTAAATCAGGACTTGCCCGATTACGCTGAGATGGTAAAAATGCTCAATACCGGAGCATCGATCGAAGTGACCGGCGTGTTGGTTCCTTCTCCGGGTAAAGGACAGCGGATTGAACTTCAGGCAAATACGGTCAAAGTGTATGGAGAAGCCGACCCTGAAACCTATCCTCTCCAAAAAAAGCGGCACTCCTTCGAGTTTTTGAGGACGATCGGGCATTTACGATCGCGTACCAACACCTTAGGAGCTGTCTTTCGTGTTAGAAATGCCTGCGCCACGGCAATTCATAACTTCTTCCAGGAACGGGGCTTTTTGTGGGTACATACCCCCGTGATTACAGCCAGCGACTGTGAAGGGGCAGGGGAACTGTTTACGGTGACAACCCTGGATCTGAAAAAAGTACCTTTGACGGGTGAGAAGGCGATCGATTTCAGTCAGGATTTCTTTGGCAAGCCCGCCTATCTAACGGTGAGCGGACAACTGGAAGCCGAGATCATGGCAATGGCGTTTACCAACGTCTACACCTTTGGCCCCACCTTTCGGGCAGAAAACTCCAACACCTCGCGCCATTTAGCGGAATTTTGGATGGTGGAACCGGAAATGGCTTTCTGCGACCTGGAGGGTAACATGGACTTAGCAGAGGCTTTCCTGAAGTACGTCTTCAGCTATGTCCTGAAGCACTGCCCGGAAGACATGGAGTTCTTCAACCAGCGGATTGATAACTCCGTTTTGGCAACGGCAGACAACATTATTAACAATGAGTTTGCCCGGATCTCCTACACCGAAGCCATTTCCCTCCTGGAAAAAACCGATCGCACCTTCGAGTTTCCCGTGTCTTGGGGGTTGGATCTGCAATCGGAACACGAACGGTATTTGGCAGAAGAACACTTTAAAAAGCCCGTGATTGTCACCGATTATCCAGCTCAGATCAAAGCCTTCTACATGCGGATGAACGACGACGGTAAAACGGTGCGGGCGATGGATATTCTGGCTCCCAAAATTGGCGAAATTGTGGGCGGTTCCCAGCGGGAAGAAAGGTTGGATGCCTTAGAACGCCGCATTGACGAACTGGGAATGCCCAAGGAAGAACTCTGGTGGTATCTGGATTTGCGACGGTTTGGGACGGTGCCCCATGCAGGCTTTGGGCTGGGATTTGAACGGTTGGTGCAGTTTATGACCGGAATGACCAATATCCGCGATGTAATTCCCTTCCCCCGCGCCCCCCTCAGTGCCGATTTCTAGGGATTCTTCAGATTAACCTGTGCATTACGTCTCAACATGTCTGGTTTAATGCGCCGCAAGGCTGAAGCCGGAAACCGATCGCTCCATTCGTCATCTGACAGCGTAGCTAGTTCCTTTAAAGTAGGGGCAATGTTCCAGGAGTAGGGCTGGAATTCAGCTACATTTGTTTCCTGGGCAAAGCGTTGATTCCAGGGGCAAACCTCCTGGCAGATGTCGCACCCAGCAACCCATCCCTGCATTTTGGCAGCAATGTCTGGAGGAATTTCGCTGCGATTTTCGATCGTGTGATAGGCAATGCAGCGGTTGGCATCCACTACAAACGGTTGGGTAATCGCCTGAGTTGGGCAAGCTTCGATACAGCGGGTACAGGTGCCGCAATGTTGCGTATGGGGTCGATCGGGGGTGAGTTCCAGATTGGTCAACACTTCACCCAGAAACACCCAGGAGCCATATTCGCGAGTAATTACATTGCTGTTTTTGGCAATCCAGCCAATGCCCGATCGTTCTGCCCAAACCTTATCTTGTACGGGGCCCGTATCTGCATAGTACCTTGCCTCAACGCCTTCCCCTTGCGCCTGAAGCCAGTTTGCATAAGCCTTTAGTCGTTTGTGTAAGATCCGGTGATAGTCTCGTCCCCAGCCATAGCGGGAAATTTTGGCATACTCGTTTCCCTCTGGACGATCGTGCGGTGTGTAGTAGTTCAGTGCCACACAAATCACCGATCGCACGCTTGGCATAACGGAGTGAATATCTTGCCGCTTGGGGTTTTCCATCCAGTTCATGTCGGCGTGATAGCCTTGGTGGAGCCAGGTTTGGAGGGAGTGGGAAGCAGGGAGTGGGGAGTGGGAAGCAGGGAGTGGGGAGTGGGGAGTGGGAACGGAGGCGATTCCAACTTTGTGGAAGCCTAATTCCAGAGCTTTCTGCTTAATTCGATTGCAGTCTAAGGTTTCCAAAGCCTAAATTACCGAGGGCCTCAATACATTCACAGACATCGCGCTGTAGATGGGGTGTATCCCAGTTTTGCACCTGCATGACCGATCGGATCGCTTATCGGCAGGCAAAATGCCTACACCATGAAAATCGATCTGTTTGCATCAACGGAATGCCCTCTACATACACACCGTAGCTTTTTCTTCTTTGATTCAGACCAGCATCGAAGCAGATTAGCGTTTCAGCAGTTCACCATCAAATTTTTCTAACGGTCAGGCCATTTGTTTTGCCCTCTCAAGATTATTCTAAAGAGTGTCAACTCGCACTTTTTGGACGACGGAACGACAATGAGTTTCTGGCGTAAATTATCTCGATTTTTCACTTCTACCAGCAACGACGAGGCGTTTCTCAGCTATGTCAAACTCGTTGAAATTCTAGTTTCCAAGGTGTTGTCGATTGCCATGCTGGTTGTGCTGCTGGTGTCGATCGTTGACTTAATTGTTTTTTTATTTCAAGAAATATTTTCCGAACCGTACGGATTTTTTACAGTAACGCTATTTGAAATATTTGGCGTGTTTCTAAATATTCTGGTTGCTCTGGAAGTTCTGGAGAATATTACCGCCTATTTGCGACGACACGTTGTTCAGGTGGAATTGGTCGTTGTGACTTCCCTTACCGCCGTTGCTCGTAAAATTGTGATTTTTGACTTTACCAAATCCAATGCTCAAGAACTGGCTGCCCTATCGATCGCCATTTTTGCTCTGTCTATTAGCTACTGGCTTGTCCGTCGTACCAACAAGCGATATGAGTGATGGGCACGTATGCTTAACGACCCACAGTCGGGGAAAGAATAAGCTAGACTGACAATTCGATAAGCAATTTCGCTCATATTATTTACCTATAATTCGCAGTTCATTCAGGGGTAGGAGAAGCATGGCGAGACGACAAACGATCGCATCTGATATATCTGAGCAAGAGCAACCCAATAGCCAGCAAAAGGCAGCACCGCAACCACCACTAGCCGATCGATCGTCTCAGCCAGATCCCAATGGAGCCGCCTCAAAATCCCCCTGGACGATCGAAGATAGCGAAGAACTATACCGCATTCAGGGTTGGGGAGAGCCATATTTTTCCATCAATGCGGCGGGTCATGTGACGGTGTCTCCGAAGGGCGATCGGGGTGGCTCTTTGGATTTGTATGAGTTGGTTAATGCCCTGAAGCTTAGAAATATTGGACTGCCCCTGCTGATCCGCTTTTCAGACATTTTGGAAGATCGGATTGAGCGGTTGAATGCTTGTTTTGCCAAAGCGATCGCCCGCTACAGCTATGCTGGGGCCTACCGGGGAGTGTTTCCCGTCAAATGCAACCAGCAACGCCATTTAATTGAAGATTTAGTCCGGTTTGGTAAGCCTCATCAGTTTGGGCTGGAGGCAGGCTCTAAGCCAGAGTTAATGATTGCTTTGGCGACGCTGGATACGCCCGGAGCCTTGCTGATTTGTAACGGCTACAAAGACCAGGAATATATTGAAACGGCAATGCTGGCACGGCGGTTAGGTCATACGCCCATCATTGTGCTGGAGCAGTTTGAAGAAGTGGATTTAGTGATTGAAGCGAGCCGCAAGCTGCACATTGAGCCAATTTTAGGCGTTCGGGCAAAACTCAGTGCGAAGGGGATCGGCCGGTGGGGCACTTCGGCGGGCGATCGGGCTAAGTTTGGCTTGACCGTGCCGGAGATCATTCATGCCGTTGAAAAGCTGCGGGAAGCAAATCTGCTGAACTCCTTGCAGCTACTGCATTTTCACATTGGCTCCCAAATTCCTGCCATCAGCGTTATCAAAGATGCCATCCGGGAAGCGGGTCAAATCTATGTGGAACTCTCCAAGCTGGGGGCAAATATGCAATACCTGGATGCTGGGGGCGGATTAGGGGTCGATTATGACGGCTCAAAGACCAACTTCTACGCTTCCAAAAACTACAGTATGCAAAACTACGCCAATGATGTTGTGGCGCAAGTGCGGGATATTTGCAATGAGCGGAATGTTCCGGTTCCCACGTTGGTGAGTGAAAGTGGACGGGCGATCGCATCGCATCAATCGGTTTTAGTGTTTGACGTACTGGGAACGAGTGATGTTGTTTCGGATGCTCCTGTTTCCCCAGATGAAAAGACTCCTTTGGTAATTCGGAACCTCTACGAAACCTATCAATCCATTACGGTCGATAACTATCAGGAGGCATACCACGATGCCACCCAGTTTAAAGAAGAAGCAGTGAGTATGTTTGGTTTTGGCTACATTAGCCTGACCGATCGCGCCAGGGCAGAGCGGCTTTATTGGTCGTGTTGCCGCAAGATTTTAGACATTGCCCGTCAGCAGGAATATGTGCCGGATGATTTGGAAGACCTGGAAAAAATCATGGCTTCCATTTACTATGTCAAT
>PVWD01000011.1 GCA_003003615.1 filamentous cyanobacterium CCP2 | reverse complement strand
GTCGTGGAATCATTGGCTTTACAACGGTAAATCAGGCAGCGGCAAACGTGCATCGCCTCTCCCAGTTCAGCCACCGCCACCCGAAAAATTTCATCTGGATCAAGGGATTGACGCATAGCTCCAGTAATCAAGTTCACCAGGCGTTCTCGTCGTTCTTGTGCTGCGATCGACCGATAGGCTTTGAGCAGTTTGTATTGCCCGGCTTGGAGGTAGGTAACGAGCCGTTGAGCAAAAGGGTCTGGGTCAACCTCCTGCATCCGAGACGGTGTATCAGCAATAAACAAATCTTTAGCTTGCTGAATCTTACGCTTGAGTTCTGGACGGTAGAGCAAAATCCGATCGAGCAGAATATCTGCCGCCTGACAGCTTACCTGTCGATCAAACGTCCAAATTCCCTCAAACCGCCGCGTTTGATCCATCGCTGGCACATCAAGTCCATCTTTACTTTTGGTATTTGGCAGATTCGATCGCTCCTGGCAGATCAAACAGGCCGCATAATTTCGCCCAATTACCACCAAATGCCACTCATGGCTGAGTTGATCATCTGGCTCAAAGGCGATCGTTTCATACTCATTTGAGGCATTGGCAAAGCTCGTTTCAGGAGCCGCCAACACATAAACGTGGGATGTCAGGGCTGCGATCCGTTCATAACGGTGGGATTCCTGACGGTAGAACCGTTCTCGCTGGAAACTAGCAATCACTAAGGAGTGCTGTGCGCCACCTGCCAGCACTTGATCCTCCATCGCATGGGAAAGCGCAGTGAGGGAGGACTTGAAATAAAGCTGAGGGCGCAATTGAGGCGATCGGTGCAGTAGATCTTCCAGTATGGAAGTTTGAATGCTCATTGGTCATTTATCTTCCTTAATGACCACTATACACGGGGAGCGATTTGGGATTTGGAATTTTAGATTTTAGATTTTGAATTTCAGCCCCTTAAGGGCAGTAGCTTTGCTGTAAAGTGGCAATATGTATGACAATGACGATCTCACAGTACTCAATGCCGAAATTGAGCTTGATCCCCTTGACCAGGTGGGATTAGAAGATGCTGAAGACGAAGCAGCGAAGCCTGATCCAGATGTAATGCTGGTTCTGCTGGAATCTGCCGATAATCAGCAGCGAATGCTTGCAGCGCGAGCATTCTGTGAGTTAGAAGATAAACGCGCTATCCCCCATCTGATTCGGCTACTAACCGATGCTTGCCCCCTGATTCGGGTCAGTGCGGCCTACGGTTTAGGGCGGAACCCTCACCCATCTGCGGTAGACCCACTCATTGCCCAATTGCAGTGGGACTGGAATGGCTATGTCCGTAAGGGAATTGTCTGGGCCTTGGGAAACTGCCGCGATCGTCGCTCGTTGGAACCGCTTGTAGACGCTTTACGAACTGATGTCTCTGCAGTACGGCTTTGGGCGGCCAGCGCATTGGCTCAAATGGCCTATGTGGGATATGAGGTAACGGTGAGTGCCATTCCTCCCCTCATTGAAGGGCTAAGACGTGACCCAGTTTCGGCCGTTCGCAGCAATTGCGCTTGGGCGATCGGACAACTGTGCCGAGAGTTACCGTCCAATATTGTCTATGCCACTGCGATCGATGCTCTGATTGAAGCCTTTGTGGAAGATGGGGAAATGGGTGTCCGGGAGGATGCTAGAGCAGCAGTCCTCAAAGTTGGCGACCCACGAGGCTTACAGGTCATTGAAGATTTAGAGCTGGAAGGATTCTTGTAACGGTTTCCGTAAAGTTTTTTTTGCGAAACAATGCTAGGAAAAAGCATTGCATAACGAGATGAGGGAGCGGGAGCGTCTTGACGACCGCCGATTGCTGTAGGAGTGGGGAAGCCAAACATTCGCACCCCAACCCTTTCTCGTCATGCAACACTTACTGGAAGGGAACTCAATATAGCTGCCATTAATCTTAATACTAACCGGATAATCTATAGATAAAAATCACTAGTTGTGATGTTCATGATAGACTGAGTTCTATGAGCAGAGCATCTCACCTACAAAGCTTCGATTGTTTCTACAATCAATTCCGCAACTAGCAATTCCGCAACTAGTCCCAGAGATGCCCTCGCGGATCTTATTCAGCATAGGAGATTAAACCGTTGATTCATGCCACTTTGCATCAACTCAAGGTTTTTGAGGCAACAGCGCGTCATGGCAGCTTCACACGGGCAGCAGAGGAACTGTTTCTGACTCAGCCCACTGTTTCTATGCAGGTGAAGCAGCTGACAAAAGCGATCGGTTTACCCCTGTTTGAACAAGTTGGCAAACGGCTCTACCTGACCGATGCCGGACGAGAACTCTTTTCCACCTGTCAGGATATTTTTCAGCAGCTAGAACAGCTTGAAATGACGATCGCTGACCTGAAGGGCATGAAACAAGGAAAGCTGCGCCTTGCGGTCATCACAACGACAAAATATTTTATGCCGCGCCTGCTGGGGCCATTTTGCCAGCAATATCCGGGTGTAGATGTATCACTCATCGTCACAAACCACGAACGGGTGATTGAACGTCTAGCAGACAATCAGGATGATTTATATGTGATGAGCCAAATTCCAGAAAATTTGGATGTTAAATCCCACGCTTTTCTGGAAAATCCACTAGTAGTAGTGGCTCCATTGCACCATCCCCTTGCCAAAGAAAAAAATATTCCCCTCAAGCGAATCGCCGAAGAGCCATTCATCATGCGGGAACCTGGATCGGGAACTCGACGGGCATTTCAAAAACTGTTGGATGCTCAAAAACTCTCTGTTAAAGTCCGGCTGGAGTTGGGCAGCAATGAAGCCATTAAACAGGCGATCGCAGGCGGTTTAGGACTATCTGTACTCTCTCGTCACACCTTACTGACTGACAATAGCGATATCACCGTCTTGGATGTAGAAGGATTCCCGATCGAACGATATTGGTACATTGTTTATCTGGCAGGGAAGCAACTATCTGTGATAGCCGAAACATTCCTGGACTACATGCAGCAAGCGGCAGCCGAACTGGCAGAGGGATACGGGTTAAAGGGAGGAGAGTGGCTCAGTAAGGTGAGGCAGAAGAGATGAAACGTAAGGCGAAAACCTCAGCCCTACTCCCGCCTTAGATAAAGCACTTCACCCGATGCCATTGATTTGCTTCGTCTTGGCAATAGTAACATCCTTCCCACCAAGTACAGCGTATGTAAGACATTTCGACTTGTCTGCTCTTAGCAGGTTGCTCACCACAGAGTAGGTCAACCACTTCATTTTTCCGGTCTACCATTGCTCCAGAAACTTCATCTAAGGTACGCTGGAGAGCTTCAGGAACAGTATTAGCATCTACTTCAGCCTTAAACACGATCGGACAACCTCGCAATTTACTACTTCAGTGCTTGAAACCGAATGGCGTTTAAACAGCACCCATTTACGTATCACTGTACTTAGTTCTACAGCTTCAGGAGGGTAGGATTCCGGCTTTATCACATTACTTAAAGTCTATGGTTAGCATCAGGTCTAACCCGTTTACCTTTATGACTGGGGCGATCGCACCGAAAGCAGCATCAAAAGGGAAAAGTTCTTCATTCAAACCCAACATTTCTCCTTGATAAACATTAAAAAAACTTACAATAATGTAATAGAGCGATAAACCATAGTCAGGAGAACAGCGTGACAGGATTTATTCGGGGAATTTTTGGTTCAAAGAAAAAGGAAAATGTTGAACCGCAGCAAAACAGCACTCCACAACGCAACGGTAAGGCAGAAGCCTATTACCTGAGTTCAGATGATGCGAAAACCTACGGTAACATCGAGTTCATGCGGCAGGCAAAGCAGACAAGGCGTACATTTCCCAAAGCTAAATTTGGCACAGACAACGCCTTCGTGCAAAGCCTTTCCTCAATAGAGAAAGCGAAGGAAACCTCGACCTTCATCACTCCATCCGCTGAGGCTAAAGCAGCTCCAAATCAGGCTGAGGCAAACGATCGTCGTCGTACTGACACCAGTATGGATATGTTCCGCAACATGGCGCGTGAAATCCGGAAGCGTTAAATTCAGTTGAATAAAGTTTCACAAATTTGGGGTGAGCTAGGCTCGTCCCATTTTTTTTGCAAAAAATAAACGATTCCTTAAACCTTCTGGGCTAATCTGGAGTCTGAGGCGTTAGTCAAAATTGAGGAGCCATCCTTGGAACGGACATTCATTGCAGTGAAGCCCGATGGTGTGCAACGGGCACTCGTCGGAGAAATCATTCAACGGTTTGAAGCCAAAGGCTTTACCTTGGTCGGGTTAAAGCTGTTGAACGTGAGCCGAGAACTCGCAGAAAAACACTACGATGTTCATAAAGACAAGCCATTTTTCGCAGGTTTGGTCAATTTCATTACTTCTGGCCCGGTTGTGGCAATGGTCTGGGAAGGTGAGGGCGTAGTTGCATCTGCCCGTAAGCTAATTGGGGCAACAAACCCACTTTCTGCTGAACCTGGAACGATCCGCGGTGACTATGGGGTCAGCATCGGCCGCAACCTGATTCACGGCTCTGATGCTGTTGAAACCGCCCAACGGGAAATTGGACTTTGGTTTAGTGATAGTGAGTTAGCAAGCTGGCAACCCACCATTACCCCCTGGTTGTACGAGTAAGCGAGTTGCAGCGGGCTAAGGACTGAGCAATTTCAGTCCTGGCTCACTAATCTGCGGAAACTTCTTGAGGTTCTTTAGAAGGCACTGAGCTTGGTTCAACTTCTTCATGGGATGCGGGTTGAAGTTCACCAGAACCCTTGCCAGATTCACTTGAAGCGGGTTCGGTTCGTTTAGAAAAGCCCCAGGCAAATAAACCTGCGATCAGCATGACCATGATCCATTCTGGGGGAACAAAATCAGGGTTGATGACCCGCAGGAGCAACCGCAAGCCCACAAAAGCAACGGTGATAAAACCTGCATCTTCTAAATGTTCAAATTCGTCTAACCAACGAATAAATAGACCAGCCATGAAGCGAAGCGTAATCACGCCAATCATACCGCCTGTAATGATCAGCCAGGTTTCTCGCGAAATAGCGATCGCAGTTGTCACACTGTCCAATGAAAAGGCAAGATCGGTCAACGCAATCATGGGAATGGCTTGCCAAACAGAAGCAAATCTAGGCTTATGGTGATGCTCACCTGATTCCGGCTGATCTGGCTCATCGGGTGAAAAGTGCTGATAAACCAACCACAGCAAATAGGCCGCTCCTAATAACTCAAACTGCCAGAATTGCAGCACCCAAGTTGCAGTCAAAATGAGGGCAACTCGCAGACAAAACGCAATAACCAAGCCAAAATTTAAGGCACGCCTTTGCTGGTCATGGCTAGCCAACCCCTGGGCAATCGCTGCAAGAGCGATCGCGTTGTCTGCTGATAGCACTGCCTCTAGTGCCACTAATACGGGCAACAGGAGCAATGTATCAATACCAAGATTTGGAGAATATTCAAGCAGTTGATCTAGCATTAAAGCGGAATCCTAAATACAAGATAATCGGTGAACCTCACCGACTTTGTCAAAAAAGTAGATCACGTAAGATGGAACTGAAATTTAGAGTAGTACCCTCTCTTTCTCAGCTTAACGTCTAAACTGTCTAAGATTGTTCAAAGAGTCTTTAACCTTGCTGACAAATTCGGTCTCTATCCAAACGCTATTAACTCAGTTTCAAACGCGCTATCCGTCTGGTAGTGTGACATCTGAGCTGCTCACTATTCATGACAATCACTTTGTGGTGCGGGCAGTGATTCAAGTGGGAAGCGTTGTTCTAGCAACTGCAATGGCCGCTGCTACAGACGTTGAGCAGGCAGAAGATCGAGCAAAGACCCGTGCCCTTACGGCTTTTGGGGTTGGCTCATTTCCGGGCAGCATTCCCTCTGCGGGTTTGGCATACTCGATTCCTTCTCCTTCACCTTTTGAAGCAGCTTCCCTTCCCAAACCAGATGTCCAACCTCGTTCAACCCCTCCTGCTCCTACGATCGGCTCTCAACCTGCTTTAACAGATTTCCCTCAAACCCACGCGACTCCAGACTCTCCGGCTCCCTATCCTTCCCCTTCGATAGATTATGACGATGATGATGCTTTGCTGGATCTAGAAAGCTCTGTTACAGCCTCCTTTGAACCGTCTAGCTCCTCTGAACCACTTGAATCATCTCTGCCAGAGCCAGCAGAGTTCACTGCCGATCGCCAGAGTTATCAGCCGACTCAATCTATAACAGGAGAGCAAGAACGATCGCCAGAGCCAGAAGTATCCCCGAATTCGGCAACAACCAAATCGGCAAAATCTACTTCAACCAAGGGTAAATCAGCCAAACGGAAGGCTGAATCCGAAGAGATTGCTGCCTCATCTGAGCCTCAACGCCAAGAGGTGATCGATCGCTCTGATGTCAATGCCAAGATTGGTGTGGAAATGAAGCGGTTGAGTTGGACAGTAGACCAGGGACGGAGCTACCTCAAGCGGACATACGGCAAACGATCGCGCCAAGAGCTTGAAGACCCAGAACTGCTTGATTTCTTAAATTATCTGGAATCTCAACCAATGCCTGCCAACTCGCCCTTCTAACCGAAATAGACAAATTGAAGTGGCAATTAAACCCAGTTAATAGAAAGGAGATGGAGCCATGCTGCCATCCCCTAAGCCAAACGCAATCCAAACCAAAGCCTAGCTTGCTGCCGTAGCCAATGGCCGACTGCCCGCCGCCCGCCGATCGATTACCTGGTCAATCAAGCCATACTCCATTGCATCATGGGCAGACATGTAGAAGTCCCGCTCAGTATCTTCAGCAATGCGTTCCAGAGGTTGCCCCGTGTGATTTGCCAACGCCTGATTCAACTGCTGCTTCAAATACAGGATTTCTTTTGCCTGAATTTCAATATCTGTTGCCTGCCCTTGGGCACCGCCAAGCGGTTGGTGAATCATAATGCGTGAATGGGGTAGGCTCATACGCTTACCTTTGGTTCCAGCACTGAGAAGAAACGCACCCATACTGGCCGCAAGACCAAGACAAATCGTACACACATCAGGGCGGATATGGTTCATCGTGTCATAGATGCCCAACCCTGCTGTTACAGAACCACCCGGAGAGTTAATGTAAAGGTAAATATCCTTCTCTGGATCTTCAGCTTCCAAATACAACATCTGGGCAACAATCGAGTTAGCCAGATCTTGGTCAACGGCTTGCCCTAAGAAAATGATCCGATCTCGCAGTAGACGAGAGTAGATATCAAAGGCCCGTTCACCGCGACCAGATTGTTCAATAACGGTAGGAATCATGCAAACTTCTTCGCCAATTTTTCTACTATTTTAACGACTTCTGCTCGCTTCCGAGGGGCTTTAGCTAATCATTGATGGGATGAGTCCGATCGTCTTCAGGTTCTTGAGGGATCTGAGCCAAAAACGCCTGAAGCTTCATGCGATGAATATAGGGCCATCCCCCATCGTTTTCAATATCTCGCAGCAAGGCATAAAGGGCTTGGCGGTTATCGGGCAGAGAGTCTTGAAAGAGTCCATCCCGAACTTCCTGGTGAATCGACTCTAGAACCCGCAGGAGTGCCAGCAGCTCATGACTTTGATTTCTATAAGATTGAGCTGTCGATCGAATCAGCATGGCGATCGAGTCTAAGTCTGCCTGCAACCCACTTGGAAGCCTTCCATCTTTCGGACACCTACCATTCATAATCCACCTCCAAATAACCATACCCGCGTCGTATCTTAAAAATTGCGATGGAAATTGTCATCGTTGTGCTGCCCATCTACAAAGGTTCATCACACAACTGTAAAGCTAGTTTCAACTGTGATACCTCAATTAATGCTTGATTCCACCTTAGAGCTTGTCAGGCTTTTGCATTGCTTATTCCAGCTTATGGTAAGCGAACGGGGTAAAGGTGTTGCCGTTGTAGCGGTTATGCCGAATCCCCAAGACCAAATCTCTGGGTTAGAACAGGCAGAAACCAGCAAGTGGGGATAAAAGGGCAACAAGGTCTTGTAAAATTCAGTATGGAATCATAATCAAACCGTTCCAGCTTTTTCTGGATGGGGTTGTACTTGCCGATGTGAGGATTGCAACGGATCTGTGGAGTTGGAACTCATTTAGCGATTGCTCTTTTGACAGTGACCACGCTACCAAATGGGTTTCCACCTCAGAATAGATTCGATGCTTGTTGTTTTGCAAACGACCGGGCGTTCAGGCATCGGGCTTTGGGCGATCGGCAATTAATTTTAAAATCACACTGGTAGGGTTTTCACACTTAGATATCTAGAGGTTGATCATGAGGTATCGTGCTTTAATTGCAGCAGTCCTGGCAATGTGCCTGGGTTTGCTCACCGCATGCAGTGACGGTTCACCCGATTCTACGGCTGCGTTAACCTATGAACAAATTCGAGGCACGGGGCTAGCAAACACCTGCCCTAAAATTGAGGAAATCCGTCGAGGGTCGATCGCCCTTGATGCGGGTGAAAGTTACACAATTACGGGGCTATGTCTAGAACCCACTAGCTTTTTTGTTAAGGAAGAACCTACAAGTAAGCGTCAAGAAGCTCGGTTTATTGCTGGTAAACCGCTCACTCGCCAAACTTCGACCTTAGATCAGGTTAGTGGGACGTTGAAGGTCGGTTCTGACGGTAAATTGACGTTCATTGAAGAAGATGGATTTGACTTCCAGGCCATTACTGTGAAGCTGCCTGGTGGCGAAATGTATCCATTCCTTTTCACCGTCAAAGATTTGGTTGCAGAAACTCGCCCTGGTTTTACAGGCATTAATACATCAACCGATTTTATCGGTCAGTTTAAAGTTCCGTCTTACCGGACATCAAACTTTTTAGATCCCAAGGGACGGGGTTTGACGGCAGGCTACGATAACGCAGTTGCTCTTCCTTCTCGTGCCGATAGTGAGGAACTAGTTCGGGAAAACCTTAAATCTTTCCAAATTGGCAACGGGGAAATTTCCTTGCAAGTTGCTCAGGTCAACGGTGCAACTGGCGAAATTGCTGGAACATTTGAAAGCATTCAACCTTCTGATACGGACATGGGTGGGAAAGAGCCTGTAGACGTGAAGATTCAAGGGATTTTCTATGGTCGGGTTGAACCGACTTTCTAGGCATTCAACCTATCGGTTGAAAAGTTGTTAAAAACTTAAGAATGATTAAGCGGGGAGTGTTCAACCTTCCCCGTTTTGTTTTGCGTTCATTTATTTGCCATACCCATATATAATCGTTGAGGCAATACAGTAAAGTATGCGCTCTTCTCCGTAGAATCCGCAATTCAAGAAACAGTTAGTCATAATCTTCATAAGCTTGATGGGTTGGACATTTCACCTATTATTAATTTGCAAATCGATGCCGCACTCCAGGGCGATCGGGTGCGATGGACGGAGGTTCCGTGAAAATGCAGTTGTTACACCTCTGCCCAAAGGAATAAGTTTAGTTTGCAAGTTAAGAAACCTGTTTCTTGAAAGCGGAAGGCAATACAGCGTTTTTCGTGTTCCTGTTTGAATGTTCCGGTAGTTCCTGAGTCGATCGCTTCCGCAATCAACAGATTATGTGTATCTGATAACTAGGCAACAGGTTTTGACAGCACTTGTTCAGGAAAACATCTTTCAACGGTAAACCGTTGACCTGACGCAGTATTGCTGAATTTCTGTACTGTTTAGTACCCCATACTACTGGATCTCGTCATGCTTACCCCAGTCGCTACTGAACTCAAAAGTGAAAGCCTGCAACTATTGCGGGAGTACTACCATTCTCCATCTGCCACACTTCGTAACCGCATTGTTCAACTCAATTATGGTCTGGTCAGAAAAGAAGCTCATCATTGGGTTAATCAATGCACAGAGAGCTACGACGATTTATTGCAAGTTGGTAGTATGGGGCTAATTCGGGCGATCGAACGTTTTGATGTGTCAAAAGGTCATGCATTTAGCTCCTTTGCTATCCCCTATATCCGGGGTGAAATTCAACATTATTTAAGAGATAAAGGTTCACCCGTTCGTATTCCCCGTCGTTGGCAAGCGTTACAACATCAAGCCGCTAACGTCACTCGTGAGTTGCAGGTGAAGCTGAATCGGCAACCCGCAGACACTGAAGTTGCCGAAGCTCTCCAAATCTCTGTTAATGAATGGCAAGAGATTAAGCTAGCCTATCGTAATCGCGCTCCGCTTAGCTTGGATGCACCCATGCGCGATGAAGATGAAGGGTCTACCTCGCTGGGCGACCTGGTTCCAGATTCCCAATATCAAAGTTTTCAGCTAGCACAGGAAGATCAAATTCGTCTTCAACAAGCTCTTATCCAACTTGAGAACCGCACTCGTGAAGTATTGGAGTTCGTTTTCCTGCACGATTTGACCCAGAAAGAAACGGCTGAACGTTTGGGAATTAGTGCCGTAACCGTTTCTCGCCGTGTCAAGCGAGGATTAAAACTCTTAAAGAAGATGATGGCAGGAACCGTTAGCTAGCGATCGAACAAATCAGCCCTTGCTGGATGCGATAGCATCAGTGTCAGGAGGACATCACGATGTCAGGCAGCAGTAGCAATCATCGATCGCATCTTGGGTATGAAAATCTTACTGATCGAAGACGATGAAGCAGTGGCAACAACAATTGTTGAAAGCCTTCTAGCACAGCGGCATTTGGTCAATACGGCGGGCAAAGGCGAGACAGGTTTAGAGCTTGCAAAAGCCTATGAGTATGACTTAATTGTGCTAGACGTTGGACTGCCCGACTTAGATGGTATCAGTCTTTGTCGCGAACTTCGTGCCCAGGGCTACCAGGTGCCGATTTTACTGTTAACAGCTTATGACAGCAGCAGCGATCGGGTGTCTGGATTAGATGCCGGAGCTGACGACTACTTGGTAAAACCTTTTGATCTAGAGGAATTACTGGCTCGAATTCGGGCATTACTGCGCCGGAAGAACCAAGCCCTGTCTCCTATGATTACCTATGGAGCTTTGCGCTTAGATCCTGGAGCTAAAGAATTTACCTATAACAACACGCTGCTGCGGCTGACCCCTAAAGAGTATCAGCTCCTTGAACTGTTTGTGATGAACCCGCGTCGAGTTTTCAGCCGAGGAGTCATTCTCGATCGCCTTTGGTCAATGGATGAATTTCCTGGCGAAGAAACCATCACCGCGCACATTAAAAGTCTACGCCAACGGCTCAAGGCGGCTGGAGCACAACCAAGTTTAATTGAAACGGTATATGGGCTGGGTTATCGGCTACAGTCTCCAGAAAAATTTGAGAGCAGTTCTGCACTCAGCAACCGATCGGACACCGTTACTGCATTAACTGCATCAACCGTTACCGTATCAGAAGATCGCACCCAGCAGGCAGTTATCGCCATTCAAGCATTGTGGCAGAAATTCAAGGCTGGTTTTCTGGCGCAAGTCAAGGTTTTAGAAGAAGTAGGCATTGCTGCTGACACCAATCAGCTAACTACAGAGCTGCTTTACAAAGCTAAGCAAGATGCTCATAAACTCGCCGGATCACTTGGAACATTTGGACATGATGAAGGATCTCGGTTAGCACGAGACATTGAAATCTTACTCCAATCAGAAACCACATTATGTTCTGCGAAAACGCAATTTTTGGAACTGGTTCAAACCCTTCATCAAGAATTAGACAATCAGCCTTCTATTCAGCTTAATTTTTCACAGGATACCCAGCCAAATCCTCTCCATACTGATTCTGCCCGTACTAAACATCATGTTTTGCTGATCGATGATGATGTAACGCTAACCCAGCAAATTTCTCAGGCAGCAACTCATTGGCACTGGCATGTACAGGTTGCCTCTAATCCAACATCGGCTCGTACTCTACTAGCTCAGCATCACCCTGATGTCATTTTGCTAGATCTCACATTTTCAGACAGCACTGAAGATGGACTCACCTTACTCCGGCAGCTCGCTCAGCAAATGCCCATGATTCCGGTGTTAATCTTTACGGGACGTGGTAGTCTTAGCGATCGAATAGAAGCGGCTCAGTTGGGTGGAAGAGCCTTTTTACAAAAACCAGCTTCCCTTGAGCAAATCTTCAATACCGTTACCCAAGTGCTGGAGCAGGCTCAAAAGAATGAGGCAAAAGTGATGGTCGTTGATGATGATCCGTCCATTTTGGAAACGATCGGCCATTTGCTTGCACCTTGGGGACTGGACACCATCCCTCTGGCTGACCCAGAGCAATTTTGGGAGGTATTGGCAACGACCTGCCCAGATGTGCTAATCATGGATATTGAAATGCCAAAAATTAACGGTATTCAGCTATGCCAAGTGGTTCGTAATGACCCACAGTGGGCAAAACTGCCCATTCTAATTCTTTCAGCCCACACGGATGCGGAAACCCGAAGGCAAGTTTTCACTGTTGGGGCAGATGATTATGTGCAAAAGCCGATCGTAGAGCCAGAGTTAGTTGTGCGGGTCATCAACCGTATTGAACGATCGCAAATTCATCGTCAATTTGCCAAACGGCTAGCATACGCCCAATCTTCCGCCTCTATTCCAGAAAAGACCCACGAAGCCAAAACCTGAAAATGCCACGTTTATGCTATCCCATTCCCATTTCAGCAAATTACCTAAATGCTAAAACTAGGGATAAGAAATGAATTTATGAAACGAGTTTTAGTTGTTGATGATGAAGAAGGTATTCAGGAAATTGTGCAGTCCTGCCTGGAAATTTTGCATGGTTGGGAAGTGTACTTAGCTGGCTCAGGCATGGAAGCTCTGGATAAAGCGGAGGTTTATCAGCCTGATGTTATTCTTCTCGATGTATCAATGCCTCATGTTGACGGGTTTACCACCTTGCAACAGCTACGAGAAGGATCAATTACTCGAAGGATTCCCGTTATTCTATTAACAGCAAAGGTTCATCCTTTAGAACACGAAGAACTTGAAAAATTCAATATTTCAGGGTTAATCGCAAAGCCCTTTGATCCGCTTAAACTGGCTGAACAAATCGTGGCAATTTTGCCTTGATTCATGGTGCAATACAGTGCAATATATATTGAGTTTAAGGAGAATTGGTATTACTCATCCTGCTATGGCAACGGATAGGATGGGGATGATTGAAGTTACCAAGTTCAGTCGATGAGAGGGATAGAAACATGAAAAGTGTCCTCATCTTTATGGCTAGGGCTATACGAAACAGGCAAGATGTCCGCTCCAAAAAATTTAGATATTAAGCACAAGGGTTCCACAATGTAGAACCCCTGCAAAAATCAAAATGTTGCTAACAACAACTGCGGACGCAAAAGTGTCAAAGCGGCTTCCTCACGAATCACCTGTCACTTTCGTTTCACAGGTCATTGTCTTTCACTTGTGCACGCCCTTCAACTCTCAAACGAACTAACTTTCCAGTTTTTATTCATCAAATGCTAGTCAACTGGAACGGATAAATCTAGTCGCTGCCTAGGTTCTTGCTCTGTTCGTCGGATTTCAACCTGCCCTTCATCGATCCGAATTTCAGTTTGCGGTTCAGGACGTTCGTAGATTTCAACGTTGACTCGATCGCCATCTGATGAAATTCTAGGCTGCACTTCCCGCCCTCTGGGAGTATTGAGATCGACCTCAAAGCCATCTCCTAAGCGGATCGCTTGGGCGGAAGCAGGCAACGCACCCACTAGCACGAACCCCAACGCTGAAAGACCGAACAAACTATGCTTGAGTCTTGTTTTCACAATTGACCTCCTGCTGCTTGTTGTTATTTATACCGTGCCAAACTGAACGCCATAAATCATCTTCCATAGGTTTAATTTGGTTAAGATTTTGTCGCAAATTGGGAACCCTCACGATATTGCATTCACCAATTACCTTACGGGGGCACACCATGAATCGAATCTGCCAGGTTGCTGCTAGCTTTGGGCTTGGAATGGTGCTAGCGGGTATGCCGTTCCCAGCAATATCCCAACCGTCTGAATTAATTGTGCAGGTTGGTGCTGAGGAATTTTATGAAACCGGGCTGATACAACTGGAGCGCAGAGAATACAACAATGCGATCGTCAGCTTTGACCAGGCGATTCAACTCAATCCAGTTTATGCGGAGGCCTATTTACAGCGAGGCATTGCCTACAGCAGGCTGGGCAACCCTGAAGGGGCGATTCTCAGCTATAACCAGGCAATTCGGATTAATCCGGTCTATGCTGAGGCTTACTACTACCGGGGCGTTGCCTACTCTCAAATTGAAGATCGTGCCTCGGCACTGGCAGATTTTGACCAGGCGATTCAGCTCAACCCAGCTTACCCTCAAGCGTATGTGCAGCGAGGTGTTGTTCTGGCAGGCTTAGGACGAACTGAAGAGGCGGTCACAAATTTCGATCGGGCAATTGAACTCGATTCCCGCAACGGAGAAGCCTACCTGAATCGATGCGCCGCTTACTACACACTGGGATATCGCCAAGCTGCCCTCGAAGATTGCAACCAGGCAGTTCGGTACCAACCAAACTCAGCCGTTGCTCACTACCAGCGAGGTTTTGTACAGTCGGCTCTGGGAAATGGGCGATCGGCAATGAGTGACTTTAACCAGGCGATTCAACTCCAGCCCAACTATCCAGAAGCACTGTTAGGACGGGGCATCATCCGGTTTGCCTATGGTGATTCAACTGGAGCCATTGCCGATTTAGATCAAGCGATTCAGCTCAATCGTGATTATGCCGAAGCCTACAAAGTTCGGGGAGACATGTACCTGCGTCGGGGTAATTTTGCTCAAGCCATTCCAAACTACGATCGGGCAATCACTCTGCGTCCAGCCTATGACACTGCTTACCAAGGGCGGGCAGAAGCGCGATCGGCGTTGGGTGATGTTGACGGAGCCGAACAAGACTATAGTGAAGCGATTCTCCTGAATCCAGGGAATATCGATGCCTGGATCGGACGCGGACAAGCTCGCACCAGCTTAGGAGATAACCGAAGTGCCCTTGAAGACTTTACCCAGGTCATTCAGGCAGATCCGCGCAATGCCGATGCCTATTTCTATCGAGGACAGCTTTACGCAGAATTAGGCGACAATGACAATGCCATGCTTGACCTCCAGCAGGCAGGCAGTCTCTACCTTCAACAAGGCAGAACCAACGAATACCGTAGCGTTGTCCGGCAAATGAACCTGGTGCAATACGGCTTTGCCCTCTGGGATTAATTCTCCCAAACGTAAATTCAAAACCTAAACATTGCTGATTCCCCATAGCGCAGACATCTTGCCTGCTGGCTCTGAGCGGGAAAATGCCCACCCCACAAGAGATGCGAAATTTCGTGTCTCTATTTTCCAATACAAAACCGACTAAAAATTTGATCTAATACCGATTCTGTAATCTCTTCGCCTGTGATTTCACCTAACGCCTGAATCGCCAGCCTCAGGTCGATCGTCCAAAAGTCCAGGGGCATTTGGTCTGCGATCGTTTGTTGGACTTGCTGAAGTGCGGTTTTCGCTGAGGTGATGGCGGCTGCTTGACGTTGATTAATGGCAAAGTCGAGGTTGGCAGCCTGTACAGCCCCCAGTTGCACTGTAGCCAGAATGGTTTGCTCTAGTTCATCAATCCCCTGATTTTGGGCAGCAGCCGTTTTGACGAGATAGGAGATGGCAACAGGGTAGCGCGGCAATGCATCAGGTTCAACCAAATCAACTTTGTTAATCACTAAAATCAATGGACGATGCTTCACCTGGTCATAAATTTCCTGATCGGCATCCGTCCAGCCTGCCTGAGCATCGATTGTCAGCAGCACCAAATCAGCAGTCTGAGCGGCAAGGCGCGATCGTTCCACGCCAATTTTTTCCACTTGATCGGCTGCCTCCCGAATGCCTGCGGTATCAAGCACCTGAATTGGAATTCCGCCTACCACAAGCTGTGATTCCACCACATCGCGAGTGGTTCCCGGCAAATCTGTCACAATTGCCCGATCGCTCCGACTCCAGGCGTTCAGCAAGCTTGACTTTCCCACATTCGGACGACCCACGATCGCCACTTTTAGCCCCGTTCGCAGTAATGCTCCCCGATCGGCGGTAGACAAAATTTGTTCAACCTCTGCCAAAACTTGAGCTAACTGCCCTTTGACCCAATCCTCATCTAAAGGCGGTAGGTCGTCTTCAAAGTCGATCCGGGCTTCCACTTCTGCCAAAATGTCCAAACAGGTCGATCGCAGTTGCCGAATTGGGTGGGCGAGTTTTCCCTGTAAGCCCGCTAGAGCAGACTGTGCTGCTTGCGGTGACTGTGCCCCAACCAAATCAGCAATACTTTCCGCCTGGGTCAAGTCTAACCGCCCATTTAAAAAGGCTCTGAGGGTAAACTCTCCGGGTTGTGCCAGTCTTGCCCCCTGCTCCAAACACAACTGCAAAACCTGCTGCACAGCCATGATTCCCCCATGACAGTGAAATTCTACGACATCCTCACGGGTATAGGAACGGGGAGCCAGCATCAACAGCAGCAAAGCTTCATCCACTACTGCTCTAGACTGGGGATGGTGCACATACCCATACAAAATCCGATGGCTCTCCCAGGGTTGAGAACCAGGAGCATGGAACAGCTTTTGCGCGATCGACACTGCCTCTGCCCCAGACACCCGCACAATACCAACGCTCCCCTGTTGAGGAACAATGGCGGTAGCAATAGCGGCGATCGTGTCGGTTTGCATTGGAGGGAGTGGGGAGTGGGGAATAAGGGGATAGGTAATTTACGCGATGTGCAACTTACAGCCTGAAATTTCTGATTTTCCGTAGCGCAGGCATCTTTCCTGCTGAGTCTGGACGAGCAAGATGCCCATCCTACAAGAGGTGGGAACAAGTTGCACATTGGGTTAATTTACAGTTATGGAGCCTAGCAAGACTGTTGTGTAATTCTCCTTTCGGCTTCTCTTTTCGGCTTTGTTATCTCAATTGCCCATCGATCGATCATTGATTAATGTTATAACTTCTCTCCATTCTCCATTATTCTCATTCCCCACTCTCCACTCCCCACTCCCTATTACCCATTACCTATTCCTAACTCCCCGAATCACACCATTGTCTGCCTACAATAAAATAAGCAGCCTCCATGAATTGCCGTGAATTAATTTTTCCTATGCGTCAATTCAACTTTTTTCCTTTGCAAGCTCCGTCCCATGTTCGCCCCACCCGTTCCCGTCCTTTGAAGGCTTATCCGAAGCGGTCTTGGCACCGCACATTTCGCTATCTTTACTATCGTCTGCTGCGTATCCAGGGCAGTCCTGAGTCTATTGCTAGAGGGCTGGCTGTAGGTGTGTTTGCTGGGTGGTTTCCCTGGTTTGGGCTGCAAACGCTGATTGCGATCGCTTTGGCAATTCTGGTTCGAGGAAACAAAGTGGTAGCGGCAGCAGCAACCTGGATTAGTAACCCCCTCACCTATGTGCCGATTTTTGCCTTTAACTATCAGGTGGGGCGTTGGGTATTAGGAACGAATGATGAGCCATTTGAAGTGGCGGCATTGTCCAACCTGGACGGTGTGAAGGAATTGGGCGGTGATATTTTAGTCACACTCTTTTTTGGCTCGCTGTTGATCGGGCTAACTTCTGCTAGCATGAGCTACGTTTTTGCCCGTCGGCTCATTGTTCGTGCCCGCCGTCAGCGTCGCTATAGTCGCCACATTAAGCGGAGGTGGATGCGTTAAGCGTTTATGGCCATATCTGAAAAACCTGCTAGCTGGCAAGTTTGGCTCATTTTAACGGCTGGGATTCTTTCGGTGTCCACAGCCGCTATTTTTATTCGGATGGCGTTTTCAGCAGTGGAAGTGCCAGATGTTGGGTTTAGCCTGGTCTTGGCTGCCTCTCGCTTAACTTTAGCAGCACTATTTCTAGTTCCAACCTGGCGCAATTTTCGATCGGTTCCCTACCAGCAGGCTGCACTATCCTTTTCTTCGATCGCCGGAGTATTTCTCGCGATTCATTTTGCCACTTGGATTACCTCTCTTGCCTATACCTCAATCGCCGCTTCTGCCACACTAGTTACGACAAATCCGATTTGGGTTGCCCTGATCTCCTGGGTATGGTTTCGGGAAAAACCCAGTTGGCTGACGATCGGTGGTATTTGCCTAACTTTGGCGGGTGGCGTTTTAGTGGCGTTGGGCGGAGCAGAGGGTAGCCAACTGGGCAGCAATCCACCCCTGGGAAACTTCCTAGCTCTTATTGGCTCCTGGGCAATTAGTTTATATATTCTTTTCGGGCGAGAAGCCCAACGGCGGGGGCTAAGTATCAGCAGCCATGTTGCGTTGACCTACGGAGTTGCCGGGATCATTCTTCTTCCTCTTCCCTTTCTCTTTGGCTCCCAATATACAGGCTACCCGCCCCAGGTTTATCTCTGGATTTTGCTCATGGCGGTGTTTCCGCAGCTCATTGGGCATACCAGCTTTAATTGGGCTGTTCGTTGGATTTCTCCCACACTCGTTACTCTGACGATCCTGGCAGAGCCAATTGGAGCCAGCATTCTAGGTATGGTTGTTTTCCGCGAAATACCAGGTTGGGAAGTGGCGATCGGAGCGGCAATTATTTTAATGGGTGTGGCAATTGCGGCGATCGGAGCAAGAACAGAAATTGGATAGCTCCGAAGTGTTCAAGCCTTAGCCATTACAGGCATTTCCTTCCGCTGTTTGCATCGCTCCGAGCAATGTTCGCACTAATACACAGCGTTGAGCAGAACTGTTATCTCGTGGTGCGACAACGCTGATAATAATTGGGCTGGCATCGTCTACAGGTGTTAAAACTGTTCCGTCGGCACCAAAAGCAATGCAGTTCACATTGGGACACCCTCGATTGGGAACGGCTCCACCATTTCTGACTTGTAAACCCAGCATTCCCGGAGAAGATGCAGTCCCTTCACCGAGGGGGTCCGTAATGCTACCGAAGGTAATGGTAGGCGGATTAGCTGCGACATTAAACTGTACAGCCTTAGACGAGCGGGTGCGAATGGCATCGGCTTGGGCTTGCCGTAGGGTTTGCAAGACTTGATCACGTCCCGCATTTGCCCGTCGATTATTGGCAAAGGCTAACCAACCTGGGGCTGCGATCGCTGCTAATATTCCAATAATGACAATAACGGCGATCAACTCAACAAAGGTAAAACCATTTGCAGTAGACCGATGGTGTAACTGATGCTGTACACGCCCCATAAATAATTTGCTAATCATACTGTAGCCTCCGGACTGATTTGGACTCCATGAATTCGTGAGAACACCTCATTGCAGCTATTGGGGTGGTGTCCGCCCTAAAGCACCTCTAGTTAGGACTCTTGTTTCCAAGGTGGGCAGCGCATCGCGTGTTTGGGAAAATCCAGCGATCGTATATCCAGGTCTACCTTGAACGCTTCCTCGAACAAACAGTAGAACATCTTGATTTTGGCTGTTGTCAAGTCTTCGCGGAACACAAGCATAGAAACTCCGCACTCGTCGAAGGGCTTGTGGCATCATGTCGGCATTAGGAGTTAAAGGAGCTTCGTTTGGATTATATCCAAACGGGCAAACTGGAAGTGCAGCATTGGCAGGAGCAGGGGTGAGATCAACGTAATCAACAAGCGTGACAGGGCTACCGACCAAGCGATTCACCGTAGGAGTCCATCCTTCAAAGTTGTTCTGCTGCTGCCCCGGATTAACGTATCCTGGAGTGCGATTTCCCTGATTGTCAAACTCGGTTAAGGCATAGCGAGTGATTCGTGCATTATTCGACCAAATGTTATTAGGGTTAGCACTGCTTAGGGAGTAGACCACCAAAGAATAAGATGCTCCTGATTCGCAGGAGGAGATATCTGCGGTTTGTTCTGCGTTTTGGGAGCGGCAGCGTTGTTGAATTGACTCTGGATAGCGATGATATTTCCAGAAAGCCAAAACTGGCACACTGTTATTGGACACGACGCTTTCCGGCAAAAACTGACTAATTCGCCAAAGTTCCTGGGTATTGTTCGTTCCAGCAGAATATACGTACACAGCTTCTCGCAACTCTGTACTCATGTAGTCCAGAGCCATCTGCATTTCTCGCTGAGTTTCCGATCGCGATGACTCTCGCAGGTCTGTGTTTGTTAGCTGCACCACCATAAACATTAGCCCTGCAATGATGCTCCCTCCGATCGCAGTGGCAACTAGCAATTCAAGTAGCGTGAATCCAGAGGTATTGCTGTCCGTTGCACCATAATTTTTGACATTATGATTGCGATGGGCAGAAATCCACAGCCGCTTTAACCGAGACCCGATCGCACGTTTAGCCATTACAGTCCCACCCTTTAAAAATAAATCCTAAAATTCCACAAATTTTGGCTATTTCGCCTTCTAGTTGAGCGCGTCCTGACAGCTATCAATTGCATCACGCTGTCCGTGATAACCACAGAGGGTACCATCTTGATCGCCCCAGGACATCCGGGTATAGAGAACGGCCAGCGGTCGTCTGAGTTGATTTTGTTCACCACTTGTGAGGGAAAGGCTTGCAGGTTCTGTGAGTAATCCTGTTAATGCTTGCCCTGGTGTGCGGTAAGCCTGAGTCGCATTACCTCTTCCAGCGGCGATCGAATAGACCCGTACTCCCACTCGAAAATCGGATGGTCTGCCCTGTTGACCCAGGTTGGCTTCTGTTTGAGAAATGGTTGAGCCAGGCAGATCGGGGGTGCGGAAGACTTGCATCATAAAATCGGCATTACAGTCTCCATCCACATCGATCATGAGGGCCTGGTTGACATTCAATCGTTGACCTGTGTATCGATTGCACGCACTGGGGCTTTTAAGCTGGTTCAATGTTCCGGTCGGTGCGCCAAAGTTCTCTAAATCTGTCCTGTTTGTCGGTATGGTTGCAGGTAAACTGGCAACTTGATGTTGGCTACGCTCTACTAAAACCCGAATCCGATCGACTTCTCCCTGGGCCAGTTGTAGAGCTTGTTCAGCGCGGCGCGTTTGCACCCTTGTAGCAGAAGCAATGACCAACGGTGGCAGAACTAATCCCACTGTTAGCCCCAGCACGGCAACGGCAATCAAGCATTCCAAAATGGTAAGACCTTGCTCTGAGGAGCGTTTGGCAGACGGCGATCGGCTAACCATTTGATGGGTGCTTTGTCTGATCTTTCGCCTTATTAGTGTCTTCATCAATAGATTTGGTATGTGCTGTGTTTGAGCGGTTGTCATTGATACCTCCAGAGAATGGAGTGAAGAAGCAAAAAGGGGTTAAGAGGGGTGATTGGAAGGATCGAGAATCCTCAACACCCCCCTCAAAATCAGTTCAACTAGGTTGGGTTTGGATTGGCTCGGCAGGCAGCAGGATCGTCGGCACAGTCTGCTAAAAGTCGGATGTATGGATCATCGGCAGGTGGTTCGCTGTAGAACTCACTGCGGGCAGGGTCAGTCGTTCGGAATCGCTGTGCTACTGGCCCTGGAGCGGCATACAACATGGCAACATCAAATCCCCATCGCCGGTTTGGTGGTCGATAGTATCGAATCCATTCGTTGTTGCCAGATCCGGTTGCAGGAGCTGGCAGTCCAGGTTGCCATTGCTCTTGGTCAAAGGGAGCCGTTGCGTAGCTGCTAAAGTTCAGTTGCAGGAATGCTCCAGAGATATAGAACTGTTTCGTATCCCAGTCTTCAATGAACCGAGGGAAGTTGTGCAAGCCGCCATAGGACTGTCCCTGGCGAGACGGCACAATCCCGCTTACCGCAATCATGTTCATCTGGATGCCATCATCCGCTACAGGCAGGGGCTTTTCAGCCCGCCCAGCTTGCCCAGGGGTAGGAAGGTTCATAGCAACATATTGCGTTGAGGCTGCTGGCTCTGTACCAAAGCTTTCATATTGCTTAAACTGCTTGCTGGGGTTAAACCCTAGCGGCTCACCTGTATTAATGATGAAGATAGGAGATTCTCCCCGTCCATCAGGAGCAGAAGGAATTTTTGCTCTCCACAGGCTATCAGCAATATTTGAACGAACCCACTTAACGCCGTTGTGGGTGTTAGCACTGATGTCCACATTTGGACGATTGAAGTTGAAGTAAGACGTGATCGCTCCACTATTCGGACAACCATACCGATCGCGAACAAAAGCTGACGTAAGTGCATTGTTATTGACTGGTGCAGCCGTGATGAAACCGTCTTCGATACTGCCATCACAAAAGTTATTGGACAGAGGCGTAACCGCATCTGCAATGATCTCACTGGGTCGCCATTGATCTTGGGCGATCGCAGCAAAATCATTATTCAGCCCAGAATTGCCGCGCGTGTAGAAGTTGTTAATGATTTCGCTAGTTTGTACCCGTTCGTTAAACTCTTCAAGACCCTGGTTGCGGGCCAAACTGTTGGAGCCAGGCGGACGATGCAGGTTGAAATAACCTTGAACATAGGCCGGATTGTGGGTAATGAAGGACAAGCCCCGTCCGGGCGGGTCAGCCGCATCATTAATACCACTGCCACCGCTAGTGCCCCGCCAGAGAGATGCCCCATTGCGAAGCCGGAAGCCATGAGGACGACGATCGGGATCAGGAAAATAGTCTACGGGTTTTGTAGTGATAGCACTGGGACTGAGAGGCGGATCAGTAGACTCGATGGCCGAGGTGCTTGTCGCCATCTGGCAGTTTCCAACCGTTCTCAAGGCAACTTCTGTGTTGCAGCTTGTCCAGGCGGCAGTGGCAGGGCGAACAATGTGTGCTTCAGAAACGGCATCCTCTCGGAAGGCGTAAATAATTCCACTCCTTGGAAGCCAAAAGTCATTTCCAAACGCACTTTGTCGCAGCAGGTCAAGGTCAAGATCCAGCGTTCGGACGCTCATGAGTTCGCGCCCATTCATGAAGGCAGCATCCTTGAATGGAACGCGATATCGTGTGCCAGAAACAGGCAGACGGTTGGTAGCACTTTGCGGCAATGAGCAGGGAAGGTTATTAGGAGCGCAAACCTTAATTAAATCTTGGGAACCGCTGTTTGGTGTTGCACCTGCCGTCGCCGTCGCCGTTGGGAGCCTCCAGTTTGGACTAAAGCCCAGGCTTGCTAACCGGGAAGGACGAAGGGCAATCTGGTTAATTTGGGCTGGAGTGAGAACGGTATAGCGAATTCCCTGGTTGACGTTACGAAGATAGGCAAACGATCGATCTTGTCCGTCTTCTCCGTCTCGGACGCGGGCTCTCACTTCAATTGGGTTAGAAGCACTGGCATCAAACACATCTCCGTGCGCCTGAAGCGGAAAGAGGGAATAGAGAATCGGATAACGGGGACGATCAGAACATAACCGCCCCAGTGGATCGGCAGCAGAAATATAAGCCTGACAACTGGGGGAAAGGGCACCCAATAAGTAATTTCGGTTATTACCATCAATTGCGTAAGCCCCCTGGAAACCATATTCTCGATCGCGGAGCACCTGCTGTTGAGTAATGAGCATCTGAGCCAAATTGATCTCTCTGGTCAATTCGTCTCGACGAAGCGCATCACTATCACGCCAAAGCTCTAACAGACGGACATAGACTTCTGGATTATTAGAAAACTCTGAAGCTGCTGCGGGTGTTGGTGTTCCCACCATTTCAAGTATGTCCTCAGGCTGCAAGAGCTTGATTGCCGCCGGAATGCTGTTGCGTAAAGCCAAAGGCACGGCAGGTGTACCTGTTTCAGCCGCTCCAGTGCGGATATCCGCGATGAGGGCATCAATGGCGCGAATATGTCCTCTTAATCCATCCCAGCCTGTAGTATTCCCAAGCACACTTGCAGGGACGTTGGTTACATCAAAGTTATTGAGGTAATCGATGTTGTATGCCAGCATTCCTAACGTGCAGGCGGCTGTGTGCAGTGTGGTTTTATCTGCCGGACTGAGCCGATCGTAGGAAGTACCAGATTCCATCTCTGCAATCACTCGACGCAGCATGGAGAAATCTCCCCACATCGACATGACCGGGTAGGGGTGAACGTTGCCATCCTGGATTGGTGTAAACGAGGGGGCACCTCCCCTGGGATCGCCAGCAAAGTATGCCAGGTTTCTCAACCCCCGCATCAGTGGACTATTTAAGTTAGAAAAGTCTCCGGCAGATGGCAAGGAATACTCCCAACCATTTGTCCCTCTGCCTCGGAAGAAGTCTGAAATGACGCTTCCACTGGCGTTATAGGGGGCACCGAAACCGCTTTCAATGCCGTATGCCAGGTTTTCAAAGGTGGCACTTTTGTCTAAGGTGCCTGCTGTGCCGGGATGAACGGTGGATACGAGGCAAGCGGTGGGGAAGTCCCTTTGCCCAGCAGAGTGATAGATGGCAGTTGACTGAACAGCCGCCAGGTTATCCCAAAGGGTTCTGCGCTGCCGCATTTCATTGCATCGGTTTCCAGAACAGTTTCCCGTCCAAGGGCGCAAGGGTTCAATGATTCGATCGCGCACTTGGGTGACAGACTCTTCCCCATTAGAGGCCGGCCCACCCCACCCCGCCGGATCACCTAGCTCAAGCCGCTGCCCTACAATCACCCGCACTCCTTCAACCCGCGCCCGTTGTTCCCAGTATCCATCTAGCCCAATGATCTGAGCATCATCTCCACGCAGTTGAAGATTATCTTGGGGAATGTCTGAACCAATCTGGTTGGGAATTGGCTCTCGATCGAAGCCGAAACGGGGGTTTGGCCCGTAGCGATAATCAGCCCGGAAGGTGTCGTCCAAGTACGGTGTGGGTGTCCGGTCATTATCCATCCGTCCATCATCGGCATTAGCAAAAATCCCTCCTGCCCAGGCACCAGCCCGTTGAGTACGTGGATCTCCAATGATCCGCCCGACAGAAATGTCTTGAGTTTGTAGAATGACTGGATCTAGCGCAATGGCAATCGGGCCTTGACCAATATCGTTCAGCGAGTCCGCTCTTGAATCCATTTCCTGTTCTCTACGAGGCTCGCGATCTCTACCATTCCATAGGTCGAACTTAGGGTTGCCACCAAAGTTGTTGTCTCGCAAGCTTCCAGTCACAAACTGCCCCTGGAAGTCAGGAATCGTCCGATCAGGATTATTAACAACGTCTGGGGCTGTCAACCGAGAAGCGTTTTTCTCGTACAAACAAGAACGGTGAGAACTGACCATGAAAGCCCGAAAATTTCCTGTGACAAAGTAGCTCCCCTCGGTGTGCATTGCCCCATTCCAGTTGAATTGTGGGCCAGGAAAGATCTCCAGGTCATTACGGAACCAGGCTGCCCAGCGGAAGCCCTGAGCCGCTTCACGGTCTTGCTGAAATTCCAGTGCTGCAACGGTACTGTTGGGGTCGGCCGTTCCATCATTGGTCAAAGGCAACACATAGGCATTGACCTGAAAGTTTTTCAGGATGCGACCGGGGTTATTGTCATCTCTAAACCAGCCAATTTCATTAATACTGGGCCCAACTGCTCCCCCTTGCTGAACACGGGCACAGTCTCCCCCTTGCACAGGGCTACTCAAGGGAGCGTTTCGCACCAGCAACTGGCGGGCTCGCTGAGCTAGGGTTGCATCGGTTGAATCTCTTAGCCTCAGAGGGTCTTGGGGCCCTCCACTGGGCGTACTAAAAATAATGGAGTAAACCACTCGGCTATCATTTGTGCCATCCCCATCTCGATCGGCCAGATAGAACCAAGCATTATCTAACGTGCCATCCTGGTTCAGGTCAATTCGCTGTTCTTCTGGGGCAAATGTGTAAGGATCAATATCCGCTTGAGGGGCGTTGCCACTGCCATCATTGAGCATGATTCCCATGAGTTGATCTTCTCCGGGAACACCGCCAAATCGCCGCTCACGCTGAGGATTAAACATAAACTCCAGCTTTGCCTTAGCCCGATCGATCGCTGGAGATGCAGCATTATAAATTACGCGCTGTTGTCGTTCGCCGATCGCCTGCTGGGAACGAGTATAGGTACGATAGCCGATCGCCCCTACCGTCAGCGTTACCACCAACAGCAGCAGCACCGTCGTTGGAAGGACAAAGCCTACCTTAGAGGCAAGCGGCTGCCGACCAATTACGAGTAAACCCCGCAACAGCCAGCGAACAAGCCCTTTTGTGAGGCTCTGGGCCATACGGCTAATTTGTTTAAAGAGATTTTGAACGGCTCTGGTAATCTTTGGGGTTGACATAGCTGCCTTCCTGATTGGAACGGAAACCTGGAGGTAAAACACCAGAGAAGTGGTTTAAACGCCTAGCAGGAGGCTAAGCGGCATACAACAAGCAAAAACTCACTTCATCTAAAATTCATAGACTCATCGCCTAAGCAACACTGTCTTAACAGTTTGCAGCTTGCCCATCAACAGAAGAAACACTAGCAGGGATTTTACGGGAACAGGATAACGAGGAAACACGAGATAAAAGGGATTGCCGATCGCAAATTACAAAAATCGCAAATCATCAAGACATGATCACAACTCCGGAACTTACCGGATGACGATCGGAGGGGATGAATTGATTACTAGTTAAGGAAAACTAGCCGAATCAAACCGTAGACACGATCGTAATGAGTCATTTTGCTCAGTGGAACAGCCAACTTGCACGAACAGTGTACAGAACGCGCTCCCGAAGTAGGAGTATATTAGGCGACTAGTTGCACCTTTGAGGCAGGAAGCCGCTCATTCCCAACACATTGGATGCGAGGTATGAGGTCGTAACCGTCAAAAGGCTTTATCTCTAATCAGATAAAAATACCAATCACCATAACCTTACCCTGGTAAGCGAATTTGCTCCAGCAACTGGGCGGTAAAACCGTTTCATCCCGTTGTTTTAGGAAACAGACGATGAAACGAAGATCTGCCAACCTCGAAAAGTTGCTTAGTGTGATTTATCTTGCCCATTTGAAGTAACAAAACGATCAAAAAAGCTTGCTCCAGGATTATTTTGTACTGGCAACTTCACAAATGCAAATTATTATCCTCAGTAATTCCCGAAGATCTTATGCCAACAATACTACTTAAACTAGCGATTGTAAAAAAAGAGGCAGGCTCTATGCCTACCTCATCTCATGATTGAACAATTTAAGTTGAATGAACTGAACCAGACAGCCTGAAATCAAATGATTTACCACTGACGAATAAGCCTGAAAATACTATCCAATAAACCGATTTGATCCTACATCAGCGATTCATATCGGTACTCGATCGCGCCTTAAAAGCCCGTTTTGACCACGCTTTAATACTTACTGAGATCGATTCCTGCTTCCTTCGCCATTGCTGCCAAACCCTTCTTTTCCAGGGTCTTAATTGCCCTTGTAGACAAACGCAGCTTCACCCAACGCTTCCCTTGAGGCCACCAAACTCGCTTCTCTTGAAGGTTTGCTTGTTGAAGCTTCTTCGTGCGACGGTGGGAGTGGGAAATTGCAAACGCATTGTTTGCCTTTCGACCAGTTAAATCGCATTGACGAGCCATAGGATTCCTAGGATTGATGGACACAATCCATAATTATAAACGTTTACAGAACAAAATTGAGAAGTTCACTAAAGATGGAACTCTCAGCCTTTCATTTTCAAGCCTTTTTAGGATCGTAGATTAAATAACCTGTGCCACCGTTCTGCTTAGTTGACTGGGCGAGCAAGATGCCCACCCCGCAAAGATTTCAGGTTATTAAATTTGCATTCCCTCGTTAGAAACTCCGTTCGTCGGATGTTTCAGGGGCAGCACTTCTCAACGAACCCGGCAGGGATTGACCGCTAGCAGCAGAAAGGCTGTTGCCACTATGACCGTCTGCATTCAAAGGGCGAATCTGACGCATCAGACTTGCCATTTCGATCGCATTCATCGCATAGTCCCACCCATGATTACTCTTAATTCCAGCCCGCTCTAAAGCTTGCTGCATTGTGTCGGTTGTCAACACGCCAAACACAACCGGAACGCCGGTTTGAAAGCTGGCAGCAGCAATCCCCTTAGACACTTCGGCAGAAACATAATCAAAGTGAGGAGTAGAGCCACGAATCACGGCTCCTAGGCAAATAATGGCATCATACCGATGGGTCAGAGCCAATTGACGCGCCACTAAGGGGATCTCAAAACTGCCAGGAACCCAAGCATAATCAACCTGAGTTCCATGCGGATCAGGGTCAATCCCATGACGCTTCAAGCAGTCTTGACATCCTTCTAGAAGCTTGCCCGTCACCAAGTCATTAAATCGACCAATGACGATCGCAAACCGCAAAGAGTCGATCGGGGTAAACGTGCCCTCAAAAACAGTCATATTATTCAGCGTATTGGGCGAGAGACAGAGCGAAACATTGCTCCTTATCTAGCCTAAACCACAAAGTAATTTAATCCGCCAACTAGCAAAACAAGTAACACCCAAACCCCAGACCCCAGAAAAAGTAATCGTTTGTTTTGATCCCAGTTTTGGGGGCTAGCATAGGCAACAGGGACAGCCACAACCATCACAAATGACATAATTACCAAGGCCGCTAGGGCAAGTTGGAACAAAATAGACATCGTTTCCTCCCAATACAGCAAGGGGTTTAACAACCTGAGCAGGCCAAAGTGCTTGCCCTTAAACAACCCCTGATTTAGAACTTATCAGAAAGTGACACGCATTGGAGAAGGATGTCTTCATCCCTCTTCTGATTCTTCGCTCCCATACGAACGCCTAGCTGCAAAATTTTGCGTTTCTACCCTATTCCCCACTCCCCCCTTCTATGGATCTCATCCTCTGCCATACCACTGCCGACTTTGATACGCTGGGTGCTGCTGTTGGGTTGTCCCGCTTACATCCAGGGGCAAGGATTGTGCTGACGGGGGGAGCGCATCCAACCGTGCGGGATTTTTTGGCACTTCATCGGGATGAGTTTGCCTTGATTGAACGCCGATCGGTGAATCCAGACCACATCCGATCGCTGATTGTGGTGGATACTCAGTGGCGCGATCGATTGGGGAAAGCTGCTGAGTGGTTGAATTTACCCCATGTGGAAATCACTGCTTACGACCATCATTTAGACGCTGAAGGAGATATTCCAGCGACCCAAAAGCGGGTTGAGCCAGTGGGAGCGGTAACAACGCTGATTGTAGAGCAGTTAATGGAAAGGGAGAGTGGAGAGTGGGGAATAGAAAAGGGGATAGAAGGGCGTGAGGATCGAGAAGAGGAGCCTGGTGATCGCCATGCTGAACAGCAAATGTCGATTCATTCTGATGCTCAAGCCCAGAACCCTGCTCCAAATCCTGTTTCACCAAATGCTTTGCCTTCTCACTCCCGTACAGATGCGAAATTGCGTGTCTCTCCCTCCACTTCCCATTCCCCACTCCCCATTTCCTACTCCCTCACGTCGGCTGAAGCCACTGTCATGGCATTGGGGATTCATGTTGATACAGGTTCCCTGACCTATGACCATGCTACGGTGCGAGATGCAGCTGCCTTAACCTGGCTAATGGCACAAGGGGCAAGTTTGCAGGCGATCGCGGAATATGTGGAACCGGGGCTGTCTCCAACGATGCAGGACTTGCTGACGGTTGCCTTGGATGAGTTGCAGACGGAGACGGTTCATGGGTATCAAGTTTCTTGGGTGCTGCTGTCGGTTGAAGAGTATATTCCAGGACTGTCGAATTTAGCCTCTCGGTTGTTGAGTTTGACAGAGGCAGATGTGTTGCTGTTGGCAGCACGCTATGCCGTGGGGGGAGGGGAAGAACGGCTGACGGTGATTGGGCGTTCCCATAGCCGGGGAGAATGGCGGTTTGACCAATCCCATGAGGGAATTGATTTGGGAGAACTGTTTGAACCGTTTGGGGGAGGAGGGCATCCGAGGGCGGCGGCTTTGACAACTAGAGGGGTTGACCCAGAGCAAACGCTGGCGGAGTTGTTAGACCAGTTGAGATCGCAGATTCCCCATCCTCCGGTTGCCAGGGAGCTAATGTCTTCTCCGGTTCGCACCATTCGCCCAGATACGACGATCCAGGAAGCCCAACGAATTTTGCTGCGCTATGGGCACTCCGGGCTATCGGTGGTGGACGAGGAGGGAGGCTTGGTTGGCATTATTTCTCGTCGGGACTTGGATATTGCGCTACATCACGGCTTCAGCCATGCCCGCGTGAAAGGCTACATGACCACGAACTTGAAAACGATCGCACCTGAGACACCCTTAACCGAAATTGAATCCTTGATGATGACCTATGACATTGGACGGCTTCCAGTGCTGGATCAGGGAGAGCTTGTGGGAATTGTCACCCGGACGGATGTGCTGCGGCAGTTGCATCGGGAGAAGGCGATCGGGGAGCAGGGGGCAGGGAAAGGGAAAGAGGAGAGAGGAGGGAGGAGAGAGGAGAGAGGAGAGAGGAGTAAGCATTGGCGGGATTATTGTGTGTTACCTGGGGTGGTGCGGCAGGTGTTGCGCGATCGGCTAGCTCCAACGTTGTGGGATGTGTTGATGGCGGCGGCAAAACAGGCAGAAGAGCGAGGTTGGCAGCTTTATCTGGTGGGTGGGGCTGTGCGGGATTTGTTCTTGTCTAACTTGTCGGCTTTTGAGAGTGGTTCAGATGAATCGTCTGCTTTGTTCATACCGGATATTGACTTGGTGGTGGATGGGTTCCATCGGGCGGCTGATCAGGCGGCGGGAGTGGAGTTGGCACGGGCATTGCAGCAGCAGTATCCGTCTGTTCGGTTACAAGTTCATGGACGGTTCCAAACGGCAGCCCTGACCTGGCATAACGATCCAAACTTGAATTCCCTCTGGATTGACATTGCCACTGCTCGCACTGAATTTTATCCCTATCCGGCGGCAAACCCAGAGGTGGAAGCCAGCTCCATTCGCCAAGATCTTTACCGTCGAGACTTCACAATTAACGCCATGGCAATCCGGCTGACGGCTCCTCGCACTGGGGAGGTTCTGGACTTTTTTGGGGGACTTCTGGATTTACAGGAAGGATATGTTCGGGTGCTGCATGCCAACAGCTTCATTGAAGACCCGACGCGAATTTATCGTGCGGTTCGCTTTGCGGTGCGGCTGGGCTTTCAAATTGATCCCCAAACGGAGGGCTATATTCGCCATGCGATCGCCAGTGGCGTGTATCACCGGATTCAGTCTGAGATGGAGAAATTTCCAGCACTGCAAACCCGCTTAAAGCAGGAGTTACGCTACATTTTAGAGGCTCCCTATTGGTTCCAGGCGATTCGTCTACTAGACAATCTAGGGGCAATTTGCTGCATCCATTCCGATTTACAACTGACCGATCGCCTTTGGTGGCAACTGCGCTTGGTGGATCGGTGGCTCAAACAGTTTGATACAACTCACCAAGTTGAACACTGGCTCACCCTGCTAGAAGTGCTGCTGACAAACTTAACAGTGGGCGATCGAGTCAAGGTGGCAGAAAATCTCCAACTCCCGTCCGACAGCATCCAACGGCTGCAAAATCTGGATGCCATCCACCAACACCTTACAGCCCATCTACCTGAGTGCGATCGTCCCAGCCAAATCTACCAATTGCTCAACTCTTACGACCTTCCTACCCTCACCTTACTGGCTGTGATTGTGCCACGCCCGATTCGGCGACAAATCTGGCAATACTTAACACGCCTCGCCTTTGTTAAACCACCTTTGAACGGCAACGACCTGAAGGCATTGGGCTACCAACCCGGACGGCAATTTAAGCCGATGCTAGAAGCCTTGCTAGCCGCTACGCTGGACGGAAAAGTACACGATCGCTCTGAGGCAGAAAAGTTTTTAGGCGATCGGTTTCCGCTTCAGTCATAACGTGCCGTTTGCCAAGAACCCGGAGGGCACAGAGGGTAGAGAGAAGGCATAATGGGCTAGACACTATCAAAATGAGTGCAGAACATTCGCCGTGAAGTACTTTTTTTTATCTGATGGATGGACGGTTGGTCGCGTCTGGGAATTTGGTGGGCTGTGGAATGAAGCAGCGTGGCGGCGCAAACCCCAGATTGAGCAAACAAACTTGTGCATCTTAGAAAATGGCGAAAAGTTGTGGCTTTACCGCGTCGAAGAGGATGTGCTGATGCTGGAAGTTTGCCCCATTGACCCGGCTCAAGCGAAACCAGCGACCCGATCGATCGGGCAAGTTGTCCTGAAACGGCTGATCAGCGCGGAACAGGCGATCGATCTACTCTGCAAGGCTGAGGCATTTTTGGAGAAATTAGAAGACTAGAAAAACTAGAAAACGCCTGGATGGAAGTGAGGGCAACGGATAGATAGAAGAGGATGCTTGAAGTGGCCGAATTCAATGATAGGGCTGGAAACTCGAAAAGTGTCCTAGTTTCATAGTTACGGCTGGAGAAATTGGATTTGGTACTGTGGTTACACAGAGTCCCATTTCTCCAGAGGGAGAGGTTTCACCGACGCAGGCAAGATGCCTGCGCTACGGATTACCCGCTCAAATCCTTTGCCTTGCTTCATTGGGCAAAGTTACCCATCCAGCCGATCGGGTTAGGGAACTTCATTCAAATACCCTTCAGGAAAGTTACTCACCGATCGTCGGAGGGCTGCGAGGGCACGGTTATAGTTAAGAATTGCCTGAAGGTTATTAAAGCGCGATCGGGTCAGTTCAGTTTGCGATCGCAGGACATCCGTTTGGGTTCCAACTCCTGCCTGGAAACGAAGGCGGGCTAACCGCAGGGCTTCTTCTGCCTGTTGAACCGCCAAAGCCGTCGTTTGAATGTTCTCAAAGTTGGCATCCAGTTGGGAATAGGCTTCCTCTACCTCCAGCCGAATTTGATCCCGCACATTGGCAAACTGAGACTCGGCAATGGCAATGTTGGCTTCGGCCTGCCGTGCCTGGGCTCGGGCCCGCCCACCATCAAATAAACTAATGCTGACCCCAAGCTGCACCTGGAAGCTAGACAGAAAACCAAAGTCCTCAGCGATCGAGTCTGGATCGCTGGCCAATGTATTGTTCAAGCCATATTGGGCTGAGAGGTTAACCTGGGGGCCCAAAGTTGCCAAGGAAGCTCGCCGGTTGCGCTCTGCGATTTCCCGTTGGACTAACTGCTGCTCTAACTCTGCCCGGTTTCTAAACGCCTCAACGATCGACTGTTCAAGGGTTAAATCCCATACGCCTGCCACCTCCACAGGTTCAGCCGCCGCCAGTGTCACCGATTGGGAAAGGTTCAACTGTTCCACAAGGCGACGACGGGCAACTTCCTGCTGGCTTAGTTGGTTTCGCAAGTCCTGCTGAGCATTTGCCACATCCACCTGCGCCTGAAGCACATCAAACCGCGTCCCAACTCCGGCTCTTTCCAAGGCTTCGGCATCCCGTAAGCTACGTTCAGCTTCATCTAATGCTGCCTGGAAAATTTGCACCTGTTCATCGGCTTCCTGTAAATCGTAGTAGGCCTGGGTGACTTGCAGGATCAAGTCTTCGGTGGTGCTTTCTACAGCCAATTCCTGAAACCGCACTTCCCGCTCTGCCGCCTGAATGAGGGCTGATCGCCGTCCGGAGGTAAAAATTGCGTAGTTTGCCTGTAATGCTCCTCCCAAACCGAGGCTAGTTTGTAGTTCAGTTCCATCTGCTTCCTGTTCCCCGGTGAGTGGGTTGAATTGGGTATCAGGCTGTTCACTGCCCTGTAAAGTAAGGTCTGCCCCAAGATCAACGGTTGGAAAATTTTCAGCTTGGGTTTCGCGGAGGGCTGCCTGCGATCGTTGCAGTTCTAGACGGGCGCGTTGGAGGTCTTCATTGTTGCGGATTCCTAGTTCGATCGCCTGAATCAGAGTAATGGGTTGCGTTCCAACGATTTCCACCTCCGAAGGATCAGTTGGGAAAGAGAGGGGATTGGGGTCTGGATCAAGATAATCTGGAGCCGAACCCGGATCTGCCGTAGGAGCTGAAGGGGTTGGTTCTTCGTCAGTGGTTGGCGTTGAGTCTGTATCGGGGAGCGGTTCTAGCGTATCCTCTTCTAATGCTGGATCGGTCTCCAACACTGGCTCTGCTTCACCTTCCACTTCTTCACTTTCTTCACTGGATTCTTCCACTTCTGCCTCAGCCTCATCATCAGCGACTGGCTCCTCAGCTTCCACTTCTGCCTCTCCCTCGGCTTCTGCTTCCGGCAGGTCTTCCTCGATCGCCTCAATTTCTACATCTGCCTCACCCTCAGGCAATGCAGGCAATCCTTCCTCACTGACTTCACCCTCTAATTCTTCCCCGATCGCCTCTTCTGCCTCGGCTTCACTTTCTTCCAAGGAAGGCTCTGGGCTAGATTCTGGTTCTTGAGCTAAATCTGCATCAGAGGAGGATGGCTCACTGTCATCCAGCAAATTTAGGTCGATATCAACTTCGTCTTGAGGAGCTTCATTGGCTTGGGAAAGGAACCATTGCTCTGGTGGCTCCGGTTTCAGTGAGCTAACCTCAAAGGCATTATTTTCTTTGGAATCAACAGGTTGCAAATCAGCCGGAGATTCAGTTTTGGCAGTAGCCGCAGTTGTAGAACCGATCGCAATAGCAGCACTAATGCCTACAACGAGCAGGGGATTTGAGGATTGCATACGTTAATCTCACACCAGTAAAACTCGTAACACCAAAAGACTAGTCCTTTAGCAGGATACTAACTGATTAACAGCCTTGGCAAATCATCCGATCGGTTGGCTGTCAACGTATCCAGCTAACGTATTCAGTTAACGTCATTGAGCTACCCGCTTCCGCACAGGATCAAAACCTGTCAACAAATCTAAACTTTAATAACTTTCTGGGAATGAATTGCGATCGGTTACTCATTATGAAACGTTGATGGCAATGGATGGTTTGCTGAAGATCGGGGAAGCGATCGAGTCTAATCAAACCTTGAATTGTTTTGGGGAGTGGGCATCTTGCCTGCCCAGTCAAAGGATAGGCAGGATCGAGTTCACTCAATTACAGTTCTAGATTACAGTTCCAGGAGCCATTGCCCCCACACGCCTAAGGTTTACATTGACCCTTTGCTATACATCAAGCCTTTCATCAGGACTGAATCATTAAAGACAAAATCTTTCAGCGATTCCAGTTTGCTAGCATCCCCTTTGCAGTAGAATGACGTTTTGTGGAATCTCCTGCCGATGCCTTTCCATCGTTAGATTGTTGTCTTCATCTAAAATGACCTGCTGATCATGCCTAAGGTTCTTGTTTCTGACTCCATTGACCAAGTTGGAATTGACATTCTCTCTCAAGTTGCTCAGGTAGATGTCAAGACAAACCTGTCCCCTGAAGAGTTAACCCAAATTATCCCAGAGTACGATGCGCTCATGATCCGCTCTGGAACGAGAGTAACGACAAGCGTGATTGAAGCTGGAAGTCAGCTTAAAATCATTGGGCGAGCCGGAGTGGGAGTTGATAACGTCGATGTTCCGGCGGCAACTCGTCGCGGTATTTTGGTTGTCAATTCGCCAGAAGGTAATACCATTGCTGCGGCTGAACACGCTGTTGCCATGATGTTGTCCCTGTCGCGCTATATTCCCGATGCAAATCTATCGGTGAAAGCGGGAAAGTGGGATCGAAAGAGCTTTACCGGAGTTGAGGTTTACAAAAAAACCCTAGGAATTGTGGGATTGGGTAAAATCGGCTCTCATGTGGCTAATATTGCCAGGGCAATGGGAATGCGCCTGTTGGCGTATGATCCCTATCTGTCAATGGAGCGGGCAGAGCAGTTGGGTTGCCAGTTGGTGGAAATGGACTTTCTGCTGCGGGAAGCAGACTATATTACGCTGCATATGCCCAAAACGCCTGAAACCTACCACCTGATCAACGCAGAAGCCTTCGACAAGATGAAGCCTACTGCAAGGATCGTTAACTGTGCGCGGGGTGGAATTATTGATGAGGCGGCCTTGGTTGAGGCTTTGAAGCAAGGAAAAATAGCTGGAGCCGCCATTGATGTGTATGAACAGGAGCCACTCCAGGAAGACTCTACCTTGCGATCGGTGGATAAAGAACTGATTCTGACTCCTCACTTGGGAGCTTCAACCGAAGAAGCACAGGTGAATGTGGCGATCGACGTGGCAGAACAAATTCGAGATGTGTTGCTGGGGCTGCCTGCCCGTTCAGCCGTCAACATTCCAGGCTTGCGTCCGGATGTGATGGAAAAACTGCGCCCCTACCTGCAACTGGCGGAAACCTTAGGAAATTTGGTCAGCCAGTTAGCCGGTGGACGGATTGAAGACTTTAATATTCGCCTCCAGGGAGACCTTGCCACCAACGAAAGCCAGCCGATCGTGATTGCGGCTCTAAAAGGCTTGCTCTCCCACGCTTTACAAGAACGGGTAAACTACGTCAACGCCAGCATTGAAGCCAAAGAGCGCGGCATCCATGTGGTCGAAACGCGAGATGCCACCATCAAAGACTACACTGGCTCGTTGCTGCTGAAAGCCACTGGGCCGTTGGGAACCCACTCGGTTACGGGGGCTTTGCTGGGGGACAACGAAATTCGGATTACCAGCATTGATGATTTTCCAATCAACGTACCGCCCAACCGCTATATGCTGTTTACCCTCCACCGAGATATGCCGGGAATCATTGGCAAAATCGGCTCTTTATTGGGCAGCTTCAACGTCAATATTGCCAGTATGCAGGTCGGTCGGAAGATTATCCGAGGTGATGCGGTAATGGTGCTGAGCCTGGATGATCCGATTCCGGAAGGCATTTTGAACGAAATCACTAAAGAACCTGGCATCCGAGATGCTTACACTGTGACTTTGCCAGAGTAAAGGTAGAGAGTAAATGTAGACACCGTAAGCCTTATATTCTCTATGCCCCCGACCCTTGCCTCCTAAAGCCATGTCAACTAGCTGGTGGGAAATTCAAGTTGCGTGTGATCCAGCCCTGGAAGACCTGATATTCTGGCGGCTGGACGATTTTAACTGCCGAGGAACGGCCAGCGAAAGCAAAAATTATGGTTGCCTGGTCAAAGCCTATTTACCCCAGATGCAGGCCCATCAGCTTGATCTGGCCGCCTTGGCTTTACGGCTGCGGCAGGATGCCCTCTGTGCTGGAATGGCTGTGCCAATGGTGCAGTGGAATTTGATTGATGAGGAAGACTGGTCAAGCAGTTGGAAGAATTACTGGCATCCGCAGGAAATTGGCGATCGGTTTTTGATTAATCCGGCTTGGTTGCCGCCCCCAGAAAATAGCGATCGGTTAGTGATTCGGCTTGATCCGGGCGTGGCCTTTGGTACGGGTGCCCATGCTACCACTCAACTCTGCTTGGAGTCGTTGGAGATGCGGTTGGGTGAACCCGATTCAGAGGCGATCGTTGCTGATATTGGCTGTGGATCAGGCATTTTGTCGATCGGGGCATTATTGCTGGGAGCAAAGCAGGTGTATGCCGTTGACACCGATCCCCTTGCTGTTTTGTCTACCCACAGCAATCGAGAACTGAATTTGGTAGAAGCCGATCGGTTGAGGGCAGAAGAAGGCAGCGTCGATCGATTAATTGAAACGCTCTCAGAACCCGTAGACGGCATTTTATGCAATATTTTGGCAGAAGTGATTATTGATTTGATTCCGGGAATGAGCCAAATTGCCAAACCAACCACCTGGGGTATTTTGAGCGGTCTTTTGCTCGATCAAGTTAAACCGATCGCCGACACCCTAGAGCAGCATGGCTGGGTAGTGGCAACCCTCTGGCGACGACAAGATTGGTGCTGCCTGAATATTCGGCGATCGTAAACTGATTCCTGAAAAAGTTACAAACCTGGTTATGTTATGAACCAGCTACGCCATCTGCCCGTGCTGCATGTTGGACGGCTGCCGCTACAGTCGGAGCAACTCGCTCATCAAAGACGGACGGAATAATGTGTTCTCTGTCTAAATCAGAAGGCTTAATGAGAGAGGCGATCGCCGTTGCAGCTTCCAGATACATGGTGCTGGTCATGGCTTTGGCGCGACAGTCAAGGGCCCCCCGAAAAATGCCAGGAAAGGCCAGGACGTTATTGATTTGGTTAGGATAGTCGCTGCGCCCGGTGGCCATCACAGCCACATCTCCGCTCACCAGTTCTGGCTGAATTTCGGGAATGGGATTAGCCATTGCAAAAACGATCGGGTCGATTGCCATTGATTTAACCATTTCAGGAGTCACCACACCAGGCACACTCACACCCATAAATACATCTGCTCCCATGAGGGCATCCGCCAAGGAACCGCTTTGTTCCACTGCAAATTCTTTTTTCTGGTTGTTTAAATCAGTCCGATGGGTAGACAAAATGCCGCGAGAGTCGCATAGGAGAATGGTTTTGGCTCCGGCTTTTCTCAGTAACCGGGCAATTGCCACTCCTGCGGCCCCTGCACCGTTAATCACGATTCGCGTTTCATCCAGGGATTTCTTAACCAGCTTCAAAGCATTCAACAAGGCCGCCAATGATACGATCGCCGTACCATGCTGATCATCGTGAAAAATGGGAATGTCCAACTCTCGCTGTAACCGGGCTTCAATTTCAAAGCAGCGAGGGGCACTAATATCTTCCAAGTTCACGCCACCAAACACAGGAGCAATATTCTTCACCGTTTCCACAATCTGGTCTACATCCTGGGTTGCCAAACAGATCGGGAACGCATCCACATCCGCAAAGGCCTTAAACAACATGGCTTTCCCTTCCATCACGGGTAAAGCTCCTGCGGCTCCCAAATTGCCCAACCCCAACACAGCACTGCCATCCGTGACGATCGCCACGGTGTTGCTTTTAATGGTTAAAGAGTAAACCTCTTCTGGGTTTGCAGCAATTGCCGTGCAGATCCGCCCCACTCCAGGCGTATAGGCCATTGCCAAATCTCCCTGACTCTTGAGGGGAATTTTGCCCTGCACACTGATCTTGCCACCCCGATGCAGGTTGAACGTGCGATCGTACACATCCAACACCTTAATCTCGTCTAGGGCTTTCACTGCATTCACGATCGTCTCGGCATGTTCTGTACTGGAAGCATCCACCGTAATATCACGCAGTACCAGCTTGCGGTTTTGCTCAATCAGATCAATTTGCCCAATATTGCCACCAGCGGCGGCGATCGCCTGAACCACAGGAGCTAACATCCCTGACGTGTTAGGAAGTTGAAGCCGAATTGTAAGGCTGAAGCTAGGATTGGGGGTCAGGTTAACCATAGGATGAATGTACTGCTCCTTTTTGGGGAAATCCATTGCACAAATGAGCTACGATCTTAGCGTTTGTTCCTGACCCAGTATAGGAAAACACTAAATCTTCAAATGTACTCAGAGGTACGGAATTGGGAACGCTCAAAGTACCCAATCTAAGTTCCGACAAAGCAGCAAAAATTCATGCTGCCCAATCCTAACTTTGCACCCTTGACTCCTTGGTTTATGCCTTCTCTTTACACCGAAATTGAGATTAACGCTCCGAAGCTTGCTGTTTGGCAGGCTCTCATCCGCAAAGAGAATTGGTTGAAGTGGAACACGTTTTTGTACGATCGCAACCCTTCTCTGTCGTTTAAGCAAGGTCGAACCGTGCAGCTTTCTCTGCGGCGAATGCGAGAAGAAACAGAGACAGAGTTTGAACCCCAAATTACGCTCCTGCAACCCAATGTATGCCTCCGTTGGATTTATACCGCTCCTGGATTTCGGAGTGAGCATGTCTTTGAACTGCAAGAAGTCGGGCGAAACCGAACAAAGTACATCCACCAGGAAACAATGACTGGAGCCGTGACCGTGTTATTTGTACCGTTTTTGCGACGCGATGAACAGCAGGGTATCCGACGGATGGCAAGAGAGTTGAAGCAGTATGTGGAACGGCAAGTTAAATAGATGGAGCTATTAATCTGCACCTTCTAAGGTTTCTGCATCTTCCAAAGCCTGAATTGCCAGCAGCAAGTCTTCTTCCTGTTCCTCAAACGCTTCTTCGGAAAGATCGCCCATATCAAAGGCAAGCTGTAGGGCTAGTAATCGCTTACTTAAAACTTCTTTTTCATCCAGTTCGGGGCTGGCCTGTTCCAGGATTTTTCCACCAATCCAGGCGATGCCGTTTACTGGAAGAGTCACTGGAGCAAGAAGGAGATCAAATAACATGGTTTTAGCCTCGTTTTCTAGCTTGATTTTTTCGCCGAATTTCTACCCAAGCTGGGCAAAGTTGAAGGGAGCCGTGAGGTTGTTGTAGCGGATGCGAAGGCGGTTTTCAAACTGACGATCGAGGGCTTCAACCTTTTCACCAAATTGGGGTTCGGCATCCCAGGGAATTAAATAAGCCGTGTTGTAAATCATTGCTTCACCCATCGGATCATTTTCAATTACTTCGATCGCTAATGGGTTTAAAGTCTCTCGAATGGATTCAATAATGTGCTGCTTTTGAGATGTGATGGCACGTTCGATCGCCTGTCCAATTTTCACAACTTCATCCATGCTTAAGGTTTTACCTTCAAGCCGATCGCGTTCTGCTTGCAAGGTTGTGTTTTCTTTCATCAACTTCTCTAGCTCACTGTCTTGATCCCAAAGTACTTTAATACTGACTTCTCGGCATCCTTCGAGCTTAGAAAATAGCTGCTTTAAATCTTGCTCTTTCGGTACAGTTAAATTTTCTCTAACAGATTCCCAATTATTAATCACTAGACCAAACTGAAGCGGTAAGAGCGTACGATGTCCAAGCTCCATTGCCTGTTCTAAAACTCGTTCATGACTAAGGAGATTTTTACGGCTGGGAAGGTAACGTACTTGTTGCGCTTCTGAGTATAGAAAAACAAACCCGTCTATATCCTGAGTTTGCACAGGTTGTTTATCTAACCCTTGCAAATTTAGATCTTTTGGGCCGGGAGATGGGAAAATGCCGTACAGGTAAAGTTCAGGTGTCATAATTGGTTAAGTGCTATTGGGGGCGATCGTCACTCTGAGGATACCCACTTCGCACGGCGATCGAACGCATCGAGTTCCAGATAATGCGTTAATGAGTTATAGATAACGTAGTAAACAAAATAAACAGAGCCTTTGACTGTTCTGTTATTGCTAGACATCAGCCATGCTTGAAACGCAGCAGCTTGTGGGTGGATACAAAACAACGATCGTAATTCAGGAGGTTAATTTGTGCCTCCAAACTGGAGAGTGGCTAAGTTTAGTGGGAGCAAATGGCTCAGGCAAATCTACCTTGTTAAAGCTGATGAGCCGGATCTTACAGCCCTCCAGCGGTGTTGTATTGTTAGACGGAAAAGCTATTCACACTCAAGCCCCGCAAATTGTTGCTCAACGCCTCGCACTTTTGCCACAACAGCAACGCATTCCGAATGGCTTAACCGTGCAGCAACTCGTGGGTTTGGGTCGATCGCCCCATCAACCCTGGTGGCAATGGGAACCCACAGCAGATGATCGGCAGAAGGTGCAGGCAGCCCTGGCAGAAACACAGCTAGAAGCGTTTGGCGATCGTCCGGTGGAGCAATTGTCTGGCGGAGAACGGCAACGAGCATTTTTGGCCCTGGCCCTGGCCCAAGACCCCAAGGTACTCCTGCTCGATGAACCAACCACCTTCCTGGACATTCGCTACCAGCTTCAACTGCTGGAACTTTTAAAGCAGCTAAATCGGCAAGGATTAACCATTATCACTGTGCTGCATGATGTCAATTTGGCGGCTCGCTACAGCGATCGAATTGCTTTGCTGAATCAAGGAAAAATTTGGGCGATCGATTCACCAGAACAGGTTCTTACGCCAGATAATTTGGCGGAGGTGTTTGGGGTGGAAGTGTCGCTGTTCATGAGTGAGGTGGGGCTGCAAATTTGCCCGATCGCTCCCCTTTAAGTGAATATAACCATCGAACAAGCCAAACAAATTATCGCTCGATCGCAACAAGAAGAAACCAATATTCTAAGCCGATCGGAGATGATAAATATTGTTACTACTATTGCAGTGTATCGATTTGCCCAGTTGAGCCGAGAAGAGGTAGAGGCAATGCTAGGACTTACAATAGAGCAGACCAGAGTGTACCAGGAAGCAAAGGAAGAGGGTCGTTAGGAGGGTCTAGCCGAGGGAGAACAGAGAGGAAAATTGACAGCAATTCCGTTGCTGATTCAAGCTGGGGTTTCTATCAGCGAGATTGCTGCACAGCTGGAATTAGATGAGGCGATCGTTCGGCAAGTTGCTCAACAGCAACCAGAGTAGGTTTTGGCTGATCGAACTTATCAAGATTTTTTAGATCAAGCCTAAAACTCACTCTTCGATCGCACCTAATGCTTTCAGAGCAGCTTTTTGTGCCGGAGTAATTCCTGTGACACCCGTGATATTTGTCCCTGTGTATGGGCGATCGGGAAGCAACGTTTTCAAGCATCCACCTGTTTCAACATCCCACAATTGAATCATGCCGTTGTGGCTGCCGGTTGCCAAAGTGTCATGCTGGGTTTGAGGGGAGGGAAGCGGGCTGAAAGCGATCGACGATCGAACAGAATGGGTCAACACCGAGAAGGTACGCAGACAAGTTCCGGTTTCAATGTCCCACAGCTTTACGGTTTGATCCAGGCTGCCGCTTGCAAGTCGGGTTCCCCTTGGGCTAAAGGCAACAGACCAAACGTTATTTTCGTGTCCTGTCAATATTTTGAGGCACGATCCGGTTTGCACATCCCAAAGGCGAACTGTTTCATCGTTACTGGCACTTGCCAGAAATTGACCGCTTGGACTAAAGGCAATCGACTGGATGCGTCCAGTATGTCCTTCTAGAATGTGCAAACACTTTCCTGTCGAAACTGACCAGAGACGAATCGTTTGATCTTCGCTGCTGCTGGCCAGGAATTCACCCGTTGGGCTAAAGGCAATAGACCAGATCCAGCCTGCATGTCCTTCCAAAATCTTCAAACATTTTCCCGTCTCAACTGACCACAGACGAATGGTGCGATCGTCTCCACTACTTGCGAGCAGTTCACCATCAAAACTAAAACGAACCGCTTGCACCCACTTGGCATGACCCCGCAACACATTTAGACAATGACCCGAACGAGTTGACCAGATTCGCACCGTTTGATCAGCACTGCTGCTGGCAAGGAGATTTCCTTGGGGATGAAATGCCACTGAAGTGACCCAGCCTGTATGCCCTTGTAAAACCCGATCGCACTGACCTGTGTTCATATTCCACAATCGAATCGTCTGATCGGTACTGCCACTGGCGATCGTTTGCCCGTCGGGGCTGACCATGATAGAAAATATAGAATTTGTGTATCCTTTGAGGGTCTTCAAACAGGCTCCAGTTCCAGCATTCCAGAATCGCACAGTTTGATCGGCACTGCCACTGGCAATGATGCGATCGTTGGAATTTAATGTCACAGAGAACACTGAATTTATATGACCACGTAACACGCTGGAGCATTCTCCAGTATCTGAATTCCAGATTCGCACTGTATGATCATCACTGCCACTACATAATGTCTTTCCATCCGCACTTAACATAACCGATCGCACTCGATCAGAATGTTCGCTGAAGGTATCAATACATTCACCCGTGCTAATGTTCCATCGTTTAATTGTGCTGTCGGCACTGCCGCTTATAAGAGTTTGATGATCTGAACTAAAGCAAACTGACCAAATTCGGTTTGTATGTCCTGTTAGGGTGTGAACACATTCTTTAGTTTCAGTATTCCATAGTTTAATGGTTTGATCATCGCTGCCGCTTGCTAAAAGTTGAGATGTTCCACCAAATTGAACGGTTAAAATCCGACCTGTATGACCTGATAGTGTCTTAAGGCATTCTCCAGTATGGGCATTCCAAAGCCTTACGGTTGGTTCATCACCGCCACTGGCCAAAAGCTGACCATCCGCACTAAAGGCAACTGCCCAAACGGAACTTTGATGACCGCGCAAGGTATGGAGACATTGCCCGGTTGCAACCTCCCATATCCGAATCGTCTTATCGCTACTGCAACTAGCAAGGCGTTGACCATCCGCACTAAAGGCGATCGACCAAACCCAGCCAATGTGCCCCTCAAAATCCATCAGCAGTTTGCCATCTTCTACCTGCCAAAGTCGCAGTCCGCCCTCTGCGTCCCCCGTTGCTAAATAAGTTCCATCTGGGCTAAAAGCCACACAAAACACAATTCCTAATGTTTCAGCAAAAATAGAGTTACTCAGGTCTGAGTTAGTTAAATCAACATTCTGCAAGGTAACGTTTTGAAGATTGGCTTGCCAGATGGTTAATGCTGAAAGGTCATAATTTTGTAAGTGAGGTTGCAGTTGACACAGTAAATTGAGTAAGTTTCCACCTGCATAACCCACTTCTAAAGATGGTTTGTGACGAAGTTCAGACAGCCTTTGTAAAAGGGTCTCTTCGATGAGAGAGAGATGAACAAATGCCTCCCGTAACCGATCGAGGATGGGTTGTAGGACGAGGCGAACTTGCGTTTCACGAATGTAATCTTTGGCTTGCGTTTTGAGCAGGGCAAGGTTTTTGAGCAATAGATACGTTACGGAAGATGAGGCAAAGCTGGACTGAATTTCCTCACAAATTTGTTCTATTAACTGATCGGTTGCATATTCCATCACAACGGGCTGCAATGAAAAATAAGACGTGTTTTTTTCAATCAGCGATCGGTGTTCCAGTGATTCTAATGTTTCAATCAAAATTTGAGGAGAAATGGGCGGAAAAATATCCGATCGCAATGTCGAAAAGCTTACAGGCTCTCGATAAATTGCTAACCAATATAAAATTGTTTTCTCGATCTTAGGCAGGTTAGCAAACTGTTCGTCAACCAGTGATCGAATATTACCAAAAACAAATGTATTTTGCTGCAAGAAGTCAGCAATATTACCATCAAAAAGGGTTTGAATCGTTGCCGAAATGATTTTCAACGCCAAAGGATTTCCTGAATAACCTGCAATGAGCCGTTGCCATTCCGCATTTGTTCCTTGAAATGAGCCTTTGAGTTGAACAATTTCTTGCCCTTCCTCTGGCTGCAACCCTTTCAAAACAAGCGATCGAACGGGTAGTGCTTCTCCCTCTAAAAAAGCAACCTCCTGAGGTTTCTCACGGCTGGTTAAGAGCAAACAGCTTGAATGAACCGTTTCACCCATTTGCCTAAATAGCTCACCGTATTCTGCATAACCTGCTCGATACTGTTGGGTGCGGGTCGTAGCAGCCAGAGGCTCACTCGTTTGAAACAGCGTCTCCACATTATCAAACAGGATGAGGCAACGCCGCGATCGCACAATGTTCATCACTTGCAATAGCTTTGCCGCCACAGATTCTGAATCTATCTCTACCGAGTCTAGCTGCTCCAACTGATCTGACAAACGATGCAGCAAGTCTGTTAGCAGTTCATCCAAAGGCGGCGCATTCCGTAACGATCGCCAAATCACAAACTCAAACCCGCTCCCGACTCCCGATTCCTTCACCAACTCCCGCCCCAACTTCACCACCAGTGATGTTTTACCCATTCCTCCCATGCCCAATACTGCAATCAAACGGCAGCGATCGGCGACAATCCATTGCTTGAGTTGGGTCAGTTCTGCGTTTCGTCCATAGAAAAAGCTGACATCTACTGCTTCGCCCCAGTCCTGATGAGGTGAAAGTTGTGGAGTGGCAGGAAATTGGGAGGCTGAGGGATCGATCGGCTGTGAAGAGGGCAATGTAGGGGAAGGAAGAATTGGAACCGTTCCTCCTTCTTTCTGAAATCGCCGCTCGATCGCCGTGCGAAAGCTAGTTTTATTAACCTTTTCACCCAAAACATCTGAGAGTAACTTCCAAAGTTTTGGCCCCACATCATGCTTTAAATAGGTTGGGGAATAGCCGTAAGCATCTGCAATTTGGTCATAGCTACGCCGTTCCAGCGACCAGGATTCTCGCAGCAAAACCTGTTGGAGATCGCTCAGATGAGTTCCTGACTCGGCAAATACTAAAGCATCTGTAAAGTTAAGCGCGTCTTCTAAATCCATTTTTATACTGTAATGAAATGCTTCCTGCCTCAGAAGTAGAATACATCACAGTAAAACGAGTAGTATTAAAACTATCGTTTGTTTAGGACGATTTGTTTTTATACTCTTCCAAAGAATCCTTAAAACGGAATCGAGTTATTGTGATTTGTATTGATGATATGGAACGCGTTCAAGCAAATAAATCAGCTTCAATAGCCTTGCCATGCGTCATACCCCCCTTATGAATCCTGTTATTCAATTTTCTAATCCCGATCGTAAAATGAGCCAGCCACCTTCCCAACTCTGGAATCGATTTTTCGACTTTCTGTTGAAGCGGATTATGCTGGTGCTAACCTTGCTATTTTGCGCTGCGATGGGCATGGCACTATCCAATATGTCATGGCTCTCTTCCAACCTGATTGAGGCTCAAGCGGTGCAAAACGCAGCACTCTATATCCAATCTTTTGATCAGGCGATCGACCTTTACAGTGTTGCCGCCGCCGATCGCGCCAGAAATGTAGAAGGGATTGAAGTCACCCATGCCTATCTTTCTCAGCCAGGGGGCATTCCGCTGCCTTCCACCTTTGCGATTGAACTGGGCGATCGGGTGAGTAATTTAGATGGTGAACTCACCGTGCGGTTCTTTAGCGATTATCCTTTTCCCTGGCGAGAGGGAACGGGCGGCCCACAGGACAAATTTGAACAAGATGCCCTGGATTTCTTGCGTCGTGATCCTCGTCGTTCCTTTTCGCGACTGGAAACCGTAGATGGAAAAAGTATGATGCGCTACGGAGAAGCCAGCATCATGTCACAATCTTGTGTCGCTTGCCACAATACGCATCCTAATAGCCCCAAAAAAGATTGGGCTGTGGGGGATGTGGCGGGAGTGTGGGAAGTGAGCCAACCGTTGGACAGTTTGATGTCAAAGGTGAGTAACCACCTGCGCGGAACGTTGTTTGTGCTGGGTGGAATGTCAATTCTGGGCGTTTCGGGTCTCACGCTCGTTATTGGTAAATTACGCCAGACCGCAAGGGAACTGGAAGGACGGGTGAAAGAACGCACTGCCGATTTAGCTCAGGCAAATGGCGATTTAGAAAAACGCAATCAACTGATCCAGCAAGTATTTGGCAGATATCTGAGCAATGAAATTGTTACAAATTTACTTAGCACTCCAGAAGGACTGAAACTAGGAGGTGAACGCCGTAAGATCACCATTCTTACCTCTGATTTGCGCGGCTTTACCGTTTTGTCGGAACGCCTACCTCCTGAAGAAGTGATTAACATCCTGAATCTTTATCTGGAACGGATGGCGGATGTGATTGATCAATACCAAGGAACGATCGACGAATTTATGGGAGATGGAATTCTGGTGCTGTTCGGGGCACCGACACCCAGAGAAGATGATGCCTTACGATCGATCGTCTGTGCTTGTGCGATGCAGTTGGCAATGGGGGCGGTGAATGAAAGGATGAAGCGAATGGGCTTGCCGCTATTGGAAATGGGCATTGGCATCAACACGGGAGAAGTGGTTGTTGGCAACATTGGTTCAGAAAAACGCACCAAGTACGGCATTGTCGGTAGCCAGGTGAATTTAACCTACCGGATTGAGTCCTATACGCAAGGTGGACAAATTCTGATTTCAGAAGAAACTCTCCGGGAAGCAGGCGGAAACGTCAAAATTATTGGCAAGCGGCAAGTAAAGCCCAAAGGCGTAAAAGCCCCCATCACGATTTATGAAGTGTATGGTGTAAGCGGGATTTACAATATTTACCTACCCAGAGAAGAAGAGCTATTTTTCCCTATTCCTGCTCCGCTGCCGTTGCAATATACCTACCTTGACGGTAAACATATTAGCGATGTCTACTTAAAAGGCTACTTGGTAAAACTCTCTACTAAAGGAGCAGAAATTCGCCCGGCATCACCCAGTAATGGCAACCTGCCACCGGAATTAGCTAACCTTAAGCTTAATCTCCTGCAATCTAATCAGTTTGTTGAAGCAAGTGAGGATATTTACGCCAAAGTTGTGAAACACCAAGTAGAGCAGGGAAGTTTTTGCATTCACTTCACTTCTTTACCGCCAAAGGTGCAAATTCAATTAGGACGGTTGTATAAGTCGATCGCGCATTATGGTGAGGGGGAGTAGGGAGTAGGGGAAATTAGTTTAGGGCGCAGGAGAATGACAGACCTGACGGTTGAGTTTGCCACAATCCACACAAGAATTTTAGGTGATCTGAGGGGTTAATCCTGAAGCTCTCCAAACTGCTCCCGATATCGGGCTAACTGGGCTTCTAGTTCGGCGGCGCGTTCCTCGGCTTGCTCTCTTGCTTGCGTTTCTTGCCGCAGGTTTCCGGCTAACTCGTCGGGAATTAACAGCTTTTCCCCGGTGTCTAAACGATAGAATCCAATCAGTTTTCCCTCAACCGAGAGGTGTAGTTGTAAAGAGAGACGCGAAATTTCACGTCTATACGAAAATGGGGATAGCAAGTAAAGAGCAGCTTAGCTATTTTTCAGTTTAACGCTGTCTCTATAGCCAGCGTTGGAAGCAATTCATGTCTAGGACAGGGCAGGGTAAGCTAGATTATGGGTTGTGCTTGCCTCTAAGGAGATAGAGCCGATGAAAACGCTGGCGGAAATTAAGCAATGGCTTGTACACAACAAGTCATTTTTACAGGAACGTTACAAAGTTCAGGAACTAGGGATTTTTGGTTCTTATGTGAGGCAGGAGCAGACGGAAACTAGCGATGTGGATGTGCTTGTGGAGTTTTCCGAGATACCGAGTCTGTTGAAATTTGTCAATTTAGAAAACTACCTCAGCGACAATCTAGGAGTTAAGGTTGATCTAGTGCATAAGGCTGGTTTAAAGCCTCGCATTGGAGAGCGGATCTTAGCAGAGGTCGTCTATTTGTGAGTAAGCGAGAAATTGAAGATTACTTGCAAGATATCCTGGATGCTATTGCAGCGATCGAGCAGTTTATAACAGGCGTTAATTTTGAGGATTTCTCACAAAACCTGGAGAAAGTATTCGCAGTTTCAAGGGCGATCGAAATTATTGGCGAAGCGGTAAAACGCATCCCTGATTCAGTCAGAAACCATTATCCTGATATTCCCTGGCGAGATATTGCTGGAATGCGAGATAAATTGATTCATGATTATTTCAATACAGAGATAGAGATTATTTGGAGAACAGTATAGGAGGATATTCCACAATTAAAAACAATGATCGTTCAAGTTCTGGATAAGGTGAAAGGGCAAACTTTGTAATAGGAAAAATCGGGCTATTTTTCAGTTTAACGCTGTCTCTATTGCCAGATTTAAAGTGCGATCGCGCTTCATTGCAATGGGTCGTTATTTCATTTCAGGCAATCCCTCATACCATTCGCTGGGATTGCCCTTGTGGTTGTCCATGCTTGAGTTGGTGAGGCAACCTTTTTGGGGGATCAACATAACTGTAAATCGATATCGATCGCCCCCTTATTTCAAGACTGGCAAATCGCTACAATCAAAAGAACCGATCGCAGTGTAGGTGAAGCCCATGACCATGACCCCGGCTGAACTCAAAGAATTTGGGATTACCTTACCACCCACCCAGGATGAACTGCCCTACGATGACGGAGCACCAATGGAAAGCCAGCGTCATAAGATGCAAATGGATATCTTAATTGAGGCATTGCATCCCTGGCTGAATGCGCGGGAGGATGGCTACATCGGCGGCAATATGTTTGTCTACTACGGGCTATCCCAGGTGCGAAACCGCGATTTTAGAGGCCCTGATTTCTTTGCAGTGCTGGGGG
>PVWD01000390.1 GCA_003003615.1 filamentous cyanobacterium CCP2 | reverse complement strand
CCAAACCCCCTCCAGACGAATTGAGCTGTGGGAGGTACGAGGTTGGTGCTCTAAGTTAATACAAATAATTTTATGAATGACCGATCGCTTCCCACTGTACTGGGCGTTTGATTGCGTACCCGTCTTGAATCGTATCGTCTGGGTGAGAATTGACCCGCGATTGAATCACAATCCAGCATAGGTCTTCGGTGGCTGAGGTGTTGTGGAAGCAGCGTTCTCCTTCTGGATCGACTCTGACTACTGTGCCTTCCTGAATGGGAAAAATGCGATCGTTTACCTGAAATTCGCCTTGCCCTTGGATGAAGATGTAAACTTCTTCGTTGAGGCGATGCTTGTGGTAGAAGGGAATGGACTGGCTGGGTGGGAGTGTGTTGACGGAAATTTCGGCTCCTGTGAGGTTGAGTAGTTGCTTGAGGAAAACTTTGCCTTTCAGCTTTAAGGGGATTTTTGGAGGTTCATACACAAATTGCTGCAATTCTGAAAAGGCTCCTAAATCAACAGCTTGAAAGTGTTCATCGGCTTGGGCGATCGGCCTTAACTGTGTCATATTCACCTCGTAATCTTTTAAGTTGTAAATTGCAAGTTGCAAGTCAAAAGCTACAATAGCAGAGTTTGCTTGTAGGATGCAAGTAATTGGGTTTAAATCTAATGCGATGTGCAACTTAAAGCCTGAAATTTCTGATTTTCCGTAGCGCAGGCATCTTGCTGCTGGGTCTGGACGGGTAAGATACCCATCCCACGAGAGATTGGAACAAGTTGCACATTGGGTAAATCTAATCTGGATCTTCGCTCAGGACAGAGGCGATCTCTTTCATAAACACTCGAATGAATGGTTCGTCTTCTGCCATTTCGTATTGTTCAATCAATCCTTCGCGCTGAATGGAAACTGTGTTGTGTTCACGAATGACGACGATCGCTCCTGGTAATACGTCTCGCATCAGTGTCCGTTCGATAGTCGTCGGTGCATCTAATACAACTAAATTACTGCCGTGATAAAACATTCCTTGGTCTTCCAGAATTCGTTCTGGATATTCGGCAATGAGTAGGTCAAGTTTTGGGTGGCGTAGTAGGTTGGAAACATTCACGTTGTAATTGGGATGCATTGCTTTTTCAGAACGGTTAATCAATACACCATCCTGGCAAATGGTGCCAATGACCCAATGGGGATGATCTAGCAAAATACGATCGATCAATTCCTGCAATTCGGAGAAGAAGACGCGGTTAAAAGTGATGATGGGAATCCGAGCAGCTTCGCTGGATTCAAAGAAGGTTTCTAAAATGGCGGAGGTAACATCTACTGGTTCACCGATCGCAGGCTTCAAGTGCATGGAAATGCCCGGAGCCGAATTAATTTCAATAATGCCAAAATGACCGTCTTTCCAGGATTCTGCTAAGTCCTTTGCCACCACGTCGATGCCCATGCAGGTTAGCCGCAAATGTTGAGCGATATCCTGTGCCAGCACAATGTTATCTGGGTGAATGGAGCGGGTTGCATCAATGCTGAAGCCGCCAGAAGATAGGTTTGCCACCTTTCGCAAGTACACTGTATGGTTTGGCTCAATCACGCTGTCGAGGGATAGTCCCTGCTGCTCCAAGTAAAGCTGCATGGCTTCATCAGTTTTGATTTTGCCTAGAGGAGATGTGGGGGTGTCGCTGCGGGCAGGAGAACGGTTTTCGCGATCGATGAGTTGGGCAATGGTAGATTCACCATCTCCCACCACAAAAGCAGGACGACGTTCTACCGCCGCCACAAACCGCCCGTTTACACACAGCATCCGAAAATCTTTGCCTGAAATGCTGGTTTCTACGATCACGCGAATGGGTTCATTTTCAGGAATGGCTTCAACAGCCCGATGGTAAGCCGTTTCTAACTCATCCTCATCCTGCACACCCGCCGTAACCCCAATGCCCTTATGTCCTGATACTGGCTTTACCGCGACTGGATAGCGAATTCGATCGGCTGCATTCAAAGCTTCTCGCAGTGAGGTTACGACTTGCCCTTTGGGAACCGGAAACCCCAACGTGTCTAGAAATGCCTTGCAGTCGTCTTTGTAGGTGGTGAAGTTGGAATCTAAATGGCTATCGCAGTCAAAGGTCGTTGCGGCTCCTCGTACCTGCTTGCGTCCATAGCCGTACTGCATGAGTCCTTCATCCCAGAGGTAGAAGGCAGGAATTCCTTTTTCGCGAGCTGTGCGTAACAGAGCGTAGGTTGTTGGGCCACCATAGACCGATTGACGGAATAAATCCTGGCAAACTGCAATGGACTCTTCAATATTAAATGGTGTATCTTGAGTGATCGCTTCAAACCAGTCCCAAATGCTATACACAACGGCGCGAGTCGTCCGTCCGTGCAGGCATTCGATCGCAATTCGCGCTCCTTTCTCCAGAGGAATCACGTTAAATCCATCCAGGTGCAAATCCATTTCTAATTTGTTTACTTCTGCAACGGTTTGAGCAAACAAATGAGCATGGGATTCATACACCTGATCACGGAGATGAGGATAGCGATCGCCTAACACTGCTAAATAATTAGCGATCGGTAAGGGGCGATCGAAATTGGTCAGCGATAGGTCAAAGACAAAGGCACCCGTATTTAAATAGGGGTTTGCACCTTCGTAGTGGCGGCAGTTAAACACATCAAAGACATCCGTTCGCCTAGCATTAACGCGAGGGATATCTGCACTATTTACAACCATTCGCTCCCATTAAAACATTACTCACCAGGCTAACAATAGCTAGAATAGGAAGCTTTTGCGTCTATCAACAGATAGACAATAGGACAATAACCCAATTGCAAAAATGCTGGCAAAACTAAATATTCTCAGCTTTAAAATCTCTCAATCTACTTCTTAATCCATGCCGCTCGATTGATTGATTTCAACCATTTGGAAGGTGAGAACTCGTTAGAATTAATATATAACGGAATGTAATAACGAAGCCTAAAAGCGGAATCGTGGAATATGAATACGATCGCAAAATCTAGTCTTAAACGCGAAGTTGAACAACTCGCAGAAGAAGCCTTTCATCAACGCCTAATTTCTGGCTACGGAGATGGTGAATTTCCAAACCAATATCAAATTGTTTACCGTGGAAAACCCAGACACTTTTCCTTTGAGAAAACCCTGATTTTTTTGAAAAATCTATTGCAATCTGAACAGCCAAACAACCCTTGCTAAGATTTTTGCTTGTTAAGATTCATGAACTCTGTGAATCTGTTTAATCGGTTTGTCTGACCCCTTCCAGGCAGCGAAAAAACTGTAAATTTATTGAATCTGGCTTGAATCGTTGGACAACCTCAAGATTCACCCAATGATAGGGTAAGGGGGCACAATGATAGTTGCCCCTTTTTTCTATAAAACCGTCAATATTCAAAGCATAGCCGTGACGATGCCATCTCCTCTATCCGCCAAGTCCTCAAACTTCTTGCTGCTATCCCTGCTAAATTCACTCGCTGATTTTGATGGACAAATTTCAACTCACGCTGCTGTCCTTCTCAATGCATTAAGGCATCGTTGTGATCCGCTTCCTCCCCTCTATGCGGATGTCTTTGGCTTGCCCTTTTCCACAACCTGCGCCGATCTGGTAGAGCGAATCGAGTGTCTCACCGAAGACCAGGTTATGATCGCCAGCTATGCCTTCCAAATTTTTCGTTCCTATGAGCAACTGCTGAAGGTAAATACCGCAGATGTGGCTCCAGAGCAGAAGGCCGCCTATGAATCCCAGCTAGAACGAATTCGCATTGTGGTTGCTCGCACCCGATCGGCTTTAGCAGAGGCTTTGGGGGATCATCGTCAGGCATAGTTCCTTTCCCTCAAACGATCGACCTATTTAGTTCGTTTCTTACTATTAAAGTTGAATTATTTTTGTATCAAGATCTACCGATCGGATGTTCTGTTTGTCAAAGCGATCGTGTTTTAGTAGGAAAACTAACTAATTTTTATCCCTTTTTGAGGTGGGTATGGTAGCTGCTAAAGACAACCAGGAAGCAGGACAGCGCACAGAAGAATCTGATCAGGCTGTATCAGTTCCCCAAGAAACCCAGGCGACGGAACAAACAAAGCCCACCGCTCAGGGGCAATTAATCATTATTGGTGGTGCCGAAGATAAGGAAGGGGATTGCCAAATTCTCCGAGAGTTTGCTCGGCAGGCGGGCGGTTCAACGGCTCGAATTGTCGTAATGACTGTTGCTACGGGTCTTCCTGGTGAAGTCGGTGAGCAATACACGAGGATCTTTGAACGATTGGGTGTAGAGGATGTGCGGGTAATTGATACTGCCAGACGTGAAGATGGCGATGATCCGAGGGCACTGGAAATTTTGAGAGAAGCAACAGGAGTCTTTTTCACGGGAGGCGACCAGCGACGCATTACCGAAAACCTGAAGGGCACAGAAACCGATCGCCTGCTGCACGAACGATATCTTCAAGGCTTGGTGATCGCCGGAACCAGTGCTGGGGCCGCCATGATGCCTGACATGATGATTGCCGAAGGTGAACCCCAAACTAATGCTCGCGTTGAAGTGGTGGAAATGGAAGCGGGGATGGCCTTCCTGCCGGGCGTTGTGATTGACCAGCACTTTGCCGAACGGGGACGGCTCGGACGACTCCTTTCAGCGGTTGTGCAACAGCCCGTCACGCTGGGATTTGGAATTGACGAAAACACGGCGATCGTCGTCAGCCAAGGCGAATTTACTGTCATTGGGCAGGGAGCCATCACCGTCATTGATGTGTCAAAAATTAGCCATTCCAACCTGAGCCAATCCCTCAAAGACGAACCCCTCGCCCTTTGCGGAGCCACCCTCCACATTTTGCCGAACGGCTATCGGTTTGACCTAAAGAAACGATCGCCCATTTGGGAAGGGGAGTAACGGAGGAAGGGAGTAGGGAGTGGGGAGTGGGGAGTGGGGAACTGTAAATTTCACTGTGTCGGCTCATCTGCTAGACCAACCGCGAATCAAGTGCAGGCGATGAAATTAAGTTCATTCCTGGAAGTTAAAAATTTAATTAGGTAATTCGTAGCGCAGACATCTTGCCTACCCATTGGACGATGCCCGATCGCAATGACCGAATTTAATTTTTAACTTGCATAATTTTAGGTTAAGAGCAACAGTCGCTTGTCGGAAGTTAAAACCCAATAAGATAATTACTGTCTCTTATACACATCT
>PVWD01000096.1 GCA_003003615.1 filamentous cyanobacterium CCP2 | reverse complement strand
CTGAACCATAGGTCTAGAGTCCCGTGATAACGTGAAAACTACTGCGGGACTTTTTTAATTCGGTATGCGTTTCGTATAGAGTTGTTGAAAGCTTCTAGGAGGCTCTGGTTATGGTTCAATCTCCTCCCCCTCCCTCAATTTCTCCCCGGCAAATGAATTTGCTGCGAATTGTCACCACAATGGCATGGGCAGATGGCGAACTGGCGCAAGAAGAAGTGGATGTGATGCTCGATCGCCTGAGCGGAATGTTTGCGGCAGATGCCCCCCAACAGCAGCGACTACGGCAGGAACTCCAGGACTATATGATGCAAAATATTCCTCTGGAAGAGTTAACGCCGAAGCTGCAAGGTGACGAGGAGAAAAAGATCGTCCTCCGGCTGGGATATGAGGTCATTTGCTCTAGTGCTCGGACTCCTGAGGAGGAAAAAATTAATGCTGAAGAGGCGGAAGCCTATCAAAAACTGGTTGATTTGCTGGATTTGCCCCCTGAAACCGTAGAGCAGGTCATTGCAGAAGCCCAGGCTGATGTTTGTGAGGATGAGAGCTTAGTCGATAGTCTGGCTCGTAAGTTGGAAGAGTTTATGCAGTAGGTTCTGGCTTCGTAGTTTGATAGAAACCTAGTGAGATTTGTTGGGTGAAGGGACGGGCAAGATGCCCATTCCACAAGAAAAGAATAGGTGAGATGCCCATTTCACAAAAATTGCTGATTAGCTCATGTCTAACATGCGCTGGATTGGACGTAATGCCGCAATCCGAATAGCTTCGGATAGGGTGATTTCGGGCGATCGGTTTTTCATGGCGAGATACAGTTTTTCCAGCGTATTCAACCGCATGTGGGGGCACTCGTTACAGGCGCAGTGGTTCGTTGGCGGTGCGGGGATAAACTGCTTGTGGGGGGCTTGCTTTTGCATTTGGTGAATAATGCCGGGTTCAGTCGCCACGATGAAGGCGGGACTTTGGCTCTTGAGGGAATAGTTAAGGAGAGCAGTAGTAGAGCCAATATATTTGGCATGACGCAACACCGCAGGCTCACATTCTGGGTGAGCAATAATTTCAGCATCTGGATGTTCTACCTGAAGCTGCACCATTCGCTTTTCAGAGAAAGTTTCATGCACCATACAGCTTCCCTGCCAGAGCAGCAGTTCTCGCCCAGTTTGCTCCATCACGTATCGTCCGAGGTTGCGATCGGGAGCAAAGATAATCGGTTGAGCTGCCGGAATCTGGCTAACAATTTTCACGGCATTAGAGCTAGTGCAAATGATGTCGCTCATTGCCTTAATTTCTGCCGTGCAGTTGATGTAAGACACCACCAGATGATCAGGGTGAGCAGCTTTGAAGGCGGCAAAGGCATCGGGGGGGCAGCTATCCGCTAGGGAACACCCGGCTGCGAGATCGGGCAACAGCACTAACTTATCCGGGTTGAGGATTTTGGCCGTTTCCGCCATGAAATGCACCCCAGCAAACACGATCACTTCCGCATCGGTATCTGCTGCTTGGCGAGAAAGTCCCAGCGAGTCTCCAATGAAGTCTGCAATGTCTTGAATGTCGGGATCTTGGTAGTAGTGGGCCAAAATCACGGCATTCATTTCGCGTTTTAAGTCCTGAATGGCAGCGAACAGATCATGAGGGAGTGTCGCTGTTTGGGCGGAATTTTGGTAAGAAAGGGTAGTTGCAAACACAGTAAGCTACTAATTTCTAGGGAGACTGCTGGAATTCATGGGGGTTGTAATTTGAAATTATAGTTGTTTTTACCAAAATTGTGTGCCGATCGTTTGGTAAAAAAGTCTAGAAGTTGGGGGGAGGGGCGATCGGATAGGTCGGCTCTCTTTGACTGGGCGGGCAAGATGCCCACCCCACAAGACTTCCCGATGATTTGCTTAACGTCCATCATCGAACTTTTTCAGGTCGTCCACGATTCATCTGCGGGAGATTGGGAAACCGCAGCCGACCTTGGAGGGAGACAAACTTGAAAAACGCTAGAACTTCGCAAACAAATTCCTGACTTTCAAAAGTTAAATCTACTCTGGAATTTATTCTGGAGGAACTCCGTCCTCTGGAAAGACCCACTTCGGTGGAGCCGTCATTTTCTTCCGTAGGGCTTCCTCAGCGATCGACAGCATATCGTCTAGCGAGGTTTCTTGAATAAATTTAGAAGCTTGTTCTTGAAACTCTTTGTTGGGGCAGTCATCGCCCAATACGCAGCCATTGACACAAGCTGTTTTGCAATCAATTTCAGTGGGATTCATCGGTTCTCCTCCTCAAAAATTCCTCTCTTCTACATTGTGAACGCTTGCCTCCCTCTCTTTTCTCCTCTCTCCTCTCTCCTCCCTCTTCTAGACTACCAACTCCGCCAACCCCACATAGCGAATCCCCGCTGGGGTGACTTCAAACCGGCAGGGTAAGACCTGTAAGCCTTGCTCGATCGCCGCTCTTAGAAGTTGCCCATAAACGGGATCAGCACTGTCTCCAGGGGAAAAGTGGGTGCAGTCGCCGCGATTGATGAAATAGAGCATGACGGCTTTGTGGTCGGGCAAAAGGCTGGTTAGTTCTCGCAGATGTTTTTGTCCTCTGGTGGTAACGGTATCGGGAAAGAGGGCGATCGTTTCCTTTGCCCAGGTGGTGTTTTTCACTTCAACGTAAATGCGGGGGGTGGTGTGATCGCCTTCGGTCAGCAAAAAGTCGATCCGACTCTTTTCTACTCCATAGGCAACTTCACTCAAAATCTGGCTATAGTCTCCTAATTCAGGAAAGAGCTTTGCTTCCAGGGCAGACTTAATCACTCGATTCGGCAATGCCGTATTGACCCCAGCCCAGGTTGGCACCGTATCTTCAACCTCAATCAATTCCCAGGTATAGGGCAGCTTGCGCGTTTTGCTCTCACTCCGCGACACCCACACCCGGTTTCCCGGCAGGTACACCCCCGTCATCGGGCCCGTATTGGGACAATGGGCCGTAATTTCCTCGCCCGAATCCAGGACAATATCGGCAAAAAACCGCTTATATCGCTTGACCAATCGACCTGAAACCAAGGGTGGATAGGGATAAATCCAATCACTCATACAAAATTTAAGCTCTGTCGTCTGATTTGTGTTTCTGAAACTTGGGTTTGAGGAAACTGAGCCTTGGGGGTTCCCCAAAAACCCCCATTGGAGGACGGCTGCGTCCCCCAAACCCCCTCCAGAAGCAGTGATCTTTGGGTGTTTGAGGTTTTATCTGTGCTGATATGGGTGTATGCATGGTAGCGATTTTGTGCAAGATCCAAAATCCAAGATCTAAAATCCCAAGTCCTCTGTTTTTCGGCTGACGCTGAGGCGGATGACGGATAGAGTGAGAATGATCAAAAACATCACCAAGCCGATCGTGCAGGCATAGCTAATTTCTAAATCTTGAAAAGCTCGTTCATAAACGTAATAAACCAGCGTTTTAGAGCTATTGCGGGGGCCGCCCTGAGTCATGATGTAGACTTCTTCAAAAACTTTGGTGGCGGCAATGGCAGAGATCACGGCAACCAGAAAGAGGTAGGGACGCATCAACGGCACGGTAATATCCAAATGTCTGCGCCAACCATCTGAACCGTCGATCGCCCCGGCTTCGTAGAGGTCTGTTGGAATGGTCTGCAAGCCTGCCAGGTAAATCACCATGTAGTAGCCCAAGCCTTTCCAAATGGTCACCGCCATGACGCTAAATAGGGCAAGCTGGGGGCTGGTCAGCCAAAGAACGCCATCCTGGGAAAGATGCAGCCATCGCAGGAGTTGATTCAGCAAGCCATTTTCGGCATACAGCCATCGCCAGGCAATTCCAGCAACCACCATTGAAATCACAACTGGCGTATAGTAGGCTGCCCGAAACCATGACACACCCGGCAAAGCCCGATTGACTAAAATCGCTAGCCCCAACGGCACTACCACCAGAATTGGCACCACAATCACTAGATAGAGCAGCGTATTCCGCAACGTTCGCCAAAACAGGCGATCGGACAAGAGCCGCTGAAAGTTTTCCAGACCAATCCAGAGGGGCGGTTGGGTAATGTCAAACTCATAGCGGGTAAAGCTGAGGTAAAAGGCTTGCAAGGCTGGGTAAAAGACGGTTAGCCCCAAAATTAAGAGGGCAGGCAGGAGAAACAGGTAGGGGGTGAGTCGGGAGGTGGACACGGCAAGATAAAGATCGCAGAGTGCAACAAGATGAGAGCGGCGCAAGACATTCAGAATTTTGGATTAAATAACCTGTGTCATCGCTTTGTTTAGCTGAATGGACGGGCAAGATGCCCATCCCACAAGAATTCCAGTTTGATGCGATGTGCAACTTAAAGCCTGAAATTTCTGATTTTCCGTAGCGCAGGCATCTTGCCTGCTGAGTCTGGACGAGCAAGATGCCCACCCCACAAGAATTCCAGTTTATTTAATTCGCGTTCCTAAGGATAGCACCTTTAGTTTTTTGCCTTTCACCCTTCACCTTTGCCTTTTCATCTAGAGTGGAGGTGTGCCAAGTTGGAAAAAACAATAAGTTACGGACGTAGCGTTGGCTTATGAATCGGTCTGTATATGTGGGGTTGACGATCGCCTTTTTGTGCCTCATGGTTGCCTGTAGCTCAACGTTGCTGCTGGGCAGACCGAATGTAGATGGCTCAGTGGCTTCCCCTTCAGAAACGATCGCCCCGGTTGAAGCACCCGGTGAAGTAGCGGATGAAGACAGTCCTCCTGCTGAACTAGTGGAAGACCTGAAATCGGTCGTCTCTAGCAAAACCGGGCTTCCCAGCTATGAGGTGATTTTTGTTTCCTCAGAAGCAGTCGACTGGCCAGATGCTTGTCTTGGCGTTTCCACCCCCGAAGAAGCCTGTGCCCAAATGATTACACCGGGCTACCGGATTACGTTAACGACGCTGACCCAAGAGTTTGTATTCCACACCGATCGATCGGGGAGAGAATTTCGGTTGGCGGAGGAAGCGGAAGCCGGAGAATAAAGTTTTTTGAGTTTTGCGAGACTGTATATTTCCCTCAACCTGCAATTTATCGCGGGCGATCGGACTTTGGGTGATGTTTAGTCATTGGGCGGGCAAGATGCCCACCCCACAAGAGATGTTATGCCGATCGCGACTGGGTTAGACTCGATCGGGTTGAACTTGATCAGATTGGACTTGATCTTTCAAACTCCAACGGGAGTAGTGGCAAATAGAACCGTTTCGATGCGCTCTAGGGCCTTGTCCAGATCGTCGTTAATCACCTGAATATCAAACTCGTTGGCGGCATCTACTTCAGTTTGGGCGCGTTTGAGGCGACGGGTGATTGCCTCTTCAGAGTCTTGCCCTCGGCTGCGGAGCCGATATTCGAGTTCGGGCATGGAGGGAGGGAGAATAAAAATGCGGAGGGCTTCAGGGAAAGTACGCCGAATTTGCCGTGCGCCCTCTAGCTCAATTTCCAAAACCACCCAACGACCACGCCGAACCTGTTCTTCAACGGGTTGACGAGGCGTACCGTAACAGTTTCCAGCAAACTCTGCCCATTCCAATAGCTCATTGTTTACGACCATGCGATCGAACTCAGCACGGGTCGCAAAGTAATAGTGTTTGCCGTTGATTTCGCCCGGACGAGGGGCGCGAGTGGTGACAGAGGTGGAAAGGTAAAGCTCGGAATGACGTTGAAGGAGCGATCGGAGGATAGTTCCCTTCCCTACGCCGCTGGGGCCGGTGAGTACAATTAGCCTGCCTGTTGCCATGACTTGGATCGGTTGTGGGTTTACTCAATTTTTGACTGGTTTAACTGGAATCATCGATTCACTGAATGAATGCTCAGGTGAATTGCTGCTCAGTTGTGCTGTAATAGCAAAGTGTGACTTAGTATACCTTGCTAAAGGTGCTGTGGTCGGGGAGTCGCGATGAAGGTGGAGCTAGGGGTGGTTCTCAGTTTTGAGTTTTGCGTTCAAGATGGAAAGCAAGCATCCCCTGATATCAAACATGCAAACCTAGCAGTCAGTCACGTAACCGTGCGAACTCAAAACCAAGAACTTAACAGCAATCAAACAGTGAGAACTTAATAAGAATTTAAGCTCTCCTTTAATCCCCGTGCCCGTCCTTGCTCACAACAAAGCGATTTGCAACCGTTTCGGGCTGAATTGCAGACAACACAACATGCCCAGAATCTGTAATGATAACGGCTCTGGTGCGCCGCCCATAGGTTGCATCCACTAGCTGCCCGCGCTCACGCGCATCGCCAATGATTCGCTTAATCGGAGCCGACTCCGGGCTGACAATGGCAATGACTCGGTTGGCAGATACGATGTTGCCAAAACCGATATTAACCAGCTTTATATCCATCATGTGATTTAAATCGCCCAGCCAACGGGAGCCTATAACGTCTTATTTTTAATGGTATCGACAAAAATTTTGACCAACAAGCCAATGCAACCCGTAGACTTCACCACCTTCACGGCAGCTTGTTCAGAGTTGCGCTCAGACTGGATTCCGGCACGACTGGAGCAAGTCTACCAACTCGATCGCCATTCGATCGCCCTCAGTTTGCGAACATTGAACCAGCGAGGGTGGCTTACGGTGTCATGGCATCCGCAGGCAGCCCGCCTCTGTATGGGAGATGCACCACCCCGTACCCCAGATACGTTTACCTTCAGTCAGCAGTTGCGGCATCAGCTAGGTGGGTTGGCCTTAGTGGCAATTGAACCGATCGCCCCCTGGGAGCGGGTTGTAGATTTTCAGTTTGCCCGTCGTCCGGGTGATCCGGTGCTGTGGCATTTGTTTATTGAAATCATGGGCAAGTACAGTAATGTGATTTTGACGAATCAGAATCACCTCATTGTGACGGCTGCCCACCAGGTGAGTCATCAACAGTCTAGCGTTCGTACGATTCAAACGGGGCAACCCTATGAAATTCCACCAGCTTTGACTGATCCGAGTCCGTCTCTGGAAGAATTACAAGACCGTTGGCAAGAGCGCGTTAGCTTGATTCCGGGAGCATTAAAACGAAACTTGCTGAAAACCTATCGCGGACTCAGTTCTGCCCTAGTGCTGACCATGATTCAGGCGGCAGGACTTGAACCTGAGCAATCCACGGATAGTTTAGATTCGGAAGGCTGGGCAAGCTTATTCGATCGCTGGCAAGAATGGCTGCGGGTCTTGCAAGAGAATACCTTTCAGCCAGGCTGGTTAGCAGAAGGGGGGTATACGGTCATGGGCTGGGGCATGGTGCAGCCAGAAAAATCGGTGCAGCAACTACTCCATCGTTACTATACCGATCGCCTGAACCAGCAGGTGTTTGGGCAACTGCGCCACCAGCTAAGCCAAAAGCTGAGCAATCTGTTGAAAAAGCTCTACGTCAAGGCCAACGATTTTCACAGCCGGTTAGCCCAATCTGATGATGCCGATCGCTACAAAGAACAAGCCGATTTGCTCATGGCCTATCTGCACGAGTGGCAACCCGGATTGAAGCAGATCGAACTCCCCGATTTTGAAACTGCTGCTCCCGTCAAAATTCCGCTAAATCCAGAGAAAAACGCCGTTCAAAACGCCCAAGCCCTCTACAAACGCCACCAAAAATTAAAACGATCGCGGATTGCCCTGGAGCCGCTCTTGGCAGAGGTGCAGGCAGAAATTGATTATCTGGAACAAGTCGAAGTGGCGATCGGGCAGCTAGATGATTACCGTAATCCTGACGATCTGACCTCCCTGAAGGAAATTCGCGATGAACTGATTCAGCAAGGCTATCTCGATGATCCTGAGCAGCGATACCGCAATGCTGATGCTGATCCGGCAACAAATTTTCTCAAATATCACACTCCTAACGGCTTTGAAGTCTGGATCGGCCGCAATAATCGCCAAAACGATCAGCTCACCTTCCGCCTCGCCAACGACTACGACCTCTGGTTTCACACGCAGGAGATTCCCGGTAGCCATGTGCTGCTGCGCTTAGAGCCAGGGGCCGTTGCTGATGAAGCCGATTTGCAATTTACTGCTGATCTTGCTGCCTATTACAGCCGCGCCCGCCAGAGTGATCAAGCTCCGGTGGTTTACACCAAACCCAAGCTCGTTTATAAACCCAAAGGCGCAAAACCCGGTATGGCAATTTATAAACAAGAGCAGGTGATTTGGGGCCAGCCGCAGCGGGGTAAAGGGTATGTCGAATAATCACAATGCATCACCGAACCCTCGCCAACTTGCCCTCAATGCTCTACGCGCCGTTCAACGGGGAGCTTATGCCGATATTGCCCTCGATCGCGTCCTACAGCAATCTCCTGTGGCGGCAGTCGATCGACGGTTGGTGACGGAGCTGGTGTATGGAAGCGTTCGTCGGCAGCGGACTCTCGATGCATGTATCGATCGGCTTGCTAAGAAAAAATCCCATCAACAGCCGCCGGATTTGCGTTTAATTTTGCACCTAGGTTTGTATCAACTGCGTTATTTGGATCACATTCCCCCCTCGGCCGCTGTGGATACTACGGTGGAATTGGCAAAACAAAGCGGCTTTAAGGGGTTGGCTGGCTTTGTAAATGGGGTGCTGCGAAATTACGTGCGGCTATCTGCTCCGGATGATGGGCAGGAAAATGAGCCACCGCTTTGGGAAACAGACGATCGCATTCAACAGTTGGCGATCGAGCAGAGCTATCCTGATTGGATGGTTGAGTTATGGGTAAATCAGTTTGGCTGGGAGGATGCTGAAAAACTGTGTATCTGGCTGAATCAAGCCCCTCAGATAGATTTGCGGGTGAATCCCCTAAAGGCATCGATCGAGCAGGTAGAGCAGGCAATGCAGGCAGCAGGGGTGAATGTAACGCGAATTGCTGGCTTTCCGCAGGCGTTGCGGCTGGGGCAGGGGGCAGGGGCGATCGATCGGCTTCCCGGCTTTGCTGAAGGCTGGTGGACGGTGCAAGACAGCAGTGCCCAGTTAGTGAGCCATTTGCTGAATCCGCAGCCCGGAGAAGTGGTGATTGATGCCTGTGCGGCTCCGGGAGGCAAAACCACCCATTTGGCAGAGTTAATGCAAGATCAAGGAACCGTTTGGGGATGTGATCGGTATGCGTCTCGGCTGAAAAAATTAATCGCTAATGCGGCGCGGTTGCAGCTAAATTCGATTCAGATTTGTACTGGAGATAGCCGAGATTTACCACAGTTCAAAAACATAGCCGATCGCGTTTTGATCGATGCGCCTTGCTCTGGATTGGGAACGCTTCACCGCCATGCCGATGCCCGCTGGCGACAAACCCCTGAAACGGTGCAAGAACTCGCCCAACTTCAAACCGAATTGCTAAACGAAGCCGCAACCTGGGTTAAGCCCAATGGTTTAATGGTTTATGCTACCTGCACCCTTCACCCCGATGAAAATGAAGCAGTGGTCGATCGGTTTTTAAACGACCATCCAGAATGGCAAATCGAACCGATCCCACCTGACCATCCTGCTGCCAAATTTGTGGATAAAACACTGGAAGAGACAGAACGCGATCGAGCTTGGCTCAAGGTTTTGCCGCATCAGCATGATATGGATGGCTTCTTTATGGTTTTGTTAGGGAAGAGAGAAGCCTAAAGGGTAAGATTTAAATCTGAAAACTCAGTACTTTGAGTTACGAAAGATGAAATATAAAGTTGCGATTCACCGTTCAGAAGAAGGATTTAGCATCTCTGTTCCTGCCCTTCCGGGTTGCTGGTCTGAAGGAGAAACTGAGGAAGAGGCCCTGATAAATATACAGGATGCCATCCGTGAGTACCTTGCTGCTCTAGAGGAAAGGTTGCAAGATGTAGAAATCCGTGAGATTGAGGTAGGTGCATAATCAGTGCCTCGATTACCGGATGTGAATCATCTCAATGCTGTACGTGCGCTGGAAAAAGCTGGATTTCAGATTATTCGCTAAGGGAAACATATTGTGATGAGCAATGGAATTCGCCAAGTCACTATTCCGAGACACAACCCCATTAAGGCATTTACGATGGGCGGAATCGTCCAGGATGCTGGTTTGACGGTTGATGAATTTCGTAAGCTTTTGTGATGAATTGAGTAAGCGTTTGCCTATCAGCCCCTACAAAACAGCCACTCTCCGATCGCTAATGCAGCAAGCAGAGATTCCTAGCTTTCGGGCACTCAGCCGATCGGCAGGCGTTTCAGAGTGGCAAGTTGAACAACTACGACGCGGTAAAGCGGCTCAGATGCGAGTGGAGGTTTTAGCTCGATTTAGCCAAGTGTTGAAGGTGCCCCTTTCAGAATTAATCAGGCTGTTTGCAGAGTTGCCAGCAGATTTTTTTCCCGATGAAGCATCGCCACCCGTTGCAGAGCCATCACCAGCAATTTCGGCGATCGAAGCAGAAATAGAAGAAGAAAAATCTCCCTCAACTGCTGACCCTGTCCTCGCCCAACTACGGCAAGAATACGATCGCCTGCAAACCCAACTCACCCAACAAGCAGAAGCCCTAGAACGATCGTTTCAACGCACAACCATCCAGCTTTTAGAATCGTGGCTCGTGCAATTTCCTACTTTGGTTTACGCAGCCCAGCAAAACCCGCAGTTTCCAGCCAGAAACTTCCTAATTTTTATGCGGCCGATCGAACAGTTGATGCAGGCGTGGGGCATTGAGTCGATCGCTCCAGTTGGGGCAGAAATTCCCTACGATCCACAACTCCATCAGCTCATGGAGGGAGTTGCCCAAGCGGGAGAAATGGTGCAGGTGCGGTTTACCGGATATCGCCAGGGGGAAATGTTGCTATACCGAGCCAAGGTGAGAAAAGTGAGTCAGGATTCGGAATAATTCTTGCAATAGGGATAGGGCGATCCCCCAGCGGTTTAGGTAAATTGTTGGCTTAAGGTGACAGGATTATGCACCGTGATCTTCTTTTTGTGAATCGAAATCATTTGGTCTTGCTTCAGGTCGCCCAGTAACCGAGTCACCGTAACGCGGGTTGAACCGATCGCCTCGGCAATGGCCTGATGGGACAGTTTGAGGTCGATCGTAATTCCTTCGGGGCTGGGAACGCCAAAGTCGCGGCAAAGAATCAGCAAAAAGCTCACCAACCGAGAACCCATATCCCGGTGCGCCAGGGTTTCAATCATCATTTCGGTTTGCAAAATCCGCGATGAAAGCCCCTGAAGCATAATCATCGACAGATCAGGATTCTCCTTTAACGCCTTCTCCACCTGCTCGATCGGCACGGAAAGCAACTCGGCTGGTGTGAAGGCCACGGCATGGTAAAAGCGATCGGCCTTCTGCCCCGTAATCAGCGACAATACACCAAACACACTGTTCTCGCGTAATAGGGCAACTGTAATTTCTTCCCCCGCTTCATAAACTCTAGAGAGCTTTACTGCCCCTTTCAGCAGAAAGTAGACCCGTTCCGCCGGATCTCCGGGGAAAAAAATGGTTTTGCCACGCTCGTAGGTTTCCACTACAGGCGGGAAGGCACTACCACTAAGTTGACGGAAAACATTAGCCAACGACGGTTTCTCTTGTGCCACTACCATGCCCTTAATTCCTAGCCAGTGTGTGTGAATTGCGATGCGTTATCCGGTCAGTCTATCTGCAAGATCACCTGTTCTGCATAATAGTATTTTGCCGAACTCATACTAGCGATGATCTATGTCTGTGATAAATCTCTGACTTTAAATCACTAAACTTAACTTTGAAAGAGTTTTTTGTAGCAAAGGCTACACAAGTATTTAGGATTGAGAGGTGAAAACAGGAAATCAAGCGAGATCGCCGGGGGGATAAAAGCAAAAGCTTTATGTTTAGGGGTTTCCAAGGTCAAACGGGGTGGGGGGAATACGAGTTTTCTGGTTTGAAGTTTTGGTTCTAAATAAAAAAATCAGTTGCAATTTGTGGGAGATAAACTTCTTTGAGCCTGGTTTTGCGATCGGTCTTTTTGCCTCCCTACCCATCTTTAGGTTTCAGCAACCTGAATTTGTCTTAATTACTCCGGCAATATTTGAGAAGGCATTCCTATAGGGTATTGCCCACCAAAACGCTGTAGTTTTGTCCGTTGAATCTGTGGGCGATGCCCACCCTACGAAATTCTCTAGGTTTCAGCAACCTGAATTTGTCTCAACCTACTCATCCGTTGCCATCTTCCGTCCCGTTTTTCAGTCTTCCTGCCTCCCTACCCATCCGTTTTGAGCTTCAGCAACCTGAATTTGTCTCAACCTACTCATCCGTTGCCATGCCTTTCCTTCCGTCCCGTTTTTCAGTATCCTTGATTCGCTAAGCATCGCTGTGGGTAAACTACTATGCTGGATTTGACTGGAAAGAATGCATTGGTCACAGGCATTGCGAACAACCGATCGATCGCCTGGGGAATTGCCCAACAACTCCACAAAGCAGGAGCAAACCTCGGCGTAACTTACCTGCCAGATGACAAAGGCCGCTTTGAGAAAAAGGTTGCAGAACTGGTTGAGCCATTACAGCCATCCTTATTTTTGCCATGCAATGTGCAAGATGATGAGCAAGTTCAGGCAACCTTTGATGCAATACAGGAGAAGTGGGGCAAGCTAGACATTTTGATTCACTGCCTTGCTTTTGCCAGCAAAGATTCCTTGGGCGGGGAATTTAGCAGCGTTTCTCGGCAAGATTTCAGCCAGTCTTTAGAGATCAGCACTTATTCTTTGATCCAGCTTGGCAAGGCCGCCAAACCCTTGATGACAGAAGGCGGCAGCATTGTTACGATGTCCTACTTGGGTGGGGTGCGGGTTGTTCCCAACTACAACACAATGGGCGTAGCAAAGGCAGCCCTGGAAATAACGGTGCGCTACCTTGCCTCAGAGTTGGGGCCACACAATATCCGCGTCAATGCGATTTCGGCTGGCCCCATTCGCACGCTGGCATCCTCGGCGATCGGCGGCTTCCACGACATGATGAACCACGTTGAGCAGGTGGCTCCTCTTCGGCGCAACGTCACCCAAACCGAAGTCGGCAACACCGCCGCGTTCTTGTGTAGCGATCTGTCGAGCGGCATGACAGGGCAGATTTTATATGTTGATGCTGGTTACGAAATCATGGCAATGTAGGGAATGGGCAAAGACGCAAAATTTTGTATCTGTCCAGTGGGTAGCCATTGGATTCCAGGAATCAACATTACGTGAATGAGCCATGATTCATCTCAGTCAGGCGGCAATTGCAGAAGTGAACCGCATTAAATCCAAACGTGCTCAACCGGAAGCCCTATTTCGGTTAGGAATTCAAGCGGGGGGATGTGCAGATTTTTATTACACCTTGGAGCTAGATGAAACGCCGATCGCTGAGGATTGCGTCATTACCTGCGGTGCGGTTCAGGTTGTGGTGTCTTCAGACAGTTTGAAGCACCTGGATGGCTTAACAGTGGACTACACCGAAGACTTAATGGGGGGCGGCTTCCGGTTTCATAACCCCAATGCCAGTTCTACCTGCGGCTGTGGCAACTCGTTCTCGGTTTGATGGGGCGATTCAGGTTATTCATACTGTCCAGAATACGGGGCTAGTGTAACGGTGAATGCTTGCCCGTCAAAGGAAACTCGATCGCCCTCTACCAGCTTTCGACCGCGACGGGTTTCCACCTCACCATTGACTTCCACTTCGCCAAACTGAATCAAAACCTTGGCTTCACCGCCTGTTTGTGCCACCCCAGCCCACTTGAGGAATTGGTCAAGCCGGATGGTGTTGTCATCTTTTGCCATATTGCTCTACCCCTATCTTTGCGACTCAACGCTGATACTCATTCCGCCAGATCGGCAAACATTGCGCCAAATTTACTGTCTTCGTCAGGAAGGCTACGCCTACAATGGATTTCAGCATTGAACTTGGAGACTCACCTGAGGGCGATCGGACGGTCTTCTATCAAGTTGCTCTCGGTTAAACGCTTATCCTTCTCATCCTATCCTGACCCAATGACCTACTGTATTGGCATCATTACCCGTCATGGGTTAGTGCTTGGCGCAGACTCACGCACCAATGCTGGAGTTGATTATATTTCGACCTATCAAAAGCTATTTGACTTTTCTGATCCGGGGCAGCGTGTATTGCTACTGGCAACCTCAGGCAATTTGTCGATCACTCAAGCAATTATCAACGCTTTACATCAGGACTTGAAGCTCAAGGAGAGCGAAAATATTCACACCTTGCCAACGCTGTATGATGTCACCCGCTACATTGGGCAGAAGATGCGCCGGGTGCAGGAGCAGGAACGCCCCTGGCTGGAAAAAGATGGAATTGACTATTCCTGTACGCTGCTGCTGGGTGGACAGGTGCAGGGAGAGGAACCAGGGTTATACATGATTTACAGCCAGGGGAACTGCATCCAGGCGATGCCCGAAACGCCTTTCCTGCAAATTGGCGAAACCAAGTATGGCAAACCAATTCTCGATCGCACCCTCACCTTTGATACGCCTTTAGAGGAAGCGGCAAAGTGTGCCCTCCTGTCGATCGATTCGACAATGAAATCTAATATTTCTGTAGGCCCGCCGATCGACCTGGTAATGTATCAAACTGATAGTTTTTTGATTAAGCATCAATTGCGTTTGCGGTTGGGCGATCCCTATCTGGCAAAAATGCGGCAACTGTGGCAAGCTTCTCTTCGGCAAGCATTTGAGCAAATGCCAAATCTGGAATGGGAATACATTGATGCAGATCATGAAGATGTTTTGACGGATTAATTTCACCGTTCCAACCCATTTCACCGTTCCAACCCGAAGAGACAAAGCTGAAAATCCAATAAACTTGGGGCAGAATGAATAGGGATCGCAAGGCGCGTTCGCCTCAGTCTCAAAGCTAAAACCTGAAATCCAAAATCTCTCACTGTGGCAAGAGTTTACCTAGACGGCATCACGCGGCAATTTGGTTCTGTCAATGCGATCGAAGATATTACCTTTGAAATTCCAGATGGACAATTTTGGGTCTTAGTTGGCCCATCGGGATGTGGCAAGTCTACGATCCTACGGACGATCGCGGGTCTGGAAAAAGCAACGGATGGCAGTTTGTATATTGGCGATCGGTTGGTGAATGCGGTTCCGGCACGTGAGCGGGATGTGGCGATGGTGTTTCAAAACTATGCCCTGTATCCCCATATGACGGTGGCAGAAAATTTGGCATTTGGGTTACGGATGCGGCAGGCTGATCACAAAACGATTAAATCTCGCATTGAAACAGTGGCCAAATCGCTTAACATTCAGCATTTGCTCGATCGCAAACCGCGTCAGCTTTCGGGTGGGCAGCAGCAGCGAGTGGCCTTGGGAAGAGCGATCGCCCGTCAGCCCCAAGCCTTTTTGCTAGATGAACCCTTGTCTAACCTGGATGCCCAACTGCGGGACGATACAAGAGCCGAACTGAAACAACTGCACCAGCGACTCGGCGTAACGACGATCTACGTTACCCATGACCAGGTAGAAGCCATGACGCTGGCTGATCAAATTGTGGTGCTGGATCAGGGCAAAATCCAGCAGATTGGCGATCCGCAAACGATCTACGCTCAGCCAGTGAATCAAATGGTGGCAACGTTTTTAGGCAGCCCGCCCATGAATGTGTTTCCTGCCCTCTACAATGGTTCTGCTTTTCAAGTTGCTGGACAAACCCTACCCTGCCCAGAGCATTTACAGCAACGGCTACACCCCCAATCCGGTCAGCGATTTAATCTGGGCATTCGTCCTGAACAGATTCAGATTGCCTCTGATGCATTTCCGCGCCATTTAATGACCGAAGCAGCGGTGATTGAACCCCTCGGACGGGAAATTTTAATTCGATCGCTTTTACCCGCCGAAAGCCGAGAACATGCTCCCGTCATCAATCTGCAAGTGTCTCCAGCAGTGCGTCCTGCGGTGGGCGATCGGTTGCCATTGCATTTAGAGTTAAGCCAGCTTGCCGTATTTGATCCCGCTACAGGGAAAAATCTGGCGATTGATTAGACTTTTCACCCCCTTCAATCAGCTTTAAAGCGCATCCGATCACCCTCGTCGTTGCCTAAACCAGTCTTGTAACTGTTGCCGACAAGTTGCTTCTAAGATGCCGCCCACCACAGGCAAGCGGTGATTAGAACAGGGACTATCTGGTAGATTGGCAACCGTGCGGATGGCTCCTGCCTTCGGATCATCGGCTCCATAAACGAGCTTTCCCAACCGCGACAGGACGATCGCCCCGGCACACATCGGACAAGGTTCCAGCGTCACATACAGCGTACATTGCTCTAAGTGCCATGTGCCCAGCGTTTTCCCTGCCGATCGCAAAGCCACCACCTCCGCATGAGCCGTTGGATCATGATCTCGCTCCCGCCGATTTTCGCCAACTGCAATGGGTTCATTCTCCGCATTCACAATGACTGCTCCGACAGGTACTTCCCCTGCCGCCCCTGCCGATTCTGCCAACTCGATCGCTTGTTTCATCCAGTGGTAGTGCTTTAAATACTCTGGATGATCGATGAAGGGGGGAGGAATAGAGGGAAGTGCCATGTGGCAACGGATGATGGGTTAGGACAGTTTGAGGGAGCTGAGTTCAATGAATTGGGAATGCGGAAAGTGTCCGATCCGTTCTGTCTATTGCTGTTGAACTGGGCGGACAAGATGCCCACCCCACAAGAAGTTGGAGCCAGTTTGTTGCAAGAATTGAATTCAATTCGATCGAGCAATTATTCGGCTTCTCTTAGCTGTTCTAATGCTTCCATTGTTTCGCGGTACTCTGTGGTATTGCCCTGTGATTGGAATAAGTTGGCGGCTGTTTCCAAGTCTTCGATCGCCCCTTCTGTATCTCCTAGCTCCGATCGCACCGTGCCGCGGGCATCATAGGCTTGGGCAAAGTCACCGTCCAGTTCAATCGCGGTTGTCAAATCCTCGATCGCACCCTCGGAATCTTCTACTTCAGCCCGAACCAGCCCCCGGTTGTAGTAGGTGGGCGGAAATTCTGGATTCAGTTCAATGGCTCGATCGAGGTCTACCAGAGCCGTTTCCGGATCGCCCATTTCCGCATAGGTAATTCCCCGACTGGCAAACATAATGGCATCCTCTGGATTTAGCTCAATGGCGCGAGAAAAATCTTCGATCGCTCCTTGATTGTCACCAATGGCAGCACGGGTAAACCCTCGATTGCCGTAAGCAACACCAAGCTCCGGATCAAGTTCGATCGCCTGATTAAACTGTTCGATCGCCTGCTGGAAGTCTCCAGTCCGAGCCAGAATCAATCCTCGCCGAAGGTAAGGAAGAGCTGGGCTAGATTGGTCAGGTTCTGTTTGAGCCAACCACAATCCATCGTCCTTCACTGGATTTGTTTCCACTGCCAAAGCAGAAAGAGGGACGATCGCACCGATAAGCGCAGTTGCAACAGCGGCAATCATTCCCAACCGACGGGCCGACCCATTGAGGTGAATATTCATAAGATGTGAGGAGAATTCGACACAGACCAAGCAGGAAGAAGTGAAAGGCATTCCCTGTGAGGATGATGTCTTTGGCAGACTGGACACAAAATGCTCATTCCACAAAAATTGGGTTGCCCAGGACTATCAAATTAGACAGGCAAAATGCTCACCCGCTAAGAATGAGGTCGCCTGATTCAGCTTCCCTGCTTATGCAGATTTTATCTTGCTCTTCTAGGACTGGCGATCGGTTGCAGCAATAATCAGCAAAGCTAGGAAAAATCCACTCCCCATTCCTGTACAGACATAAAATTTCACGTCTCTATTCCCCACTCCCCTCCTGCAACAGCACCTCTAATTTCCCCTGCCGATCGAGTGCATACAGATCATCGCAGCCGCCAATGTGTTGATTGTTGATAAAAATCTGAGGAACTGTGCGCCGTCCATTTGCCCGTTGAGCCATTCTGACCCTGGCAGCCCCATCTCCATCAATTTTATATTCCGTGAACGGGGTCCCTCTCCAGCGCAGCAGCATTTTTGCTCGAATGCAGTAGGGGCAAGTTTGCCAAGTGTAGATTTCAATATTGGCTTTAACCTGCTCTGAAGGACGACCCAGAAAAAAGTTAATCAGGCTTTGCATGATCAAGCGGGGGAGTACAGGACGATCGAAACTTTAAGCAGCAAAAAAAGTTAGGACAAGTAGGACAAGTTCGTATTTAAAGCTTACGTTTCCAGTTTCGCAAGACTTACGCAAAGCCTTCAATTGTAGGGTGGGCAGTACTCACCTTACGCTAAATCTGGAGGTATGAAACAGAGCTTGCGTAAGTTCTGTTTCGTTTGCCTGAATTGTCCTAGCCTTTTTATTCTAAGGTCGTAACTGCTCCTCCTCAAAACTCGGTATTACTCCTCACTTTTTGCCCCTTCACTTCGTCACCGAGCATATGCCTTCTGAAAGATTTGACCCAGAAAACGGGGCATTTTGCAAGTCGTCTGTGGATAAGTAGGGTGTAATTGTGTTAAGAATAGTTACACATAACTCAAATTATCGTTTGCACTGCACAAAGTCTGCTTGTCCCTTCGTTCGCGTGAGGATCTTTCGGTGACATTCTCTCTTTCGTTTTCCCAGGCTACCCGTGAATCCGACTCATTCATTGCAGAATTTTTTCAGCGATCGGCAGGGCAATGGCGATCGGAACGTCGATACTACACGCTGCCCGATGGCGAAACGAAGGAAATGGTCAGCCAACTCTCCATTCGCTTCCTGACACAAGGCTGTGAAGAACTTCGGGAACTGGCAAGACTCCACCACATTGCAGATGAAACGATCATGACCTGCGGAGCCGAGGTAACGTGGAATAGCCAGGATTCGGTATCGGGAAAGAAGCAGTCTAAGGGCTTAACCCTGTTTGGCGCGAAGGGAAATATTCTTTACCGCGATCGAGGTTTTGCCACCACCCAACCCGTTACCGCCCAGTTTGTCTTCACCAATCCTGAAACGCTGTGCCTGCGAACCGAATATAAAGGCTCAGTGTTTGAAGAGGAATTGAAGCTGATTGGGCAACAGTACCGAACACGCCAAACCATCATCTCACGGGCGGGTGAACAGCAGATGATTGGGCAATACCTGGAAAAGCGATTAGGTTAATCGAAACCATCAACCAGAATTCTTGTGGGGTGGGCATCTTGCCCGCCCAGCCAATTCCGAAAAATTGCCCAAATGATTTAGCCATGCTCCTAGCTGGATGCACTCGTATAAAACCGTAGGGCAAACCGCCAAAAGTAATGGGCAACAATCATCAACCCGATCGCCAGCAAGCCTGCTCCAGCAATCCAGGCAAGCTCCGATCGCGCTAACAGAACTTCTGCCGGGATCGTTGTTAGAAACGCCACGGGCACGATAAACGTGAAGAAAAACCGATAGGCGATCGGGTAAGCCGCCATCGGGAACCGTCCCGCCTCCAGCAACCCCCGTAAAACCTCAGTCACGTTATAGATTTTGACAAACCAAATACTCGTTGCCCCCAGCATGAACCAGAGGCTATAGAGGCTGAGAAGTCCAAACAGAAGCGGCACCAAAGCCAAGAGATACGCATTTAAAGTAATGCCAAGCTGGGAGCCAGCATAGCCGATGATTGCCATCCCAAAAATCAGATCGGGTAAGCCCCATGGGGAAACGGTGCGAGTTGAAAGCCAGAACTGAGAGCTGATCGGCTTGAGCAAGACAAAATCCAGGGTGCCAAGCTGCACCTGTCGCACGATTTGATTCAGGTTAGGAGCCAGAAACGTCGCAGAAAATCCTTGCAGCAGCGTGAACACGCCCAACACCACTAACGCTTCCTGCCAGCTCCAACCCTGAAACGTATAGCCCCCCTGATAGAACAAAAACAGGGCAAATAGGCTGCCAGACAAACTCCCTAAACTGGTGAGGGTGGCAATGATGAAGTTAATTCGGTATTCCAGTTCAGCCTCGATCGCCGTTGACCAAAAC
>PVWD01000389.1 GCA_003003615.1 filamentous cyanobacterium CCP2 | reverse complement strand
CGGTAGCTGGTTTGGACGCTGGGGGGTGAATTACATCTATGGCACTAGTGGAGCGTTATCTGCTTTGTCTCTGGTGGCTCCGCAGCAATATCGATCGGCAATTGAGCGGGGAGCAGCTTGGCTAATGAGTTGTCAAAACCCAGATGGAGGATGGGGGGAAACCTGTCGCAGCTATAACGATCGATCGTTGAAGGGACAGGGGGTAAGCACCGCCTCTCAAACAGCATGGGCCTTGATTGGGCTGATGGCAGCCGGAGATGCGATCGGGGAATATGCAGCCACTGCCATTCAAGCAGGAGTCCAATATTTACTAACCACTCAAACCGCAGATGGATATTGGCATGAAGTCGAATTTACAGGCACCGGATTTCCCTGTCATTTCTATCTGAATTACCATCTCTATCGCCAACATTTCCCACTAACTGCGCTGGGACGGTATCGATCGATTCAGTCTCGTCTGTCGTAATCGCCCATTGTGATCACAATTTGTCGCGTTGTGATCACAGCTTGTCTATTGCAAACTTATCTAGCCGCCATCCGAGCCATATACCGAGAAAACCAAAGCGACACAACGCAATACGACAAATGTCACACTTCCTTGTACGGTGTAGGAGGATTTTCAATTCATCACCTTCAATAACAGATTTTATTGAAGGTTTGCGTAAAACTATCAGCCAGGCGTTTTAGTTAAGTGTTGATGAGGAGTGCAATATATGGACTTATACAGAGATGCCCTAGAGATTCTCAAAGAGACAAGTCGGACATTTTATATTCCGATTAGTCGGTTGCCGCGAGGATTGCAAGAGGCAGTAGCTTCGGCATATCTATGTATGCGGGCGATCGATGAAGTGGAAGACCATCCTGAATTGGACAATGCAACAAAGGCGAAAATTTTGCGATCGATTAGCCAAACGATGCAAACCGGGGTTAATGGCTTTTCGGTGGATGCCTTTGAAGCAGAATTAAAACCCCACCAGGATGTTTTACCTGAAGTGTCATTGCGGGTTCGAGAATGGGCCTTACTGGCTCCTGGCACGATCGCCCCTCGGATTTGGGATGCAACTGCCGCTATGTCTGATCGGATGGCCAACTGGGCTGATATAAATTGGAGAATTCAAACCGAATCCGATCTCGATCGCTACACGTTCAGCGTGGCGGGTGCTGTCGGCTTAATGTTGTCGGACTTGTGGGCCTGGTATGACGGTACTCAAACGAGTCGGACTGAAGCCCTTGGGTTTGGACGAGGCTTGCAAGCGGTGAATATTCTGCGAAACCACACGGATGACCTCGATCGGGGGGTCAACTTCTACCCAGACGGTTGGGGGGCTGCCCAAATGCACAGCTATGCCCAGCGTAATCTTGCCCTTGCAGATGCCTACACCGCCGGATTGCCCGATGGCCCTGCCCTGGACTTTTGCCGCATTCCCCTGGCTCTGGCCCATGCCACTTTGGATGCTCTCATTGAAGGCAAAGAAAAGCTTAGCCGCAGCGAGGTCATGTCTCTAATTGCCATGTGCAGCCAAAACTAAAAGCCATGTTGCAAAAAGCGAGACTGCACTAATCGTTCTCAACTATTCTCGTGGGGTGGGCATCTTGCCCGCCCAAAGTCATATCCTGAAAATGTAGCCAACAAAACTTTTCGCGTAGATCACATTTCGCCTCAGTAGTTCTACAAGGGAGCAGACGTTACTGAATAAAGATAGAAACACGCCATTTTAAGGTTGGCCGTATGGGGCAGCGCAATGTCTCTAAAAATTCATCCCATCATTGAGCAACACCGCCCTTTTCTATCCAGATGAAGAGTTGATTGGAACGATAGTTCGCTACTGTGGAAATGACAACAATTGAAAAATGATCGTCTCTTTTAATTTCCTTTAAAAGGAAAACTTGGATAGAGATTCACTCTTTCAAAAAACAATTTAGGAAATTGAGTTGAGGAATTTCGATCGTCTATATCCCTGCTATTTCAAACTTAGCAGCATTAAATAACTGATTGAACGTAAATGAATAGATAACGAGTTTACGGCTGAAGTTTACTTGCTTTTGACCTCAATTGTTTGTCGGCTAAATATCGAACTGGCACTTCTTAAATGTGAACTATGGCAACAGATGGAAAGGTCAGAACTATATCAGGCAACTGAAATGTGAACTGTCTTAATCAATTTTTGCATTGCTATAAAAGCCGAAGTCTCAGTTCAAAGATCTCCAGTCAACGTTTTCCACAAAGCCGAAAAATCTCTTCCTAAATCGTTAGAAGAACCAGCAGCCATTAAGGGACAGTTGCACACTAAGCCTAACTGAATTGAACAGGGCAGGATATTAGGATAAAACGCAAAATTGCAAGATTCAAGCAGAACATCAAATACGATTCTTTCCGTACTTCAAGGAGAACAACCCATGACCCATGATAAGTCTGAAGACGATCGTCAGGAGAATGCTCAATACAACCCTGAAGACAACCCTGGAACCGAAACTGAAATTCCAACGACGGATGAAGGCAACACTCCTCTGGATGAAAGATATCGGATGACGGGGCAGGAGTCCGGTACTGATGTCCGCGAAGGTGCTGAAGCCGAAGCACCAGGGGGTGCTGTTACCCGTCCGGGTCTTCCCAACCAAGGAACGGAATCCCGTTAGATAGAAGTAGGGGCGATACGTAAATCGCCCTTTTGTTCTCAATAAGTCTTATCGAACATGAGAAGGTTAAAGCAGATCCCAGGTGCTATGGGACAATTAAGCTCTCGCCCAGATCTCCCTGTTGAACGCGGAGCATCTGGTCTTCTACCTTTGGGACTGGATACCCAACGAGACGGATTACTCTACGTGCCTGTAAACTACCAAGCAGGACATCCAGCCCCTCTGATTTTGATGCTACATGGAGCAGGGGGTGACGCTGAAGGCGCGCTCGGCTTAATTGAAGGCTTTGCTGCACCCATAGGGGCAATTTTATTAGCGGTAGATTCGAGACGGGAAACGTGGGACATAATTCTTGATCAATACGGTTCCGACATTACCTTCATTGATCAAGCACTTGCACAAACCTTCACTCGCTATGCGATCGACCCAACCCACATCGCGATCGCTGGGTTTTCCGATGGTGCTTCCTATGCCCTTTCAGCAGGCTTGACGAACGGTGATTTGTTCACTCACATTATTTCATTCTCGCCAGGATTCCTAGCACCAGCAGACCAAATTGGTGCCCCTCAAATATTTATCTCCCATGGCAAATGGGATAACGTTTTACCCATCGATCACTGTAGCCGTCGTATTGTCCCACAACTGCAAGCGGCCGGTTATCAGGTCGTCTACCAGGAATTCGACGGATCACATACGATTCCTCAGTCGATCGTTCGCAATGCATTCAACTGGTTCATGGCTTAAGATTCTCTTGGCTTTATGTCCTTCCTAAGCCCTTACTAGCAATTCATCGCAGCAAGCTTTCATCCTAACCGTTTCTTCAACTTGTTCCAATTTCGCTTCATCTTCAGTCTAGTTAACCGCATTTTAGTTAGGGGTTCGATCGGTTTATCCTGTTCCTGCTTAAAGTCAAAAAACTGGTTTAGATCATTCAAGATGACATTCAGGCGTTGCAGAATGTTCTCAGTCCGATACTCTGCAAAGAAAGATTCTGGTAATGGTTCAACATTAGGAGATTCTAATGCTCGCAGAATTCTCTGCACATCATACGCTTTGGAGTAACCGGCAATCTTATAGCAATTAAACCCTGGATCTAGATAGTCTGATAGCCCGCCATTTACACTGGAAAAAACCTGACAACCGCAGGCTAAAGCTTCCATTGGTTGTAGCCCAAATCCTTCTGTTACACCCTGTTCTGCCCAGTACTGAGCTGAATCATAAAGATAAAGGCGCGATCGGTTAAATAACCCTGGTAAATCTTCCACGAAGGAATCAATCAGATTCACCTTACAGCGCGATCGTAGGGCAGGAATCAGTTCTTTTAATAAATAGTCGGAAGACTTCCGGGCTTGCACCAACACGTCAATGTCACGGTCTAAATGGCAATCGTGGAACTCATCTGAAATTTGATTCGGCAAATAATAGATCAGCGAGTGGGGAGACACCTGCCCCCAATATCCGAGCGTATGGCGACTAACAGTAATAATCGGAATGGCAGCAGGCAATTTAAACCCATAGTTTGCACTGTGGGCATGATAGACCACCTGGAGTGATTTCAACTTTTTCACCAGCTTTGGCACATCAAATCCCCAACTCACCACAAAAATGGCATTCTCCAGATCGGGCTGCTTCAGAACATCTTCCAAAAATGGCTTATCTGCCTCTCGCTGCCGATAGGTCACGGCTTCTGCCAGACAAATTTGCTGAGCTAAACGGAGCGTCTTCAACTCTGCCCACAAACCGCCACAGGCAAACCGACCCGTCGTTCCGGGAATCAAGAAATATAGTTTCCTCATTTGGATTTTCGATTAATTCTGATCAGCAATTTGCTGGTTTAGCTCCTTACATTTCGCTTCAGCCGCATGATAGGCATCCAAATATTCTTTGCCGCCCAGCATCACTTCACCGTAGTATTCATAGGGAGCATCTCCATAAATCGGTAGGGGATCATCTTCTGGGTAGTCTTCTTTGGCTTCCTCAACAGCAGACTGCAACTGCTTTACAGTGAGACGCTGAGCCGGAAAATAATAAAGCTCCTCGGACTTACGGTGAAGATGGGGCAGAGTGGGGTCAATGATGCGATCGTCTACCTCGATCCAACTATGCTCAATCGGAACATAGGGTCTTCCCGAAAGGGCCAGAAACCCTTGGACATAGGCAGCCCCTTCTGTCACCAGGGCAGCATTGTAGGCATTTGCAAAAGAATCTTGCGCTTGGCTGTTGACCTGCTTTGCCAACTCAACGGAAAGTGACTCATCTAGCGTCTTATTCATTAGCACGAGCGTTTCCCTAAAACGACTGAGCTAGTGCATAGTATAGCCAGCTTAGGGCAACTGAATTCACGATCTCTCTTTACCCTACAATCTTAACTTATTAGATTTACTTATGCATTTAGTCAGTTTTTCTAATCCTGAAAACCGTTCACATTCGTTAACAATTTGCTAATATGCGTAACAAGTTCGTAACACGGACTCACATACATAAATCATCTGAACTTCTGTAGTTTAAGCACTCATTAAGATTATGACAACGACCTTACAGAGACGCGAAAGCGCAAGTCTGTGGGCGCAGTTCTGCAACTGGGTGACCAGCACC
>PVWD01000388.1 GCA_003003615.1 filamentous cyanobacterium CCP2 | reverse complement strand
AGATGTGTATAAGAGACAGTGTCTAAGGAATACAAATTTAATAACCTGAAATTCTTGTGGGGTGGGCATCTTGCCCGCCCAGTCAATAAGGCAAAATAATGACAGGTTATTTAATCCACAATCCTAAGTATTCCTGATGCGCGTACTGCGGCTTAATTGCTACCCGTGAAAGCCACCTCTGGGAACTTGGCTTGCGCTTCTGCCATCGGTTGCCGCTTGCCTTCTTCCTGCCAGTAGTTGATTACTTCTGTTGCCTTGTTGAGTAGCTCAATGCGATCGACCTCAGAGATCCAATGCTTTGCTTCAAGCTCTGACTTAAGCTGCTCCCATGCATCATTGCGGGGCCAGAAAAAGTAAGAGGTGAGGGGGCTAGTTCCCTTCCCCACAACTTGGTCAACGGCTAAGGCAACATTTTCTTCTAACCACAGTACTTTCAGAATGAACTTCGCCAAACAAACCTCCTCGCTAGTTCGTACTATCTTGCTAACTTTACAATCCTCTATAATAGCTCATCCCTCTTCGGAGGAGCCATTTTACTGAATTTGTTCGATCGACAGGAGAAAGAAACCCGGTGCAGCCTCAATTCCCTCAGCCTGATTCCAGCACAGCAAATTCTAATACAGCAAATTCCAGCACAGCAAATCCGATCGTCGTGTTTGATATTGATGGGGTGGTGCGGGATGTGGGCGGTTCCTATCGTCGAGCGTTGGCAGACACAGTGGAACAGTTCACTCAAGGAGCCTATCGTCCGGCTCAAACTGACATTGACACCTTGAAAGCAGAAGGTATTTGGAATAATGACTGGGAAGCTTCCAGGGAAATGATTTATCGATATTTTGAGGCGCAAGGGCAGGAGCGATCGAGCTTGGGACTGGACTACGAGGCGATCGTTGGCTTCTTTCAACGGCAATATCGCGGCAACGATCCAGAAGATCCAGACAGTTGGACAGGTTACATCACCCAAGAGCCACTCCTCATGCAGCCTCAATATTTAGCTGAATTAACCCAATCGGGAGTGCATTGGGGCTTTTTTAGTGGAGCAACCAGAGGTTCAGCAACCTACGTTTTAGAACGTCGATTGGGTTTAGAATCTCCTGCCTTGGTGTCCATGGAAGATGCTCCTGGCAAACCCGACCCTACCGGACTCATCCAAATTGTGCATCACCTAGAGCAAAGCATGTCAACCGTTTCACCTGCTCCAGTAATTTATGTTGGAGACACCGTTGCCGACATACAAACGGCGGAGCAAGCCAAAATCGTTGAACCCACACGCCAATGGTTTGGAGTTGGCATCCTACCGCCCCACACCTGGAATTCAGAGGAGTATGCAGATACCTATCGCCAACGGTTGATGCAGGCAGGAGCACACTTAGTTTTGAAAAACGTTAACCAACTCTGTCTGGAAATCATTCAAAGGCTGGTGAGCAATAAGTATTAGAGAATACCTTCTGGCTAACGGGCTGCCTTGTCTTTAGCAAAAACTTCAGACTTTTGCAGGAGTCCGTAAAGCCACGCAATTCCCATCAAGCTAACCCACGCAGGCACGTCAGTACAAGCTTTCTGGTTTGGCTGCACGCTGGTCTCTTCCTGACAATCTCTGTACAATGTTTTCATAACAGATAGCCTCTTTCGGGGTGCCTCGGTAATTCCACGGTTCCGCTATACAGAGATTATAGAAATGCCGCCTAGGGGTTTTCGTAAAGTTACGATGAAGATAACCGAGATCTCCGCGCATATTCTGTGTAGATAATCACGAAGCCCAGAAAAGAACGAATCAGTGAATGATTTAGATTTGCTTGAGATAGACGCATAGATTCAAAAATGCAGATTTTTAAGATGCATTCTGCATTCCTATTTAAAGAAAAGAAAAATCCTCTTGAGTTCTTTTTTAAGGTTAGACAAACAGATAAAGCAATGCTTTAGCCCATTTGCTTAACCTAACTTGGAAAGAACCAAAGAGGATGAAAAACTGTGCTTGAGCTTGTGTTTAGTTTAACTACCGAAATGCTAAGCAATGCGATCGGTTCTTGACAGATAAAAGATTTAGATTATGCAGTTTGCAGATCTAAAGTTGGGTAATCGGTGTATCCGCGCTCATCTCCACCGTAGAAAGTGGATCGATCGTATGGATTTAGAGGAGCATTATTCGCAAATCGCTCTACCAGGTCAGGATTCGAGATATACCAACGACCAAAAGCAATCAAGTCAGCATCCCCTTTGGCGATCGTTTCTTCTGCCAATTGACGATCGTATCCCCCAGCAGCGATGATGACACCGCGATAAATCGAGCGGAAGAAGTGGGATGACAAATCTTGTCCTTCGGGTGCGCCGTTATCTTCTCTGGGTTCTACTAAATGTAGATAAGCCAAGTTGCGCTGATTCAGTTCCCCTACCACATAGGTGAATAAAGCTTGAGGATTAGAGTCAGACATGCTGTTGAATGTGCCGCTTGGCGACAGGCGCAAACCAACGCGATCGGCTCCCCAAACTTCCACAACTGCATCAATCACTTCCAGCAGCAAGCGGGCCCGGTTTTCGATCGACCCACCATATGTGTCGGTGCGCTGATTAGAACCATCCCGCAGAAATTGGTCTAGCAAATACCCGTTCGCACCATGGATTTCTACACCGTCAAATCCAGCTTCCAGAGCATTCTTAGCCCCTTGGCGGTATTGCTCCACAATGCCAGGAATTTCTTCAGTTTCCAGGGCCCGCGGCGTGACAAACGGCTTTTGTCCTTCATAAGTTGAAGCTTCCCCCTGCGGAGCGATGGCACTGGGAGCTACGGGCAATGCTCCATCGGGCTGTAACGAAGGATGGGAAACTCGTCCCACATGCCACAGTTGCAAGAAGATTTTTCCACCGCGATCATGAACGGCTTTTGTCACCAGTTTCCAACCTTCCACCTGCTCTGGCGAATGAATTCCTGGTGTTGCAGGATAGCCAACCCCTTGCGGTGAAACCTGAGTCGCTTCTGTGATGAGCAGTCCTGCTGAAGCTCGTTGGGCATAGTAGGTGGCATTGAGCTGCCGGGGGACATTTCCGGCTCCGGCCCGGTTTCTGGTTAGGGGAGCCATCACTAGCCGATTGGGTAAGGTGTAGCGTCCCACCTGGACAGAGGAAAGTAAAGGGTTAACTGTCATTGATTCTTTCACCTAAAATCTAAAATTCCCAGGACATAAGAAGTCAATTTGCGATCGTTCCGCAAGATAAGTGCTTTGCCGATTGAATCCGGAAGAACACTATCCCGCGTTATGGTTTATGCGGCTTGCGTTGTTGCTCGATTGCCCCGTTCTAAAACTGCATCCAAGCGATCGGCTAATTCACGTTGGGAAACCACCCCAACCACTTCATCCACAACTTTTCCATTTTGAAAAATCAAAAGTGTTGGAATTGCACTAATGTGGTAACGCGAAGCAATTGCAGAATATCGATCGACATCGAGCTTAGCAACTTTGGCTCGTCCGGCAAACTCAAGGCTCAAAGTTTCCACGATCGGCGCAATGAGGCGACAGGGGCCACACCAAGCTGCCCAAAAATCCACCAACACAGGTACATCGCTGTTGAGGACTTCCTGTGCAAAAGTTTCATCGGTCAACGTTATAAGATGAGTCATCGCCAACTCCTTAAATTTAAACTTGTAGAGGGTGCAGGGCGAATTCCGAACAACATGGTTTGTTTAACGCAGCATCTAAGGTTTTCTTGGTTACGTGGTTAAACAACCATTTAACTAAAATAGTAATAAGATACATTGAAATAGTCAAGTGGTTATTTAACTGTTTTAGTTTTTGTGTCAGCATAAGCTAAAGAAGCTGCAACTGCTGAATGATCTAGTTAGTGACCCAGACCGTTTGATGATTCAATTTTTAAAAAAATGACTGATACTTCTACTCAATCAATCCCTAAAGGAACAACCAATCCCTCGCCAACAAGCGACACGGAGCAACGCGCTAAACTGTTTGCCGCCCTTTCTGACCCAACCCGCCTCCGCATTGTGGAACTGCTGGCCACCCAGGGTGAACTCAGCGGCTCTGAAATTGCCACACAGGTGGGGATCAGCCTCGCTCTGTTTTGTCACCACTCCAAAACCTTGGCTGAGGCAGGTCTGCTCCAGATCCGTCGGGAAGGACAAACCAAATACAATTCCTTAAACCAAGATTTGCTGCTGAGTTGTTTTAGCGCGTTTGAGGGCTTGTGTCAGGCGGGACGGCAAGAGGGGTAAGGCAAGATCGTACAATCAGAAAATTTAGGATTAAGGGGAAAACGCCGTGTTAGCAGCAGTACTGTACGGCAAAGAAGATTTGCGACTAGAACATGTTGCCGAGCCGATCGCCGATGCAGGTGAAGTGGTGATTCGCGTGGAAGCCGCAACCACCTGTGGCACAGACCTGAAGGTATGGCGTAGGGGAGGACATGCCCGGATGCTGAAACCGCCTATTCTCTTCGGGCATGAAGGGGCTGGGCAAATTGTGGCGATCGGCTCTGGGGTAAAAGGTTGGCAGGTGGGCGATCGGGTGGTGGCAAACAATTCGGCCCCTTGTATGACCTGTTTCTTTTGCCAAAAGCAGGAATATTCGCTCTGTACTGACCTCAGTTTTAACAATGGCACGTTTGCGGAATACCTGAAAATTCCTGCCCAAATCGTTAAACACAATCTGTATCACATTCCAGAGGAACTGCCGACGGAGTTGGCCGCCATGACTGAACCACTGGCCTGCGTTTTGCATGGAGCGGCTCGCTCAAACGTGAAACCTGGCGATCGGGTGGCGGTGTTGGGGGATGGGGCGATCGGTTTAATGTTTGCGGGTGAGTTGGTGCGGCTGGGGGCAGAGGTTTTTTTGTGTGGCGGCAGTGAGCAACGGCTTCAAATTGGTGAACAGTTTGGTGTAGCAAAAACGTTTCATCATCGCCAGGTGGATATTCCGGCAACCGTCAAATCTTTAACCGATGGTTGGGGAGCCGATGTCGTTGTCGAAGCAACGGGTGCGCCTGCGGTGTGGGAAATGGCGATTGCTTGTGCCCGTCCGGGAGCAACGGTTAATTTATTTGGCGGCTGTCCTCGCGATACAAAGATTACCGTCAGCACAGAGCAGCTTCACTACTGCGAACTGACGCTTAAAGGTGTGTTCCACAGCACTCCTTATTACGTTCAATCTGCCTTGAACCTACTCACCAAACG
>PVWD01000387.1 GCA_003003615.1 filamentous cyanobacterium CCP2 | reverse complement strand
GTTAGGGCTAGGGGGTGTTCCATTATCACCGTTGCAAATCCTTTGGATGAATTTAGTCACCGATGGGTTGCCCGCCCTTGCCCTGGCGGTGGAACCGGGGCGAGCCAGTGCCATGAAACAACCGCCCAAAGATCCGAAAGAAAGCATTTTTGCTCGCGGTTTAGGGCTTTATATGATTCGGATTGGCATCATTTTGGCAATCGTCTCTATTCTTTTGATGGCATGGGCATATGGTTACACGCAGCAATACACCGCAGGCGGTACGTTGGATGGCGATCGATGGAAAACAATGGTGTTCACAACGCTTTGCTTAGCGCAAATGGGCCATGCCCTTGCCATTCGCTCAAATAGCCGCCTGTTTGTGGAAATTAATCCTTTTTCAAATCCGGCTCTTCTCCTCTCCGTGGTTTTAACAACAATTTTGCAGATCTTGCTCATTTATGTTGAACCCTTGCAGCGTTTCTTTGGAACCCATTATCTGACCCTGCAAGAGTTGATGGTGTGTGTGGGTTGCAGTGCCATTGTTTTCATTTGGATTGAAGCTGAAAAGCTGGTGATTCGCTGGCATCAAGCCCGAACGCAATAGGAAGATTCAAATTGAACCAGTCAGTGTGATTCCCTGGTGAAAGGTTTAGGCAAGAGAAAGATTTGACAGTTGATCAGCCCATTAATCTCATCGTTTTACCCAACTCTTTCAAATCGTTTATGCACCTCCGATTTTCCCAAGACATCAAAACGTTATTGGAAAAACTAGCGCAGCAGCCGTTGACCCTGGAAGATGTTTTGGCAGAAACATCGGAACGAGGCTTTAGCTTAGTCATCGGTTTGCTCGTCTTGCCCTTTCTGTTTCCAATGCCACCTGGATTCTCAACTATCTTAGGTTCTGGGTGTTTACTCCTTTCCCTGCAAATGGCGATCGGTCGGCGATCGCCCTGGTTGCCCAAACGAGTTGCCAGATTTCAATTTCCCAGACAGTTTATTTTGCAACTGCTGCAAAACCTGAATCGAGTCACCAGACTTTTAGAGAAAATTGCCCGCCCCCGGTGGATGCGGCTGACGGCGAATCCGCACATCTGGCAAATGAGTGGTGTTTGCATTGCGTGGCTTACTGTGCTGCTGATGGCTCCGATTCCCTTCACGAACCCCATTCCTACCGTTGGAATTTTATTGTTTGCCGTGGCAACCCTGGAGGCAGATGGTTTACTCCTGTGCCTTAGCTTTGGGCTAACCGTTGCCATTACATTAATATTTGGCTTGATTGGATATTTGCTGTGGCAATCTCCCCAGCTATTGCAGAATTTGCCACAGAATTTGTCATTGTAAGTGGCTCCAAAATAAATAAATCCAGGCAATCGCAAATAGCAGGGGTCATCATCGATCGCCAGAATTTTCTGGTAATAAAAAGTTAAGGTTGAGGCAGAACCCCGTCGCGATCGGTAGGCTAATAGGGAAGGATAGAAAAGAAAAAAGATAAAGGTGTTGGATTTGAGATTTTGGATTGCAACTGACGCTTTCCTCGAATCCCCATATTCTGAGCCTTTGATCTTTTTCTGAGCCTTTGATCTTTCCTTCCATACAGGCGTAAAATTTCGCGTCTCTGCTCACTCTCTACTCCCGCTCTATGATTGAAGAAATCGCCGCCGCCCTCGATCGCAAAGACTATAAAACTGCTGCTCAACTGTTAAAACAACTTCAGCAGTCCTCTCCTGATAGTCTCTGGGTGAGGTTGTTTGCGGGACGGCTTCAGGAGGCGGCTGGAAAGGGGCAGGCGGCGGCAACAGCGTATCGGTTTGTTTTACAGAACACAACGAATCCTAAACTGGTGAGTCAGGCGCGAGAAGGGTTGCAACGCTTGCAGGTAGCTCAAAGGACGGCGAATCTACCGACTTCAGTGGCACAGGCAGCGAATACGGGAACTGGCTTCTTGGTGCTGGAGCCGATCGCCCCGGAAGCGCGTCAGTCTGTTGCCCAAAGTTTTGCTCAGGTGATGAATTTGGATGCTTATACGGCTCGACTCATTTTGCCTAGTCGAGGTTGGAAGCTATACCGGGTGGGTGCGTTGGGCGAAATTCAGGGATATACGCAAGCCCTGCGTCGAGTCGGAATGCCTGCCTTTTGTGCATCGCTGGAGGCAGTTCAAAAGATCCGGGTGTTTCGGGTGCAATCTTTTGAGGCGGCTTCCCCGCAAGTGAAGGTGATTTGCCAGAATGAAGCGGATGAGTTGGGGGCACTCAGCTTTCATTGGTCAGAGGTGGCAAATCGGGTAGCAGGATCACTCCCCATTTTTGAAGACGTTGTGGATTTAGGGGCGTTCAACAAGCTGAAGCGGAAAGAACAAACCCAGGATTTTGCTCAAATGATGGATTTGCACCTGCCTAAACGCGGCTGCATTTTGCGATTATGCGATCGGTCTTATCAGTTTGATCAGGGGGTTGTGTTTGATGCCAGCCAGGATGGGGCCATCTCTGCTTCCCAAACGACGACCCGAATTCGCTGGAATAAGATGCTGGCTTTTTTAGACGATCGGCTGTCAACGGTTCCCCTCTGGTCGGACTTTTCAGTGTTTGCAGACTCGGCCCTGGAACATTTGGATTTTGTCACCAGCTTAACCCCCTATATTGATATTCTGCGAAAAGCCCCCAGCAATTGGGATTCCGCATTTCATCTCTACAGCGGCTTGGTTTATGAATACCCACGACGAGTCTTGCAGATTTGAGTAAATCAACAGTTCACCTTAGAGCAGCCCAACGAAATGTAAGGGGCCGTGTCCGCTAATCAACTCCAGAATCAGCGCAATAAAGCCCAGCATTGCTAAACGACCATTCCACACTTCGGCAGCCGTCGTCATGCCCCATTCCCAGCGTTCTTGCGGATAAATTCTGACCGTTTTCCGCATTTGTGGGACTTCTGCCAGCTTCAAGCTCGGCGAATTCATGGCAGAAGCGACCATATCCGCCAAATCATCAATGAACACCGGATGGGTATTCAGGGCAGGGACTCGTTGGAAGTGTTCAATCCCAGACTCCTCGGCCAACTCCCGATACTCGACATCAATTTCCTGGAGCGTTTCAATATGCTCAGACACAAAGCTAATCGGCACCACCAGCAGGTTTTTCACCCCTTGCTCTGCCAGTTCCGGAATCGCTTCTTCAGTGTAGGGCTTTAACCACTCTACGGGGCCAACTCGGCTTTGATACGCCAACGTATGGGCATTTGGACGATTCAGCGTTTGCATGATCAAGGCAGTGCATTCCTCAATCTCCTGCTGATACGGATCACCCGCCTCCTCAACGTAGCTGACCGGAACTCCATGAGCACTGAAGAAAATGTGAACCTCGTCTGGATTCGGCATTTGGTCAAGCTCTTGGGCAATGAGTTGGGCCATCGCCTGCAAATAGCCCGATCGCTTATACCAGGAGGGAATCACCGTATATTCAATCCGATTTAGAGACGGATCTTCCTGCCACAGCCGCTCTAGCAGCCGAAAACTAGACCCACTCGTGCTGATGGAAAATTGGGGATAAAGCGGCAAAATCACAAGCTGCTCAATTCCGTCTCGCTTGATGCGGGCGATCGCCTCCTCGGTGAAGGGGTGCCAATAGCGCATACCGATGTAAACCTGAGCATCCTGCCCTCGGTGACGCAGCGATTCTTGTAAGGCTTGGGCCTGCTCCTCAGTGATGCGCCGCAGGGGAGAGCCGCCACCAATCATCTTGTAATTTTCTTGAGACTTGCTGGCTCGGCTTGTAGAAATAATCCAGGCTAGAGGCTTTTGCAGCCAGGAAAAGGGTAAACGAATAATCTCTGGGTCGGAGAAGAGATTAAACAGAAAAGGGCGGACATCTTCCGGCTGATCCGGCCCCCCTAAATTAAGCAATAGAACGCCAACGCGACCCATAGTTCTCACAGTTCCCTTACCCTTAATCTTTGTTACTGATTTTAACAATACTCATGGCTGAAACTGATCAATTCTTAAAACTTCTTGGTAGAAGTTCTCAAAAACAAATCGAATTGGCCCCGCAGTACAGTAGTTCTTAGATTAAAAAACGATCGTGACCGAATTCGCAAGCATTTGAGGGATGATGTTAAACCGATCGCCTGCCCAATCTTCTTCCAACGGAGGATCATCCAAATCTACTTCCTCCCCCACTTCTCATTCTAAGTCTCAAACTCTTTCCGCTAAAGATATGGCGGCGATCGACCAGCGATTAGGGCAAGTAAATCAACGGCTCAAAATTGCCCAGATGGGGCTTCAGGTGGAGCGACGAGGGCAAACCTTGAATTTACGGGGAACCTTGCCGCCTCGTCCAGGAAGCCACCGCTTGCGGGCATATCAACAGCGCATTAGTCTAAATTTGCCTGCCACAACCGCAGGGCTAAAGCAAGCCGAGCAGGAAGCAAAAATTATTGCAGCCCAACTGATTCAAAATACATTTGACTGGCGGCAATACCTCCCGGTGGCAGGCGGACGGCTTAGCCAAATGGACTTGCACGAAAAGCTTCAGGCGTTTAAATCGCATTTCCTGGAACAAGCCACCCAAAAGAGCAGTTCAGCTTCTGTGAAAACCACCTGGGAAAAAGCCTATCAGCCTTATCTGCGAAAGCTGGAAAGCATTGCCCAAGCTTCTGCCCAACTCAATCTTGCAGAAGCCATTTATGCCACGATTCAATCTACTCGCCCCAATTCCCGCAGTCGGCAGGTGTGCTGTACGGCCCTGGCGGCCTTCGCAGAATTCCTCAACTTGGAATTGCCGATCGCCCTCAAAACCCTATCTGGAACCTATAGCCCCAGCCGGACGCAAATCCGCCATTTACCCTCTGACGACCAAATTCTGGAAGTTTTCCGGCAAATTCCTAACCCAGCCTGGCAGTTTGTCTATGGCGTGATGGCGACCTATGGGTTGAGAAATCATGAGGTGTTTTTCTGTGACTACAGTGCTTTGAGTCAGGGAAACGAGGAGGCGATCGTGGAAGTGTTAGAAACCACTAAAACCGGAAACCATGAAGTCTGGCCGTTTCATCCTGAATGGGTGAGCGAGTTTCGGTTGCGGGAGGTGAATCTGCCATCAATCAATACTGACCTGAACCGCACCACACTCCAGCGGATTGGGCAGCTTGTGAGCTGTCAGTTTCGTCGCTATCAAATTCCCTTTTCACCCTACGATTTGCGCCATGCTTGGGCAGTCCGCACGATTCACTACGGTCTACCTGATGCCATATCCGCCCGAATGATGGGG
>PVWD01000095.1 GCA_003003615.1 filamentous cyanobacterium CCP2 | reverse complement strand
ATCTCATGACGACCGAAGCGGCCGATCGCGTTGAAAGCGAACTGCATGAAGATGTTCTGCCGACTAAGGACAAAACCCTGCAAATGCAAGTCGCTGACCTTTGGAGAGATACAAACCCGATCGTCGGCTTCCTGAGCCGGGTTCGTCCACCGTGGCAAGGCCCAGGCATTTTTAAGATTGATTCCGATCGCTTTTTATTCCGCGTTGCCAATGAAGGCGGGTTCTCAAAGCAGGTCGATCGAGAGCGTCTGGTATCGGCTGTATTTTCTGCCACCAAAGATGAACTTTCTGAAGAGCGAATTCAAGAAATTGCAAGTTGGCTACCTGAGGGCGGTGTACGCGAACTTTGGCAGCAAGCTTAGTCAGTGTTGAAAAACTTTATTAAACCGATTCTATCTGGCTTAAAACTCACTTAGCCAGAAGAAAGCATTCAGTTGAACACCAGCGTATCTTTTGCTTAAAGATGCGCTTTATTTTGACAAAAATTTATAGTTGTAATGTCCTAAAGAAATGCTTGAAAATTTCCAGGGTTGATTCATCAGCTCGCTAAGCTATAAAGAATTGCAGTGAAAAAGATACAGGGAAAGAAATACCAGGATCAAACGCACCACATACTATCGTTGGCGTTGTGAATTTTCTTGGAAATCTTATCCCAAAACCCTGTCATGTCTTGAATTTCTATTTGAGTAGAATGCTATGTCGCAAAGTCTTACTCAAAGTCGATCGGTTCAGTTTGCCCTGGATGAGCTTGTTAGGTTGGCTGCCCAAATTTGCCAAACCCCTTTTGCGCTGATTCATTTGTTTGAGTACAATCATCAGCCGGTGTGGATGTCGGTGGGGTTAGACTTGGAGGCAGCTTCAAAGTGGGAAATCAGTGCAAAAGTTCGGGAAAACGGCGGCGTGTTGATCATTTCAGATACGCTTGCAGAACCAGCTTATGCAAACTATTCTGCCGTTACAGCCCCTCCTCAAATTCGCTTTTGTGCAGGTGTTGCATTAACTGCTTCTGATGGGGCAACGTTGGGCACTTTATGTGTTTTAGATCAGGTGCCACGCCAGCTAGATCCGTCTCAAATTGAAGCGTTACATTCGCTGGGCCGCCAAATTTTGACCCAGCTCGACCTACAACGCCACGTTGCACAACTGGAACAAGCTCTTGGTGAACTGAATGGCACTCGTCAAGAGTTAGAAGTTCGGGCAAATCGTGAGGCTTTGCTGCACGATATCACGCGGATTGTTCGCCAATTTCTTGATTTAGACAAAATTGTGGAATCTGCCATTGAGCAACTTCGGCAGCATTTACACCTTAGCCGATGCTGTTTTACTCGCTACACTGAGACAGAGTGGATTGTAACGCATTGCGCTGCTCAGTCCGGATGTCCTTCCACGCAAGGGGTTGGCGGTTCGCTTTCCTGGGAGGAAAACTCGATCGCAGACCAGCTACTTCACGGTTCGTTGGTTATTCACAATACGCAAACTGACCCCAAGCTGAAAGACTGGCGATCGGGTGCAGCAAAATTAAACATTAAAAGCCTGATTTTTGCACCTGTATACGTCGATCGTCAGCTATTTGGCATTATTTGCTGCCATCAGTGCGATCGGCTGCGGCAGTGGCAATCCGATGAGGTGGATTTGGTCAATCATGTGGCGGATCAGGTGGCCATTGCCATTCAACACGCCCAAATGTATTGCCAAGTTCAGCAATATAGCGATCGGCTGGAAGAGCAGGTACAGCAACGCACCCAGGAGTTAGCTTCAACACTGGTTTTAGCAGAAACTGCCAATCAACAAAAAACCGAATTTCTGGCAAATGTCAGCCACGAACTCCGAACTCCGTTAACAACGATTCTCGGTTTTGCCCGCCTCTTACATGATCAAATTCATGGGGATCTGAACCCCAAACAAATGCAGTATGTTAACTTGATTCACACAAGCGGGCAGCATTTGCTGAATCTGATTAATGATTTGCTGGATTTGAGTAAGGTAGAAGCCGGACGCATGGAGTTGGATTTGCAGTCTGTTTCTCCGGTTGAATTGTGTGAGCGGGTGATCTGTTTAATGCGAGAGCGAGCGATTGGCAAAAACATTTCTCTCACCTTTGAAAACCACTTGCCCGATCGCCTCAAAACGGCATTGCTAGACGATCGCAAGATGTATCAAATTTTGGTCAATCTGGTTTCTAATGCCGTTAAATTTACCCCTGCCAAAGGGCAAGTGATTCTGCGTCTGAGTTTGGAAAAAACCTCCATGCTCAACTTTTCAGTGATTGACACGGGCATTGGCATTCCTTTGCGGGAGCAGGGAAAAGTGTTTGAAGCCTTTTACCAAGTAGACAACTCCATGCAGAGAAGAGCCGGTGGGACGGGGCTAGGGCTGGCCCTTTGCCGCCAGTTTGTCAAACTGATGAACGGTTCAATCTACCTCAAATCTCAGGAAAAACAAGGCAGCACCTTCACAGTGCAGATTCCTCTCCATGCCAATCCGATCGCCTCGGCTGGCCCAGTCATTGGTTCTATCCATCAATGATTTGCCCGCACACTTTGATCGGATAACTTTACTGATTATGCATGGTCTTCTAACCAAGTTGTTAACTCTTCTGGCTGCGTGAAGTCCAACAGGGCTTCGCCCAAGGCTTCTAATTGGTCAACCGAGAGCGATCGAATCCGTGTTTCTACCTCTTGTCCCGGATCACCCAATCGACGCTTCACAAGCCGCAACACCAACGTGGCTTCTCCCGCTTGCGCTCCCTGTTGGAGTCCTTGCTGGAGTCCTTGTTCCAGGATGTCTTGATAGATCACCGAATCTTTCACGATCTCCTCCCGCAAAATTTGTCGAATCACTGCCTTCTCCAATACTAATCCTGCTAGCACCGAAGTTGCGGCTGCGACGTTGCTTTTCGTTTCCTGCTCTGGCAAGGTGTCAATCTGCTGGGCAATTTGCTGAAGAGTCTGAACTTTATCCTCAGCCCGACTCAGCACTGCCAGGGGTAATAATCCTGGAAACTGGAGCAGCTCTGCGGCAGGGACTTCCCACAGGCGAATCACTTCAAACGCATGGCGCATTCCTGAAATTTCAAACACCGTTTGATGCACTAGCTCTGATTCTGTGGGCTTGAGGTAAAGCACCACCTGACGCATTTGCTTGTTTGGATACCGACGATAGACCCGCAGGCGATAATCTGCTAGGCGAAAGGGAATGCTGGCATCAGGACGAGTTTGGAATTCCAGATGCAGCACCACTTGTTCAGAATCCAGCAGAATTAGCGCATCCGCCCGAATCGGTGCCACGGACAACTCAGAGGGACTGAGTTGGGTCAAGCCGATCGGTTCTCCGAGTAACCACTGGGCAAAGTCCTGACTGTAGCTTTCGGCAAGAAATTTGCAAACGTTGTCGTACATGCCCAGATTCTACAGGGCGATCGGACGACCTATCGCTGCGTCATTTGGCATCAGATTGTATTACTGGTTGTATTACTGGGTTCGTGTGAAGATAATTTCATGCTTTAAGTCGTAGCGACGAAAGTTCTGAAACCCTTTGAAACGGGCATCGTGACCGCTCGACCAACGAAGCAGAACAATTGCACAGGGTTATTCAATCCCCAATCCTAAGCTTGATGACTTTCCAGATTCAGCCGACGTGCCGTATCTCTCGTTTGAACCAGGAAGGCATTGAGCAGGGGCTTGCCAAACTGTAATAGTTTTTGCGTAACCTCTTCGCCTGCGGTTTCTGGAGTGCCTCCATTAAAAGGAGGTTCAGGGCAATACTCCATCATCAATTGGGTCATTTGTGCCACTTCTTCACCGCAGAGCAACCCCAGCAGGGTTAAGCCAAAATCGAGCCCTGAAGTTACCCCTGCACCTGTTACGCGATCGCGATCGATCACCACTCGTTGGGGAACCACTTCAACACCTAGCATTGCCAGTTGATCTTGGAATGCCCAATGGCAAGTGGCTTTGTAGCCTTGCAACAAGCTAGCTGCCGCAAGGATCAGGGAACCTGTGCAGACGCTGGTGACATATCGTGCAGTTTGGCTCTGCTGTTGCAAGAAGTTTAAAATTTCCTGATCTTGCATCACTTTTACTTGTCCCATGCCGCCCCCCGGAACGCAAATCACATCCAAAGGTGGACAATCAGACAGCGTTGTAGTTGGAACCAGGGTCAAACCCTCATTGCTAGTCATGGGAGACAGGTTTTTCCCAACCAAATGTACGTGCGTGTTGGGTGGAAAGGCGAAAACTTGGTAGGCACCCATCACATCAAGCTGAACAACATCAGGATAGATTAAAAAGCCAATTTGCAATTTAGCCATTGTTTTGCAGTTGTCTGAAAGGGCTGAACATGAAACGATCGTAGAATCAGGCTTCGACCTCGGATAGTCCTCAAGTGGGTACACCTTCCAGCCATTTCAGTACAACCTTAAACACAAACATGGTTCGTTCCCTTTATCCCTTCTTTCAAGCGATCGCCACTGCCCCAACGGAAGAAGCCCTGCGGTTCCGGTTTATGGATTGTGTCAGCGAATATTTTGGGGTGCAGCGTTGGGGGATTTATTTGCTGAATGAAGAGAGCCAACTAGCAAGCGTTGATGTCCAAGGTGTCTCAGATACTTTTGTAGAGCGATACCAAAAATTCGGCAAAGCTGTTGATCCGGTTCTGCAATATGTGTTGCAGTATCATGCTCCAGCCCATGAATCCTTGGTACTACCGGAAGGAGGCTGGAAACAAAGTGAACTCTATCAGCGGTGTTGCTCTGAGTACGATCATGAACACATCATGACGGGGCCGATCGTCGGGCAGGGACAGTTAATTGGCACCGTTAACTTTGCTCGTGTGGGGGATACCCCTGCATTCGATCCGTTGGATTTAGCCATGCTGGGCGCAGTTTGTACGCATCTCTCGACTCGACTTGCGGAATTACGCAGACCATTGTTTGCAAATGCCAATCCACTTCTGAAACGCTTGACTCCCAGAGAAATTCAGATTGCAAACTTGGTGGCGCGGGGGCTAACCAATGCCGAAATTGGTGCAGAGTTGTGGATCACTCAGAATTCTGTCAAACAAGCCTTAAAGCGCATGTTTCGGAAATTAGAGGTTTCTGCCCGGACGGAGATGGTAGCAAAATTGCGAGATATACTCCAAGATTGAACAGAGATAACTCAAGCGCATTAAATAACCGATCGATTGTTTGTACTGAAATGCTGAACATTCCTCAACTGCTGGCAACCGAACTTTCCCTCAAGCCCTTCCAGGTGGAAAATGCCCTGCAACTGCTGGCAGAAGGTTCAACCGTTCCCTTTATCTCTCGCTACCGGAAAGAGCGCACCGGAGAAATGAACGAAGTGCAGTTGCGGGAGTTGTTCGATCGCTACACCTATCTAACGGAACTGGAGGAGCGCAAAGCTGCCATTCTCAAATCGATCCAGGAGCAGGGCAAGCTGACCGAGGAACTGCGCGATCAGATCGAAACTTGCCTCCAGAAGAACGAACTAGAAGATCTGTATCTGCCCTACCGTCCGAAGCGGCGCACCAGAGCCACGATCGCCAAGGAGAAGGGTTTGGAGCCGTTGGCGGAGTGGATCAAGGCTTTGAATCAGCCCAACGCTCAGGCAGCGGATCTGGAACCAGAAGCCGCGAAGTATGTCTCCGCAGAGAAGGGAGTCAATTCGGCGGAGGATGCCCTGAAGGGAGCCTCGGACATTCTGGCGGAAGAGGTGGCAGAACAGGCGGCACTGCGGGCTTATCTGCGGGACTACTTGATGGAATCGGGTATCTTCGCTTCCCAGGTGAAGGCGGACTATCCGGAAGGGACGACCAAATTTGAGATGTACCGCAACTATCAGGCAAAGGTGAAGGCGATCGCGCCCCATAACCTCCTTGCCCTCTATCGGGGTGAGACCGAGGGGATTCTGGATTTTGCCCTGGAGTTTGATGAGGAGACGGTGCTGGGCTATCTGGAGTCAGAGGTGATTCGCACCAAACAGCGGCCGATGCGGGAATTTTACCGGAACATGATCAAGGATGCCTTTAACCGCCTGATGAAAAATTCGCTCATCGGGGAAGTGCGAACGGCGAAGAAGCTAGAGGCGGATGTGGCATCGATCGGCACCTTTGAAGCCAACTTGCGGGAGTTGTTGCTGTCTGCTCCGGCGGGAATGAAGCCAACCCTGGCGATCGACCCTGGATTTCGGACGGGCTGTAAGGTCGTGGCGTTGGATCAAACGGGCAAATTCCTGGAGTACCAGACCATTTTTCCCCATGCATCCTCCGATGCCAAACGGGTTCAGGCAGGCGAAACGCTGAAACGGCTGCTTGAAACCTACCAGATTGAACTGATTGCGATCGGCAATGGCACGGCTGGACGAGAAACCGATGAGTTTGTGGCGGAAGTGCTGCAAACCCTGGAACGCAAGCCAATCAAGATTATGGTGAATGAGTCGGGGGCTTCGGTGTATTCTGCCAGTGAAGTGGCGATCGCGGAATTCCCCGATCAGGATGTGACGGTGCGGGGAGCAGTCAGCATTGGGCGACGGCTGCAAGATCCGCTGGCAGAACTGGTCAAGATCGATCCCAAATCGATCGGCGTGGGGCAGTATCAGCATGATGTGGATCAAAAATTGCTGAAAAAGAAGCTGGATGAAACGGTGGAAAGCTGCGTGAACTACGTTGGCGTGGATTTGAACATGGCTTCCAAAGAATTACTGAGCTATGTCTCTGGCATCAGTCCCACCGTCGCCAATAACATCGTGCAGTACCGGAACCAGAATGGAGCCTTTGCCGATCGCCGCCAACTCCTGAAAGTCCCGAAATTGGGCCCCAAAGCCTTCGAGCAAGCTGCTGGGTTTCTACGCATTCGGGGGGGCAAAAATCCCCTGGATAACACCGCCGTTCACCCGGAAAGCTACAGCGTGGTGGAAACGATCGCCACTGACCTGAATGTGCCCCTGACCCAAATTACCGAAATTGCCGATCGACTCAAGAAAACCGATTTGAAAAAGTACGTCACCGAGGCGATCGGGGAGCCAACCCTGCGGGACATTTTGGCGGAATTGGAGAAACCAGGACGCGACCCCCGTGCTGAATTTAAGTACGCTACCTTCAAGGAGGGCATTAAGGAAATTAACGACCTGAAACCTGGCATGGAACTAGAGGGAGTCGTGACCAATGTGGCGAACTTTGGAGCCTTTGTGGATATTGGGGTGCATCAGGATGGACTGGTTCACGTTTCCCAGTTAGCCGATCGCTTTGTCAGTGATCCGAAGCAAGTGGTCAAAGTCGGGCAGGTGGTCAAGGTGCGGGTGCTGGAGGTGAATGAGCAACTGAAGCGGATTAGCCTGTCGATGCGTTCCCCCAATGCCGATGAGCCGAGAGGTGCGAGGGGGCAGAGAGATCAGAGAGATCAGAAAGATCAAAGAGTCCAGCAAGCCCAGAAGGGCGATCGGCCCCAACGGCAGGAGCCAAAGCAAAAGGAAGGAAAGCGATCGGACGGCAGGCGGCAAGAACCGAAAACCCAAGAAACTCGTCAGTCTTCTACTTCTTTGGAGGATCTGAAAGCCAAATTTAATCGAAAAGCTTGAAATATCGTTTCTTTTCTGTTTCGATCGCCAGCAAACGAGTGGGCTAACAGCAATTCTCATCCGATGAATCACTCCCTTCCTCGCATCTATGTCCCTTGACTGCTATCGCTATCTGGCTGACGTGTTGCATCATGGTATGGCCGTTCTGGCGACGGTGACGGCAGTTCGGGGTTCTGTGCCCAGAGAAGTGGGGGCAAAAATGGTGATTTGTGGGGATGGGCAAACGTTCAACACCATTGGGGGTGGGGCAGGAGAAGCAAAAGTAATTCGTCAGGCAAGGGCGGTGTTGGAAACGGGACAAAAACAGTTTGTCGAAATTAACCTCACTGGAACAACCAGAGCCGATCGCTCTACAAGCTTCCCCACAGAAGGGATTTGCGGTGGTACGATGCAGGTTTGGCTGGAACGCTGGACGGATGAGAATGGAGCGAGCAAAGGGGCGATCGGCTTGATTCAGCGAATCCTTCAACAGCTTGAGTCAGGGCAGCCCGTTACCCTGGTGACACCCTTCGATGCCAACCCTCCTTACATTGCCGATGCTCCCGTTCCCCATTCCACCCACGCCTTCATTGAAACGCTGTATCCTCCTCCGATGCTGCTCATTGTTGGTGCAGGGCATGTGGGCATTCAGCTTGCGGCAGTTGCGGCTCAGATTGGGTTTCAGGTTGCTGTCCAAGACGATCGCCCGGAATGGGCCAATTCCCAACGCTATCCTCAAGCCAGCCAGATTTTTACTGAACCCATTGCTGCAACCGTTACCCAGCTTGTTCAACAAACTCAACTGTATGCCGCCCTTGTCACGCGAGGCTATCAGCATGATTTGGCTGCCCTCACTGCCCTCCTCCAGCGCGATCCACCCTGCCGGTATATTGGCATGATTGGCAGCGAACGGCGAGTAAAGCAAGTGTTTCAGGCGATCGAAGCAGCAGGCATTCCCGTAGAAGCACTGCGATCGGTTTATGCTCCCATTGGGCTAGATATTGGGGCTTTAACGCCGGAAGAAATTGCCATCAGCATTGGGGCTGAGCTAATCATGGTGAGGCGAGGGGGAACAGGCAGGCCCCTATCAGAAGCTACGCACTGCCATAAACCGGAACCACAGCCCCCCGCAGATCCTTTGCTGCCTCAGAAGCCAGAAAGCAAATAACTTGCCCTAACGATTCAGGCTTTACCCACCGATCGGCATTTTCCGCTCCCATGGCCTCACGGTTGGCAGGCGTGTCAATGACGCTGGGCAGCACCACATTGGCAGTAATATTAGTTCCCTTGGTTTCATCCGCGATCGATCGAGTCAGGGCCACAACGCCCGCCTTAGACGCACAGTATGCTGCGAGTTGTCCGCCTGGCTCCACTGCTCCACGAGAACCGATCGTCACAATCCGCCCATAGCCCCGGTCAAGCATCCGTCGCAGGCTGTGCTTACAAATGAGAAATGCCGTGCCCAGGTTTAGCTGAAAATCCTTTTGCCATTGGTCGTAGCCATATTCATGGGTTTTGCCCATCGAAAAGCCGCCTACCAAATGAATGGCCGCATCCACCCGCTCCATGCTGTTTACCAAACGTTCAACCGATCGCTCATCCATTAAATCGGCTTCTACAAAGTGAATTCGCTCCAAATCTGCCGAACTGACTGAGTTCTGCAACCGCTCTACTTCCTTCGGTTTGACATAGGGAATCGTTAAGGAAGCGGCTCCTTGGGACAGGGCGATCGGCACCACACCAGACCCCAGCCCACCTGTACCGCCCGTCAACAAAATATGTTTACCGTCCATCAAACTCTCCGTCCAAATTGCGATCGTATATAACCCTGACAGAACTTACGCAAAACCTTCATTTGTAGGGTGGGCACTGCCCACCTTACGCTAAATCTAGAGGCATGAAATAGAGCTTGCATAAGTCCTGCCTGATTCAACCTAGCAAATTCACACCTCAATACCTGGCAAGTTTGTTTTTAGCTTATCCATTTCAGGTGAGAAAATCCCCATCCTTTGGTACGGTTCCACCCCCTCCGTCCTGCGACTTTGGGTTGTTACAGTATGTTCATACGAGCAAACACTCACCACTGATCGAGTACAGAAATGAACGACACACCAAATCGCATCGCAGAATACTTTGAGGGTGGTCACTCTGGCAATCATCTTTGGCAGTATGTTCAGTCCATGAGTCCAGAAACCGTTTCCCAACTTTCCAAGCCTGACTCAGGGGAAGTGCTACAAGTGATGGAGCGGAATATTATTGGGCTTTTGGGTGGCTTGCCTTCTGAGCAATTTGATATTACAGTGACGACGAGCCGAGAGCATTTGGGTCGGTTACTGGCTTCAGCCATGATGAGCGGCTACTTCTTGCGGAATGCTGAACAACGGCTCACCTTTGAACGCTCTTTACAGGCAGCAGATGTAGAGAATGAGTAATGAAGTCCGATCGCCCCAATTCTGACGGTTTTACCCCGTTTACTGCTGATTTGAATCAACCCAATCTTGATGCTCCTCCTACAAGTCCTGCTTTGGGACAGTGGGAGGATTTTGATATCTCAAACATTGAGGAACTGCGACGATCGCTCTTGGATTGGTATGCAGAATCGGGGCGAGATCTACCCTGGCGCAAAACCCAAGATCCTTATGCCATCTGGGTGTCAGAAATTATGCTGCAACAAACCCAGGTGAAGACAGTCATTCCATACTATGAACGCTGGATGATGCAGTTTCCCACGATCGCCGCCCTCGCCGCCGCAGACCAACAGCACGTCTTGAAGGCATGGCAGGGGTTAGGGTATTATGCCCGTGCCCGGAATTTACATCGGGCGGCCCAGGCGATCGTCCAATCTGATGAAGGAAAGTTTCCCGTTGAGTTTGAGGCGGTTGTGAAGTTACCCGGCATTGGGCGAACCACAGCAGGCGGCATTTTAAGTGCGGCCTATAGCCAACCTGTGCCCATTTTAGATGGTAATGTAAAGCGGGTGTTGGCACGGCTGATCGCGTTGACCGTTTCCCCCAAGCAGGCGATAAACTTGCTTTGGCAGGTGTCTACTGCATTGGTTGATCCGGTTTACTCCCGCGATTTTAACCAGGCATTGATGGATCTGGGAGCGACAATCTGCACCCCCAAGAACCCAGCCTGCTTACTCTGTCCCTGGCAACCCTACTGTTGTGCTCATCGGTTGAATATGCAAAGCGAACTTCCTGTTTCTGAAAGCCGCAGCCCCATCCCTCATAAACAAATTGGAGTGGCTGTGATTTGGAATGACCAGAACCAAATTTTAATCGATCGTCGCCCTCAAGATGGTTTGCTGGGAGGACTCTGGGAATTTCCAGGAGGAAAAATTGAGCCAAATGAAACAGTTGAAGCCTGCATCCGACGAGAGATTCAGGAGGAAATTGGCATAGACATTGAAGTGGGCGATCGGCTGATCACAATCGATCATACCTACACTCATTTTCGTGTGACGCTAAACGTTCATCACTGCCGTCATGTTCATGGAGAACCACAGGCGATCGAATGTGATGAGGTGAAGTGGGTGACGGTGGATGAGTTAGATCAATACCCATTCCCTAAAGCAAATGTTCAAATCATTGAAGCCATTCGCAACCTTTAGTCGTTTCTTGGTAATCCGTAACAGAAACCTGTAAATTTTACTGAGTTGACTAATGCATTAAACTATCTGCGAATCAGTTGAGAGTTAGCCGATCGATTCATTTTCAATGAAATCATTTCTCTTTCTCAATTTGATTCAGCAGACTTTTCGCAGTCGCTCGACAATTTCATCCAATGCTTGGACATCGTTCAAAATCAGCATGGTCAATCTCCAAATCAAAGGGGTGGGCTTGTATTAACATCTTGTCTGCCTAACTTCTTGTGGGGTGGGCATCTTGCCCGCCCAGTCAGCGATCGTTTGTTTTAGTCCGTTTGCTCATGATGGCAAGGGCTTTGTCGAGATCGGAGGTTTTGATGGAGCGTAAGTCCATATCAACTTTAGTTTGGCACTTTCGGTAAGCTGTGCCCTCATGGTCTTAAGAATCTGTACTCTCGCTTCAAATCCCCGATCGCAGTTGTCGCACAATTTCATCTTTCCTACAGGAAGTGGCTCCAAAGCTCAATTTCCTGCTGTTCTAAACTACCATCGGGCATCACTGTGCGGTGCAGCCTTGCCCCGTATAGTTCAGCACCCTGAAGCTCGGCCCACTTCAGTTCTGCATCCTCCAAATCAGCACCCAAAAACTGGGATTTCCAGAGTTCCGCATTGCGTAAGTTGGCTCCCCGTAAATTCGCTTCCCGCAGATCAGCCCCACTTAGATTGGCATCACGCAAATTGGCTTCTTGCAGATTCGCTCCACGCAGGTTCGCCCCTTTGAGGTTGGCCTTTTGCAGATTCGCTCCCTGTAGATTCGCCTGGGACAGGTCGCAGCGGTGCAGATAGGCTTCTCGCAGGTCAGCCCCCGGCAAATTCGCCTCATTGAGGTGGGCACCGGAGAGCTGAATTTTTGCCAGGTTAGCGCGGGGAGCATCCAGAGCACAAAGTGCAACCCCATCTTTATGGAGGTCTTGAAGGGCCTGAAAGCGCGCGTAACTGGTAGCAACTTTGGCGGCAGCCGCATTGTCAATAATACTCCACGCTTCGTAGTGTTTCTTGGCTTTGCGATCGGGTGCGTCTTTGAAGTAGAGAATCACCGCTGCCACGATCGCAAACGACTCAGCATTCTCAAAGAAAATTTTAAGGGTATCGCGTTGGAATAGATCAAGCGGTGAACGGATGACGATATCTTCCTGAACCCAGAGGGCGATCGTTGCAAGGCCCACCACTGATATCAACACGGCGACCCAAGTGGGGATCTTTTGGGCCACTAACTCTAGCGTACACGTTAATTTTCGCGGGTTCCATGGCATATTGGTTCTCTCTATAGCGATTAGATGGAATCTTAAAAGTATGACCAAATTGTCGCATAACAGCACCTAAGATTTGAGGCTCAGGAAGTAGCAGAAAGCGGGGTGGATGCAAAAGTGTTCAACGTTTTCCAGGTTGATACTTGGCAATTCATAGTGTCCAAAGAAAGTACCTTTGCCTCCAATGTTTTGACCCATTTGCCGAGGCACCTTTGCTTTAAGAAAGCCGATATTCCAGAGCAGTTTTTTTAGTTCCAGGTAGTCGAGTTCCTGCACCCAGGATGCTGCCTGATCCACATCAACTTCACCGCAAACAATAGACAGTAGCAGATACTCCAGATCATTTTTTTCGTAGTGGCTTTTATGTCCCCGAAACACCTCAAATAGATCTAATAAATGAGGGTATTTGAAGCGATATTCTGAGGCTAAATCTTTAATTTTTTGTTCTGAATAAACTTCTTCAGCCGCATAGATAGTATTTTCCTCAATCCGCTTGCCACCGTTATAGTACTCGATGCAGAGTTTGCAAAACTGTAGGAGTTCACGGGGACGAAGTTGGGTGCGATCGATGATGTAATCTGCTGATGTAGAGCCGATCGATTCTTCGCTGCGGAGGGGCAGTTGGGAGACAAAGATGGAATTCCAGCAGCGCAGACCATTAGACTGTTGCAGTTCCGGGAAGCAGTGGGCAATCCGTAGTCCAATTAGCTCCAGGAGTTCAGCTTTGCCCCAGCGAATCACCTCTACGTCTTCACGAATTTTCTGAGCATCTTCGTAGATTTGAGGAATGTTATCAAATAGCTCCTGGCGAATCGAGATATAGATTTTTAAGTTAGAGCTGATCAAATTGAGCTTTTGGGCAGCTTGAAACAGTCCAGCTAGAAAATATTTGGCATCTTCTGAGTTATCCCACCCTTTGTCCAGTTCATCAATAAAAACTTTGACTCTGAGCTTTCCCAATACTTTTTTGAGGCTCGGCAGCAGTTGCTTGATTTCTTCTAAACTATAGAGACTCTGAAGCTCGCGCGATCGCTGTAAGCTTTGATGGCTACCCAGCTTAATTTCCTCTAGCCGCTTCAAGTAGTTGAAAAGAATGCTGATGGAATGGAGATTTTGGTTCTGTAGATGGCTTTGGACGTAGGTAAAAATATCCTTTTGACTCCCCAGTAATAAGCCCCGCTTTTCCTCTACAATCTTCTTGAAAATGAGGCAATAGAGCAGATATTGCCAGGCGACCGAGTATGAGCTTTGCTTGCCCCAAGAGCCTTCCTTCTCACTGCGTAAATGTTCCGATAATAGTTCGTAGGAGTATTCCTCTGGTGACAATTCGAGGATGAGGTTGCCTTTACGGGCTTCCACTGCTGCCATGTACTTGAAGATGGCACTTTTGCCGCTGCCCCGATTGCCGACCAGGATGGTTTTGCCGCTGTCGAAAAACTTGTGATAGGTGGAGTTCTGATAGAAATACTCGGATAGTCCAATGGCGATATCGCGCTCGGCTGAATCGGAACCCAGGTTAAGTTGGCGAATGTCCAGGGGCATGGGGAGGGGGAAGGGAGAATTGAGGAGTTCCCCTAGTTTAAGGTTTCAGTATCGTTTTTCAATCAGTTTCTGAAAAGACCCTAGGCGGGTCATGTCAGCTCATCTTTATCATCAGCCAGATTTCTACTCCAGGTTTGCTCAAAGGGGCAAGATACAGTTTGTTTTTGCTGAAACCAACCGATCGCTTCTTCCAATTGGGCAACCGAATAGGCATCGTTAATCAACATTTTGGTCAGCAATGATTCCACAATCAACGCTTGAGCATCATTCAAAATCAGCATGGTGAATTCTCCATATGAAAGGGGCGATCGGGTTTAGGACGATCGGTTGTGGGGTTGCGCGGGTAGGGGCGAAGCATTTGCATAGAAACTTTTGATTTTGATTCATACATCTCACTGCCAATGCTTTGCCCGTACAGGGGTTGATGGGTTAGGGGTCAATGGGTTTGTTGCGTTTATGCAGGATAGCAAGGGCTTTGTCGAGATCGGAGGTTTTGATGGAGCGTAAGTCCATGAGGAGTTTGCGGATCAGGTTGAACTCATCATCGGAGAGGGTCGGCATAGGTTTTACGTCATTACGGCAGTACGATACTACGATAGCTCACTACCTCGATATCAGACAATAGGGTATGGAAAAAAATCTACAAACCCGATCGCGTGAACGCTAAACGTAACCCAGAGGTTAGAGTCTATCTAGATCCTGAAACAAGCGTACTGGTCAAAGCCTTAGCAGCTTTGATGAATGTCTCTGTATCTGAGTTCTTCAATGAGGCGTTGGAAGAATACTTGCAAACCGATCGAATTCGGGAATTGATCGATCGGCATAACCTGGATCAGATTAAGGGTGACGATGAGGCGGAGTAAGAATTTTTGGCAGGCATAGCTGATGTGGATCAGATTGAGGCGATCGCAGAAAAGATAGGCGATGGTTTGCAGGTTAAGAAAAAACGTAGCCAAGGCACGACGTTGCTTAGATTTTGCACTTCAGTAGTTCTTACACGATTACTCCTATGTCTTTGAATGACATTTACCGCGAATGAAATCGCGAATGTAGTGAACGCAAGATTTCTCAGTTTTGAGGCTGAAGTGCTTGAGAGGGATCGATCGCCGGACTTGATCAAGCAGGCGTGGCGGTTGAGGTTGCGACATGATAGATGCTGGATAATACCGTTATCAAGGATGTTATCCAGCAAAAGTGACAGATAGGCACCCGAATCTCCATACTTAACTATCAAATGTGACGGATAACACCCCAAATCCCCAGACTTAACTATCAATTTTTCTGTTTAAATCCTGAAAGTCTGGTTTTATCCCGCAGATCTGATGGACAATCGTGGAACATAGGGGTGTTATCCCGCACTTTTGACGGTGAATATATAGTTATGCCTCTTGCGGAGACTGCCATGCTCACCGAGATAGAACTGCACGATTTCGCCCATCATTGGGTACAGGCATGGAACTCACATGACCTCGATACCAGCTTGTCCCATTACGCAGCGGATGTGATCCTGGTATCGCCCGTCGCAGCGAAACTGCTTGATAATCCGTCAGGAAAGGTAGTGGGTAGGGAGGTGCTGCGCGCGTACTTCACACGAGGACTTGAATCCTACTCCGAGCTACTGATCGGAGCATTCTGAATTAAACCAGGTTCTCACCCTGTTCCCTGAGGAAGGAGTAGCTATGGTTTCTGTCGTCTCCCTTCTGCTCGTTCTGGCCCTTTCAATGTTGGTGATTCGGGTAGGCTCCGTTGCTTTCTTGATGACGGGTTTATCGGAGGAGGTGGCGCGTTTCCAAGCACTCTCGGCCTTCTCAGGCACCGGATTCACGACTGACGAAGCAGAGTCCATTGTGAAGAACCCAGCGCGGCGGCGGATTGCCACCCAACTCATTCGACTTGGCTCCATCGGAGTCGTGTCGGCGATATCGACGCTGCTGCTCTCCTTCGTCGGATCTGGGCAGACGGCACCGGAGCGTTTGTTGGTGCTGCTGCTGGGCGTCTGCGTGCTCATCGGACTGGCTCGAAGCCGGGCCTTCAACCGAGTGCTCACGCCCCTGATCGAGCGTTCACTGGCCCGCTACACCACGCTCGATCTGAGAGATTACGCCGACCTGCTGCATCTTCGCGAGGATTACCGGATCGTTGAGGTTGAAGTCGAAGACGGTACCTGGTTGGCGAATCACGCGATTGGTGAGCTCAACCTTGCAGCCGAGGGTGTCCTCGTACTTGGGGTCAAGCGATCACGTGAAGATTACATCGGGACTCCTCCAGCGGATCTACAGCTTCGTCCTAGGGATCTGCTCGTCCTCTATGGCCGCAAGCACCGTCTGCACGAACTCTCAGACCGAGCATCGGGCGATCAGTTCGCCCATCACGAAGCAAAGGCCGAACACGAGCGCAATCTCGACGAACAGCAGACGCAAATAGAACGAATGAACGCGGCTTCAAAGAGACCGAGAAGAGCACGATGATGACGCAAGCCGAGTTCGAAGTTCCCTTCCGCTGGTGCCGTACCTCTGTAGAAGTGCTTCTCTTCAAAGTGGTGCTGAGTGGACCAAAGCCCACCTTGCACCGCGATCGGCACGCGTCGGCTTCGTTTAGACGACTACGCACTGATCAGTAACATTTAAGATCAGTAACATTTAAACTGATCGACTTCATGTGGGGCTTTTCGAGCATTGTGCTCTACTACGTAAACCAGAAGAGTGCTTGCAAACCGATCGAATTCGGGAACTGATCGATCGGCATAACCTGGAGCAGATTAAGGGTGAGTATGAGCAATCGTAGTAAGGACGCGGTTGGGGACTGCTGCCCTCTGGTTAAAACTAGTTTCGTGGAAAAGAGGATAGACTAATGGTCAAAGAACAAACAAGCTCGCTACTTTGACCGTAAATACTGAAACTGCGGCACATGGACTCTCTAATTTGGCTATTCTCTTTTATTCTTATTGTTATAGTTGCGAGTTTTGCATCAACTAAAAGAGTTCAGGAAGGTAGTGAAGCACTGGTCGAGCGGTTGGGGCGATATCACAGAAAGTTAACGCCCGGGCTTCACTTTGGGATTATTCCATTTGTTGATGAAATGGTTGTCATAGCTTCTACAAAAGAGCAAGTTTCGTTACGTATTGGCTCTGAAACAGCGAAGAGTGAAGCGATGACAGCAGACAATGTTCGGATTGCAGTCGAGACTGTGGTATTCTGGCGGATTTCTGAATTGGAGCACGCGCATTATGCAGTTGAAGATGTAGAAGCTGGTGTCGAAAACCTAATCATTACAACAGTACGCTCAGAAGTAAGACGAATGTCCTTTCAGGAGGCGAACACAAATCGCTATCGAATCATTCGTGCATTGCTGAGAAATTTGGATGAAGCCACTAAGCCTTGGGGGATTAAAGTCACTCGTGTAGAAATTCAAGATATTAAACTCGTAACTAACGCATCTGATTTGATTTCGCTTCCACTGCCAGCAGGAGTAAATTGGAAAGCTCTTGAGCAATCTTTCTTAATAGTAACTGAAAATGAAGATGTTGAACTCAAAGTCCAAAGTATTTCTCAAAGAGACGACGGTATTTGGGTAATTCAAGTCAAGGTTCCTGCTAATGCTAACAAAGAAGTTATTCTAGAAGACTTGATGTATAACTACACAAACTCCGTCCAAGTATTAGAAGCAAGATATCAGGCTGAACTTAGAGGGAAAGATGAGCTAATAACCCTTTATCGACAACATTACTCTAGTTTGGAAGGATTTATTCATACGCTTGCCAATAAAGGTCTACCATCTTTAACGATAGAAACAAAAGCTACAACAGAAAATAAACAGGTAATAGGAGAAATGAATACAGACAATCAAGGTGATATATACAATGTCGGGCAAGCAGGTGCTGTTGGTAAATATGCTCGATCAGATAACAATACCTTTATTCAATCCGAGCAAAAACAAACTCTTACTGAGGCGGCAGAACAAATTCAGCAACTTCTCAAGCAGCTAGAAAAATCTAACCCAACTGCAACTGAAGCTGAGAAAATCGTATATGTTAATGACGAAACGACTCCTAGTTTTAAACGTCGAGTTGTTGCTGCTTTACAAGCTGGTACTGAAGCAACAATAGAGGAGTTTTTAGATAATCCGTATGTCAATATTGGTAAAGCGATCGTCAAAAGTTGGTTAAAGCCAAAATAGACTATGCGCCAATTTTGAAGAAATGACCCTTACTTTTAACCCGATCGCCTACCGCAATTTACTAACAGAAACAACACCAAAAGTGATTGAAACCGAAGAAGAATACGATCGCGCTTTAGCAACGATTTCAAAGTTTCACCCAGCTTGTTGATTGAATTTCCATCCTTCCCCTGCCTGAGCCTACTCGATCGGTTCTACCACTGGAATCCCATCAGATTGCGCTTGAGGGGGTGGTGTTCTGGTGTCTACTGTTTCAATCGGTTGAAGCGGCTGGGTTTGGCGAGTTGCACGTAGCTGGTAGGCTTCTTCTTGCCATACTTGAATTTGTTCATGGGCTTCAGCATAAAGCGGACGACCCCAGCCAATGCGCCGCGCCTCCCGAATTGCCGCCTCGATCGACTCTAAATCTCCCTGACGGGCCAATTGTCTGGCTCGGTCTAAATGAGGCCAATCCTCGATCGCATCAATCTGTTCTCGCCATGTGGTAATTGCCTGCTGCGCCTCATCATAGCGAGGAGTACCAAAGAGAACCTGTCTCGCCTCCAAGATGCCCGCTCGGAGTCCTGCCACATCGCCCGCACTGGCCAGTTCTCGCGCCCTTGCCAACCGAGAAGTTGCCTCCTGTTCCCGTTGTTGCTCCCGTTGCGTTAAATAATCTCCCACCGGGTCATTCGATCGGGCAGAAGTGCGCCGAGCCGTAGGGCTTGCCTGCATTTGGTTTAGCTCTTTAGTCGCTTGCAGGTGTTTCATCAACTCCTGATATTTGGTTGTCGCCCAATATTCATTACCAATCGTCAACAGATCTTTAGCTGCGGCGATCGCCCTGTCCCAATTTCCCCAACCAATTTCAGACTCCGTTTGGTCATAGATTCGCTCTGCCTTTGACCAAATGAGCTGCCAGCGATCAATCCGCTCCGTCGCCAAATGGCGTGTCCTAACCGTTGTCGGAATTTGTTCCGCCAGCCTGATCGCCTGTTTCAAATCTCCCCGCTGAAAAGCAACCTCCCCAGACTGCAAAATTTCCTCAGTCCAGGTTCTCATCCAGCGATCGCTCTCTGCCCGAAACGGATCATCCGGTGCCACATCATTCACCATCAGAATTGCCCGTCGTAGCGAATCCGTCGTTTTGTGGTTTGCCATCTCCTGGGCACAGTAGAGCTGTACCGAAGAAGGGGCTTTAGCTGCATCAGCAGAGCGGCATCCTGGCAAATCGGGTAAGGCCAGTAAATGATTAATTGCCCAATAACCGGCTCCACCTGACAAAAACAGTGTTGGAACCGCCCACAACCACCAACCCGCCAAATGAAATCGGGATGTTGCAGCAGAATAATTGATCGATCGCTTGAGAGCCAGCGTTGGAGCGGGTTGACGTTTTGGTAGACGAGGGAGATTAGCCATACGGGGGGCAAACAGGTTCTAAAAAGTGCGATTTCAGCGTCTCTTCTGCCAGAATATCGGGCTATCCTCCGAGAAACAAGTCATGTAGGTTACGAAATCGTAGCTTTTCTAAGCTCTATCGCCAGTAACCCAGCGCACTGCCCCCTAGTGATTGCTATAGCCCTACGCAAGGACGTTAAGACGGTTCCGTAATGCCCAACCTATCCGTTTCGGTTTTCAGTCACCTGGAATTGTCCTAACTTTTCCATCCGTTGCCTTACCAT
>PVWD01000386.1 GCA_003003615.1 filamentous cyanobacterium CCP2 | reverse complement strand
CTTACTACATTCCCTTCATCGAAATGTCTCCTGAGTTGCAGAAAGTTCTTAACTATGAAAGCAAACTCGATCGCAATCCTGAGCGAATTAATGCTTTGATTGAGGATGGTAAGAAGCAAGCGAAGCGGTTTTTAGAAGCAAGGTTAGCGTAAATTCCAGCTTGGTTTGAGCTTAATGCACTTTTCGCTTTTGATTCAGATTCAAAGGAATTTGAAATTGCTTCTGCCCCATTGCTCCCAGCAAAAACTATGAAGACCAAGATTGCGATCGCATGCCAGGGGGGAGGGAGCCATGCTGCCTTCACCGCAGGGGCACTTCAAGCCCTGATGGAAGATCACGTCCAGGAAGAGTTTGAAATCATCAGCTTAAGCGGTACTTCAGGAGGTGCGCTTTGTGCTGCTTTGGCGTGGTATGCCTTGAAGAAAGGTGAAGATCCTGGTGAACGATTAGCGAATTTTTGGAAAGATAACACGGCTCAAACCCATCAAGAGTGCCTGTTCAACAATTCTTTGATTAAAAGCATGGAATTAACGACGAAAGGGTTTTTGCCGCAGTTTAATATCAATCCAGGCTCTCCCTTCTTAAATTTCTGGATACTTTTAACAACTGCAACTTTCGGTTTGCGAAGTCGATTTACCAATTTTCGGAAATTGCTAGAAGCACACTTTGATTTTGAGGAGATTGCTGCGTGGGGATTACAACCTGAACCTCCGATTCTACTTCTAGGCGCAACTAATATTCTTACAGGGCAACTAACAAGATTTAACTCCTCAAATGAACCCCTTAAAGTTGAACACATCTTAGCTTCCTGTGCGAACCCAACTCTTTTTCCAGCCGTTAAAATTGGCGAAAATACTTATTGGGATGGGCTATTTGCAGACAATCCTCCACTGGTCGGCTTAACGAATCCTGCTCTGCTTAGTTCTTCTATCATTCTTCCCCAGGAAATCTGGGTGATTAAGTTAAATCCAACCCGCAGGGATGAAACTCCAGTGACGATAAGTGATATTTTAGATCGCCGTAATGAATTAGAAGGAAACATTTCTCTATTTCAAAGTCTACGCACGATTGAGTGGATGAATGATTTCATTTCAGAAGGCGCATTTAAAGAAGAGTTTTTGTCTAGATATCATATTCAGCAACCAATTAGGATTCCTAAAGCTTTTGCCGAAAAAATAGACAAACCCTACTACATTCCCTTTATTGAAATGTCTTCTGATTTACAGAAGACTCTCAACTATGAAAGTAAACTCGATCGCAATCCAACGTTGATTCGGCAGCTCATAGAAGATGGCAAGCAACAGGGAAAAAAGTTTTTAGAAGCGAGGGGATAAAGAGGAGTTTCATATCTTTTTCATACCTTTTTGTTTTAGGCTAGCGAGCAAGTGATTGGATGATCCTCATTTCAAGTGTTAAGCTGCCATTTTCCCTAAAAAATAAGGCTCTCGGCTTCTTGGTTTTTCTAATTCAAAAGAACTCAATTCGATCGTTCTGAGCAAGAGGAGTGAGAGTATGCAACAGGTTTATATTGTTTCGTCTGCCCGTACCCCAATTGGTCGTTTTGGAGGAGCACTTGCAAGCCTTTCTCCCGTTGATTTGGGTGCAATTTCTATGAAGTCTGCTTTGCAACGAGCCAGTGTTTCCGGAGATTTTGTAGACTTGTATATCTTTGGTAATGTGCTACGGGCAGGGCACGGTCAACTCTTGCCTCGTCAAGCTGCATTGAAAGCAGGTATTCCAGAAACCGCCAACGGGTATGCCGTAGACATGGTGTGTTCGTCTGGCATGATGAGTGTGATGAATGCTGCTACTGCGATCGCCGCGGGGGAAGCAGACCTTGTGCTGGCAGGTGGGATGGAGTCGATGTCTCAGACCGGGATGTTACTGTCCCATCGGATGAGATGGGGATGTAAATTGATCATGGATGCATCAGAGCAAGTGGTTGATTTGGTGGTTCGTGACGGTCTTTCTGACCCTATTACTTCTGAAAAGATGGGAGAGCAGGCGGAACGGTTGGCGCAAGCTTATAATGTGACGCGAAACGAGTTGGATGAGGTTGCTTTGTATTCCCATGAGCAGGCGATGAATGCAACTCAGCAAGGGTTTCTCCACAGGGAAATTGTCCCTATTGAGGTCGAAGGTAAGAAAGGGGCGCAACTGGTGGAGAAGGATGAAGGAATTCGTCCAGAAACTACATTGCAAAAGCTATCTAGCCTTAAGCCAGCTTTTAGCAAAGATGGAGTGTTTACGGCTGGCAACAGCAGCCAGCTATCCGACGGAGCCGCAGCACTAGTTTTAGCCAGCCCAAAGGCAGTAGAAGCGTATGGACTAAAACCGATCGCCCGCATCGTCAAAGGAACGTGGGCAGGTGGTGAAACGTGGCGATATCCAGAAATTCCAATTCATGCGGTGAAGAAGCTTTTAGACAAGCTAAAAATGCAGACTACGGATTTTGATTTCTTTGAGAATAACGAAGCTTTTGCGCTGAGCAGCGTTTTGTTTAACCGTATTCTGGGAATTCCCTACGACAAGCTGAATGTCTTCGGAAGGGCGATCGCATTGGGACATCCCATTGGGGCTTCTGGAGCCAGAATTTTGGTGACATTGCTGAACGCATTGCAGGAGAAAAACGGACATATGGGATTGGCATCTGTGTGTCATGGAAGCGGCGGCGGAACGGCAATCGCCATTGAACGGTTGCAATAGAATACGCTAACAGCAAAATGAACAGAAATGCAGAACCATTAGCCATTGTTGTATGGACAATTTCAGGGCATGAACGATTTGGGATTAGAAGGCAAAGTTGTTCTGGTGACAGGCGGCAACCGAGGAATTGGAGCGGCGATTGTTCATCACTTGCAGCAGTTAGGTAGTCGGGTTGCATATACCTGTCGTGGTAACGTTCAAATTCACGATCGGATTCACGATGATGTTCTCGCACTGCAAGCAGATGTCACTGATCCAACAGCAATGGAGCAGGCAGTCGCATCCGTTGAGCAGAAGTTTGGCTCAATTTATGGAGTTGTGGCGAACGCAGGAATCACCAGAGACAACTTTTTTCCAAAACTAGCGATCGAAGATTGGGATGCCGTCATTGAAACCAACCTGAAGGGTGTGTATAACACGTTGCGTCCCGTGATTCCCAGGATGTATGAGCATCGAGCAGGTTCTGTGGTCTGCATCAGCTCCATTTCCGGCGAACGAGGCAATATTGGACAAACCAATTATGCTGCATCAAAAGCAGGTGTGATCGGGCTGACTAAATCCCTTGCTCTAGAGGCAGCACGGTATGGGGTACGAGCCAATGCGATCGCCCCAGGATTCATTGAGACAGAAATGACTCAAGCGATTCCCGACAAAGTGAAAGAGAAGATTATTGCAGAGATTCCGTTTCGTCGCTTTGGCAAGCCAGAAGAAATTGCCTGGGCTGTTGCGTTTTTGCTTTCACCGATCGCCAGCAGTTTTGTTACCGGCACGGTGCTTTCAGTGAACGGAGGTCACTACACATAGAGGATTCTCAGCAAATAAAATTACAGCCCACTGAAGTTCTCTGCGGTGAAAGGGAAGGATGCAGTCACCAAAGACACATTTTGTCCTCTGAAGGCAATCCAGCAATGAAAGGTTGACGGGTACAGCGATGGTAAACACTAGCAACACCACTTCCACCTATTCCTATCAGTTTCATATCTTCCCCTCGTAAACTGTTATACAAGTAGGTCGTTCATGTACTGCATTAATTATTTCTGTAGTGGATTGATGTAGTCAGATAACGTTTATTTTTTGAAGCTAAAGCATTCTTAAATAAGAGGCGAGAGTGTGTAAGCTTTATTCCTGTCCAGGGGATTTACCCTGAGATGATGGGCGATCGCAGTTTTCAAACTGATGATTAAGTGCCTTTCCCTGCTTATTGAACGGCAGGGCTGTTAATCATGTCTAACGCTCAAATCGAGTCTAACTTTCTAAACGATCGCCAGATCAGCATTGCCGTTGGGAAAGAGCGTACACGAAATCATGGTGCAGGAACAGCAACTCATATACAGGAACAAGGAAATAAATTTTATGCGATTGAAAGCCTGATGAATTCAAGCGATATCAATCAATAGAAATCGGAGTTCGAGGCGGAGACGCATTGCAGAGGAGTCTATCGCTATCCCCTTTTTCACTTGAATCCCATTTCTTTGCTATGGAAAACAACAAACCGCTCCCTCTGTTGATTCGTGTGAGCCTCTGGACGATTGGTGGGCTACTCGGAGGTTTAGTCGGTTCCCTGACTGCGGTAATGCTGACTCAGGCGATTAAGCAAATCCTCGATGCCGTCTCCAGGCTAAGCACTATCTGGTTGCTGCTGCTACCACTGCTCGGCGTTACATTAGCAGTGCTGGTACTGTTTGGGCTGGGAAAGGGCGCACCTGTACAAACCTTAGTTCCCCGTCAGGATGCCAATCTTGATCAACTGCTTAAGCAGACTTGGTACTCTTTCCCTCACGACGTTGCTCGAGCCGATCTGACGGGTGACGTGGTGAACACCGCCGGAGCAGAGGAGCGGTTCCCCTGGAAGCGGGCACCGTTGCGTGCCCTTGCGATCCTGTCTACGGTTGGGTTGGGCGCACCGATGGGAACTGAATCTCCGGCGGCCCATATCGGTGTTGCGACAGGAGTCTGGCTAAGTAGCAAAAATCCAGCCCTGCGCCGACTGGTGCGTCCCGCCGCGATCGGGGGCGGTGCTGCATCGGTGTCAGCCTTGATGGGAATTCCGCTGGTGGGTAGCTTCTTCATGTTCGAGTTGAGTCAGCGCCGACAAATTCCCCTTACCCCGGAACGGGCGGCGGCGATGGTAGCCGGGGGAGTGGTAGGTTGGGGGGTCAACTTCATCTTCAAGCTCAGTCTGATCCGGCTGGTCGTGCCCAGGGTTCCCCCTGCTGACTTATGGGATGCGGTGGTGGCGGCATTGTTCATTGGAGCGATCGCAGGTGTGATTACATCGCTCTCATCTGAGGCAATCTACTGGGCCAGAGGCTTACAGAAACAGACTCGTCCAGCTACACGTTTGTTGTTTGGGAGTCTGGTCATGTTGCTGCTGGCGATCGTGACTGCACAAGTCGCATCTCCAGCCGCAGCACTAGGCCCAGGTGGAGGGGCGATCGTTTGGGCCGAATCCGTCGAGACGACCTCTTACCACCTGCTGGCTGTATCCTTACTTCGAGCTGCATCCACTACAGCTACGGTTGTGGCAGGGGGGTGTGGTGGGGTGTTTGTGCCTTTCTTGGCGATCGGTGATT
>PVWD01000385.1 GCA_003003615.1 filamentous cyanobacterium CCP2 | reverse complement strand
AGATGTGTATAAGAGACAGGCCTTACGCAGCGAATGGCAAAGCTTGGTCGTATTAGCTCAGGTATTGGGATTGCAGGCAAAATTTGAGGCAGAAGTAGCAACCCCTAGTTCCGACGATGCCAACATTGAGTCCCTCATTCAACAACGACTGGAAGCTCGAAAAGCAAAGAACTGGGCAGAGAGCGATCGCATCCGCGATGAACTCAAAGCCCAAGGAATTGTTTTGATTGATAAACCGGGTGGCGTAACGGAATGGCATCGAGAGTGAGGGGAACCAGTCGGCTTCTCAGCTCAACAAACTCTATCGAATCTTATAAATGGAACCATCTGGCATCTTGGCTCCTGTCAAGTTTGCTTTACTAAGGTCGGCTCCACTCAGGTTCACCCCACTCAAATTTGCTCCACTCAAATTTGCTCCACTGAGGTTATCCCCAATCAGGTCAAGCTGATGCAAGTCTGGTTCCAAAAGGTTGATTAAATCTTGCTTTGTTAATACGCCACCAGAGAAAAAACTACCATTATTGAGTTTTGCCTTCACAAGGGCAATCGTATCTGCCTTGCTCAGGTTTACCTTGCTCCAATCGATTCCAGAGAAATCTGCTTTGCTTAAGTCAGCTTTGCCTAGCTTCACATCCGCCAAATTAGCACCATCGAGGGCGGCCATCGCCAAGTTCGCATTACTCAAATTTGCGCGAGAGAGATTTGCACTTGTCAAATCCTTACCGCTTAAATCTCTGCCACGAAAATTTTCAACTTTTGCGACATTGGTATCTCGACGGGAAGCATCAATTATCTTTTTGTCTCCGCTATCCGTGCAGTTACCGAAGATGACGTATTTGCAATCAATGTTAGTTGCCGTCGCGTCTGGGTGGTTCTCAGCCGCATAAGCAATACCCGGAGTAGCGAGTAATCCCCACAGTAAAACCAATACTGTGCATAGAACAATCTGAACCTGTTTCATGACTGACCCAAACGCTGATGTTATCTTCTCTTGTTGTTATTTATCTCTTTCCAGTGTTCCAAAACAGAAGTAAGAACTAACATGATTGCGTAAAACGATATCTTCCTCCATCACCTCAAAGCATTGGCAGTTCAGGAAGATCAGCCTCCTTGCCAATTCCCTCTTCCCCTCCTAAGCCAAATGGGTTATACTGATTAAGCGTAGTCGTTACGAGTTTATATAGATCTATGTCAAACCCAGCGGTAGAAAATGTCGTCGTGATTGGTTCTGGGCCAGCAGGTTATACGGCTGCCATCTATGCAGCACGGGCAAACCTCAAGCCGTTTGTGTTTGAAGGGTTCCAAGCGGGAGGACTACCGGGTGGGCAACTGATGACCACAACTGAGGTGGAAAACTTTCCAGGATTCCCTGAGGGCATTACTGGGCCAAATTTAATGGATCGGATGAAGGAGCAGGCGGTGCGCTGGGGGGCAGAATTAGTCACTGAAGATGTGACCTATGTTGACCTGAGCCAACGTCCGTTTGTGATTCGCTCTGAAGAAAGGGAAGTTCGGGCCCACAGTATTGTGATTGCGACAGGGGCAACAGCGAAGCGGTTGGGCTTACCCAGTGAAAAAATTTATTGGAGCCACGGGATTTCTGCCTGTGCGATCTGCGATGGAGCTACGCCCATCTTCCGTAATGTCGATTTGGCAGTGATTGGGGGTGGAGACTCGGCAGCTGAAGAAGCGATTTACTTAACGAAGTACGGCTCCCATGTGCATATGCTTGTTCGAGGCGAAACCATGCGAGCCAGTAAGGCCATGCAGGATCGCGTCTTGAGAAATCCTAAAATCACCGTGCATTGGAACACAGAAGCGATCGATGTCTACGGTGAAAACGGGCGGATGACTGGACTCAAGGTTTACAACAATAAAGAGCGAATCGAAAGCGAACTCCCAGCAAAAGGCTTGTTCTATGCGATCGGTCATACACCCAACACTTCTCTGTTCATCGGACAGCTTGAATTGGATGAAGTTGGCTATATCGTCACTCGTAACCACGTTGAAACAAATGTGGAAGGCGTGTTTGCGGCAGGAGACGTGCAAGACCATGAATTCCGTCAGGCAATTACGGCAGCCGGGACGGGTTGTATGGCGGCAATGCTAGCCGAACGCTGGCTCTCAACAAATAATTTGCTGCAAGAGTTCCACCAAACTGAAGCTTCTGAGCGTCCAACAGAAGCCACGCCGCATAACACGGAGGAAGAGCAAGCCGCTGAATTTGAACTGAGCAGAACTCACCATGTAGGAGGTTTTGCCTTGCGGAAGCTTTACCATGAAAGCGATCGGCTGATCATGGTGAAATATGCATCTCCCACCTGCGGCCCCTGCCACACCCTCAAACCGATCCTTAAAAAGGTGGTTGATGAGTTTGACGGACAAATTCACTACGTCGAAATTGACATTCAGGAAGATCCAGACATTGCTGAGTCAGCAGGGGTGACAGGCACACCAACTGTCCAATTCTTCAAAGACAAAGCAATGGTCGGCGAACTGAAAGGCGTAAAGCCAAAGAGCCAATATCGCCAGTTCATTGAGGAGCGAGTTGCCGCACCTGTGGCATGAGGGTTGAGTCAGGAGCGGGGAATCGGGAATGGTGCGATGTAATCGAAACCTAGAATCCTAGTCAGATTAGGACGCTTGAAGTTGCCAAATCCAAGGTGCCTTCATACTGCGATGCCTTGGTGCCGATCGAAATGGGCAAAATGCCGCTTTCACGGAGTCTGCTAATTTTCTTGTGTCACTCCAATGTCGGCTGCGGTTTCCCAATTCCATTTCCCAACTCCCCGCAGATGGCTCGCGGACTATCTGAAAAAGTCTGCTCAAATTGATTCGCAGGTGGTTGATTGGGTCGTCTGACACAGGGAATTTTACAGTTCCTCAGAAAAACCCAGATGACTTACTCAACTTCCTCCATTTGGCCATCTTCTAAGCCATGATCGCGATCGACAAACTCCTGCACATTAGCCCGATACTCCCGCAATGTTTCATCTACCCAGCCGCGATCGTGGCTATCGGCATAAAGATGTACCAGGGGTTCGCCTGCATCGGGTAAAACCAGAATCCAACTGTCATGATGACGGTTAAATATTTTCACTCCGTCGGTGAGATCCAGCACTTCGGCAGGGTGACTTTGAACCAGTTGACGCATCAACGCTCCTTTCACTGACCAAGGACAGCGAACCGCCAAACTCCGGTGGGAAACGCGGGGAAGCTCTGTTCTCATTTGTCCTAACGTTCGAGGAATGCCGCTATCTCGCTGTTGGAGGGTCAGCATTTCAATGATTTTGGCAATGCAAAACATGGCATCAAAGCCTGGATGCAGTTGGGGAAAAATAAAGCCCATTTCACCGCTACCGCCCAACACCACGTTTGGATTTGTGTGGCAGACTTCCATGAGTGCCGTTGGGTTGGCTTTTGTGCGAATCACTCGACCATCATGGCGACGAGCAATCTGTTCAACGGCACTGGAGGCATTCACCGGAACGACAACTGTTCCCCTGGGATGATCGGTTAAAATCATGTGAACCATCAACGCGGTCAGCATTTCGCCTCGAATCGTGCTGCCGGACTCGTCCACTAGAATTAGCTGTTCTCCGTTGGCAGATACCTGCACCCCCAGGTTTGCTTTCAGTGCCTCCACCACATGCCCCAACTGGCTTAGCAAAACCTCCCGATCGCCACTAGAAGGAACCGTATGGCTGAGGCTCGCATTTAGCACCACCGCATCACAGCCAAACTTACCCAAAATTTGCGGCAAAATTGCCCCAGACACGGCGTAAACGTAGTCAATTACCACCTTAGAATTGCTGTTTTGAATCGCATTTACATTCAGATGCCGTTCAAAACTGGCGGAATAAATATCCACTGCCTGGGCACTATATACGACATTGCCAATTTCTTGCAGTTGGGCCCGGCGGAAATCTTCCTTGAAATACGCCCCTTCAATTTTCTTTTCGCGCCCTTTGGATAGGTTGATTCCTTTTTGGTCAAAAAACTCAATCAAAATATGATCCGATCGCTCTGGATGAACCCGGACATGAATCCCCCCCGCTACAGCCAGCGTTGGCACGACCGTTCGGGACACTGGAATTGCAGTCGCTTCCAAATGCAGCACATTGACTCCAACAGACATCAACCCTGCCACCAACGATCGAGTTACCATCCGGGAAATGGGCCGCTGATCGCGAGAAACCGTTACTTGAGCATTGGGCTTCAGCGTTGAACCAAAGGCGGCCCCTAGCCGAACAGCAAACTCTGGGGTAATGTCTACATTGGCCAGCCCAGACACTCCCCGCAACCCAAACAAATTTCGGTGCGCTGCATGACCCCAAATTAAGTTCATGTTGAGAGTTGCCCCTGGTTCAATTTTCTTGCTGGGCCACACCCGCACATTGGGGTTCACCAATGCCTCTTCACCCACCGTAGACAAAGAACCAACGATCGCCCCTTCCAGCACATTGGCCCGACGATCGATCCGGGTTCCCCGTGCTGCCACGCAGGCCCGCAAATGGGCTTCTTCACCAATAATGACTCCATTCCAAACGATCGGGCGTTTTAAATCCGCATCGGAGCCAACAATCACGTTATCGCCCAACACAGTGCCAGAGGTGAGTTGCGCTCGCGGGCCAATCCGGCAATTGTGCCCAATCATAGCTGGGGTTTCAATGCGGGCGGCAGGGTCAACGAAGGTATTTTGTCCAACCCAGAAACCGGGCGATCGTTCAACGTAATCAAATTCCAATTTGACTCGCTGATACAAAGCGGCATACTGGGCTTCACGATACGCATCTAAATGGCCCACATCGCACCAATAGCCGTTTGCGACAAAACCATACATCGGTTCGCCCTTTTCCAGAAGTAAAGGAAAAAGATCTTTGGAAAAATCAGTTTCCTGGTTGGGCGGCAGGTACTCCAACACTTCTGGCTCTAGGATGTAGGTTCCCGTGTTTACCGTGTCAGAAAAAATTTCACTGCTAGAAGGTTTTTCTAAGAATCGCTTAATCCGGTTATTGTCATCCAGAATCACCACGCCAAACTCGATCGGATTGTTGACACTGGCTAAAACTAGCGTCGCCTTCGACTGTTTTTGTCGGTGAAACTGAATGGCAGCAGTCAGATCAAAATCAGTAATGCAGTCTCCACTGATGACCAGAAAGGTTTCATCTAAAAGTTCTGCAACGTTCTTGACGCAGCCCGCCGTTCCCAAAGGTTGATCTTCCTCTACGGCATAGGTC
>PVWD01000094.1 GCA_003003615.1 filamentous cyanobacterium CCP2 | reverse complement strand
CAGCAGCAAACAAAATCAGTGCCAGTCCTAAAATAAAAATGTGATATGGCCGCAAGCCTGCGGTCGATTTAGCAAAAATTGCCCCATTGAGATTGGCATTGGTAAAGTCAGTGCCACGAATATCAGAGCGAGTAAAATCTGCCCCGGAAAGATCTTTGCCCCGGAAAGATAGCCCCTGAAGGTTCTCTCCCCGAAAGTTTCTTTCTCCCTGAGCATACTGCTGTAATAACTTTTTCGCCTTCATACCTACCATCACTTCTGACTAGAGCCATAAAGTCGCTTGAACTTCTCACAGCCCACAACCCCTAACGCCTTCCAAAAAGCTCGATCGAGCCTTCAAGTTTCATCATTCCGTCAGAGGAGACGGCTAGGTTCTTAAGTGGGAACACTGAGGCTGAACACCAAAGCAGAGATTGTAGATTTGCTCACCGCAGGTTTGCTGACCGTATCTCTACTGAATCTCCACTGATAGATAGCCCCCCATTACTGATAGATAGCTCCTCATCCTACGCACCCTTAATCAAACATTCCTCCATTGTAAGGAAATCATCAACATTGACGGAATATCACTGCAATTTAAAACATTAAGTAGTATGTAGCGACCGAAATATTCCTTAGTTTTCCCCATCAATGTTGATTAATGCAACAGGCAAGAAGGCAATTACATCGGGGGCGATGCCTCGCTATTTCTGTCAAAAGGTGTAAAAAATGCTGGCAATTCTAGCAAATACTCTGCAATTCTACGGGCGGCTCCCGGTTGTCCCATGCGGGCAGCACCGTTCTCGGCAATTTCCTGGAGGCGATCGGGATCATTTAAAAGGGCTTGAACGGCCGCCACGATCGCAGTGGGATGTTCCACTAAAGTGACAGAGGAACCCAGCAGCCGAGTTTGGGCTTCTGCAAATTGAGGGGTGAACTGCGGGCCTTTACCCGGAATAATCAGGGCGGGCTTACCCAATCCGGCAAACTGCTCCGTGGCCGTGCCAGCCATTGCAATGGCAAAATCAGCTTGATGCAAACAATCGTTGAAGTGGAACTGCGTCAAGATGAAGGTAGCCCCAAGCTGTTGAAACGTTAAGTAATTTCCCGGAGAGGCTTTAGATTCAGCTAACCACCACCCAGAAGACTTGAGAGCCTGCTGAAACGGAGTCAGATCCAACCCAGGAGCAATGGCCCCCAAAAACTGTAGCCGTTGTTTGCCAAACACTGAAACCAAAGCCGAAACCGCCTGCAGGATAATTTCCCAGTTTTCGTAGGCTTCTGGCGATCGCGATCCAGGCAATAGGACAAAGGTAAGAGCCGGCCCATCGTCATTACTCAGCCGATCGAACTGAATGCCAGTTGGGTCTAGCCGATCCATCATTGGGTTGCCCAAGCTCACGGCAGGAATATTCCATCGCTTCAAAGTGGTGGTGGTGAGCAAATCTCTTGGAAACACGGACTTACACCGTCGATGCTGCATGAGCCAGCGTTCCCAAGGCAAATAAACTGAGCCAGACCAACTCTCCAACCGTTCAAACCACGATCGCCTTGGCAATATGCCCCGTTCATCCCGCAGATAGTATTCTGTCTTAGCCGTTCCCACAAAGGCATAGGGGGCACCACTCCACCAGGCAAACAGCAGCGGCACAATATCGCCAACCGCCAAAATGGCCCATCCTGCTTTTGCCCGCGATCGCACCGTTTGCAGCTGGGCCCGCGTTAAGGGCAGCAATCCGCCTTTGATGTCGCGCATGAGCTGTTGCCCACCATCCATATAGATAAATCCGCCAGAGGGCATTTGTTTGGCAGGGCCAGCAAGGGGAATATCATGGGTCGTGTAAGCATGGCCTGCTCCCACAATCGGCAGAGCCGCCAGTTCCAAAGAGGCTGAAAGAGACTGAAGTTCTTGAAGAATGCGGAGAGCGATCACGTCTTCTCCATGACCGTTGCTGAGGCAGAGGAGTTTCATGGCTTTGGAGTCAGGGTTGAGGGGGTAGGGGGTGAGAGTGAAGATTTTTCTGATGGGAATTGTGTGTTCTAGGGGTTTAGATCACTTCCTGGGATCAGCGAGAATAGCGTATGGTGACAAGATTTGAATTTTAGCGGTTGATGGTGTCTTGGGCTACAGTCCAGCTTGGAGTGTAGGGAAATTTGCAGAAACATCGATCGCGAATGGCGCAAATCGGGTTGCTAATAGTAGGCTGGAACTGAACTTTGTAGAACTCAAGATGACCACTGGGCTGGTCTTAATTGCGGCGGTTTTGGTGTTGGGAGGGGTGATTGCCATTGCAGGCGATCGCATTGGGATGCGCGTGGGGAAAGCCCGCCTGAGTTTGTTTAACTTGCGCCCTCGCCAAACTGCAACGTTGATTACCATTCTCACGGGGGTGATTATTTCCGCCTCGACCTTTTCGCTGCTGTTTTTGGTGAGTGATCAGCTACGGACAGGTGTGTTTGAACTGGAAAACATTCAAAGAGATTTGTCAGAGTCTCGTCAAGAGCTAAACCAAATTGCCTCAGAAAAAGAGGAAATTGAAGACGAGTTGGCCAACGCCCGGCAAGAGCAACTGACCGCCCAAGAGCGACTCGAAGAGATTAACGATTCGTTGCAGGAGGCCGTTACCCGTCAGGCTCAAACTGAGGATGAATTGAACAGTACGCAAGCGCAGCTTCAGCAGGTTCAAGGCCGTTTCCAGCAGGCCCAAACTTTACTCACAACCATCTCAGCGCAGGCCCTCTCCCTCCGCTCTGAAATTGAACAGCTCCAGTCCGATCGCCAAGAACTGATCCGTCAGCGAGACGAAGTTAGAGAACAAATTGCCACCCGCGATCGAGAAATTGCTGAGCGCGATCGGGCGATTAGGGAACGGGAAGAACAACTGCGGCAGTTGGAAAACCAGTATGTGTTCCTGACTCAAGAAATTCAGACGCTAGAACGAGAATTTCAAGCTTTGCGCCAGGGAAATGTGGCCCTTTTACGAAATCAAACGCTGTCGTCGGGTGTTGTCCGAATTGTCACCCCCAGTGCTGCCCCCCAAGCAGTAGAACGACTGTTGCAGCAAGCAAACCGCGTTGCCATTCAACGAGTGCTTCCAGGAGCCGGAGAGCTAGATGAGCAGGTGATTCAAATTACCAATGTAGAAGTTGAACAGGTGATCGACCAAATTGATGACGGGCGGGACTACGTGATTCGGGTGCAGTCTTCTGGAAATTATGTAGTGGGTGAGCCTTGCCTTCTGGCAGGGGATGCCTGCATTAATGTGTACTTTACAACAGCTCCAAACCAGCTTGTATTTCAGCGAGGAGATGTGGTTGCTGCAACCATGATTGATTCTGCGGGCATGACTGACCAGGAACTGGCAGAGCGAGTTTTGTTACTGATTGCGGCTGCCCAGTTTCGGGCCCGTCAGTCGGGTATTTTTGCTGATTCGATTGAAATTTCTGATAATCGGCGGGAAACTGCCCTTGAGTTCATTAGTAACGTCAGGGATTATCGTAATTCCTTAGAGATTCAGGCTGTTGCCGCAGATGATGCCTACACGGCGGGTATTCGTATTGAGCTTGTTGCTGTGGACGATGGACAGGTCATTTTTAGCACTGGCTCACCCAATGCAGAATAAGCTTTACAAATAAAATATTCTTGGTTAGGGTATCGCGTCCCACTATTTAGTTGGCTGTGCGGTTAAGCCGACGAGTTGGGCGATGATGAGTACGCGATCGTCTTTGCGGCATGACCCCACCCCAATTGGTTTCTGGCGTTCCCAAACTCAGCACCCACTGAATCTCTTCCCCAAGCGATCGGTTTGCGGCATACACATCCAGCAGCGTCAAACCAATACTGCTTAATAAAATGACAGAGCCAAGCACAAACAAAATTAACGCCGTATGAATGAGCCAATTTGCCGGAAACAGCATCCGAAAGGCAATGACAACCGTACTCGCCATACAGAGCAGGAGCGCGTATTGAGCTGCCAGCAAGCTAGCATAAGCAGTCCGGTAATGTTGCCGCAACTGGCGAAGCTGAACTTTAAGCTGCATCAGGCGATCGGTTTGAAGCAGCCCCGCCCCCAGCAATTCTAAATACTCTTTCTGCATCCCCCGCAGCCGATTAGCAAAAGCAGTTTGCCGCATGAGTAGGCCATTTACCACCCCCACACAGATGACAACCAGCAGCAATGAATTTAGAATCAGCCGGATTAGTTGGTCAGTTTGTTCGATGCTCATGCTACCCTCTGAGAACTAGTGCAATTGTATTAAATCGTGCGTCGGGCTGAACCTCTGTTCAACAAACTTTGCTTGGGCTGCACTCCCCAAGAAGAAACAGGTACTCTGGGAGTGGTGAGACTACTGTAGCGAGACTACTATAGCGAACCTGGATATCGTTGATTTCCCGTTTTTTGTAACAACTGGCATGACCGACCTTAACGATCGACAGAACCATCCTTCCAATCGGCGTAAACCTCACCGCACTCCTGCGTCCCATGATCCGATAGAGCGAAGCCCAGCCAATGCTGTCGCCAAAGATCCAATATTTCAGCAGCAGGTACAGCGGCTCCATCACTTCACGGTTTACAGCCGGTGGTTGTTGATTGCCTTGCTTTGGGTTTTGGTCGCCCCGATCTGCCTTTGGTTATTGCGATCGGAGTTTGCCCTATGGCAAGACTATTTCACCTGGACGGCAGTTCGCTACACCATTGTTTATAATCGCTTACCCTCATTGGGGCTAATTATTTGCATTGCTGCAACCGTCGCGATTTTAATTTGGCAAAGCCGCAATATTCTTTGGGGAATGCCTCAAGAATATGTAGAACATTTAGAAGAGCAAGTTTTGCAGATTCGGCGGCAGGGTGAAAGCCATCCCCTTTGGCGGTGGGTCTGCCAGAAGCGCGGCTAGCTCAAGACGGATTGCTTAAACATTTAAGTTTGTTTCAACGGGCTTAAACGTTGAGCCGGAAATTTGTTTTCTGGTGCGAAGTCAATCCGATTGGGTGCATCCCAGTTTTGCATTTGTTAGGGCAATCGTCTTGCTTGCAGGCAAGATGCCTGCGCTACGGAAGTTGGTCAATCTGCATCAGTAGGATGCTCCTAATCCGATTTGCTGATTTGCATGAACTAGTTTGCGTTAATCAATTTGCATTAACCATTCGCATTGAATTGTCTTTTTTGTCAGGGAATCTATCACTTAAAGGCTATAAACTGGATAAGCTGATAATTTGACTCAGCCTACTTAATCTTTGTAATGCGCTCCGATATACCCGTTTATCCATTGACACAATCCTGGCAAAACACAAAAGCCCCTCGCAGTGTTGGTTATCGCATTAAGCTGCTTTCCCAACTGCTGACACGGCAATTTCAAGACAAGATTGACCCCTATGGCTTAACACCATTTCACTGGGTTGTGTTGTGCTGCCTGTGGGAACAAGACGGTTTGGCAACATCAGACATAGGCGATCGGCTGTGTCAGGTGGGCGGAACCCTAACCGGCGTAATCGATCGGATGGAAGAGAGAGGTTTAGTGCGGCGAGAACGGGATCAGCGCGATCGGCGAATTTGGCGAATTTGGCTGACGGAAGAAGGGCAAAAGCTGGAAACCGTGTTGCCACCCTTGGCGATCGAAATCATTGAGAAAACGCTGGACGGGCTTTCTGAACCCGAAAGACAGCAACTCTCAGAATGGATTGATTTAATGATTTCCAACCTTTCCTAACCGGGCATCTCACGGATTCGTAAAACGATGAAACCTGACGATCGCACTTTACACAACATTCTTAGCCAATCTAAAGTAATTGCTGTGGTGGGGCATTCTGACAAGCCCGATCGCACCAGTTACCAGATTGCCCAATTTTTGCGATCGGTGGGCTACACGGTTTACCCAGTCAACCCAATGGTGCAGGAGATTGATGGGCAGCCCAGCTATGCTAATTTGAAGACAGTTCCAGAGCCGATCGACATTGTGAACGTGTTTCGACGATCGGAGTTTTTGTCTGAGGTGGTAGAAGAAGCGATCGAAGTTCAGGCAAGAACGGTGTGGGCGCAGCTGGGAGTCAGCGATCGGACGGCAGCACTCAAAGCGCAGCAAGCAGGATTAAATGTGATCATGGATGCCTGCCTTAAAGTGGAATATTTGCGCTTGGGTATCTGAAGCTCCCAATTCAATGATTTCTTTAATCTTCCACTTCCATTTGAGCCGCAACCATTGCACAAAAGGCAAAGGCAGCAACCAGCGGCATTGGAGAGTGTAATAAATAACTCGAAAGGGATGCCACCAGCGTAAAGCCGATCGCCCCAATACACCATTTCTGCTCGTCTGGGCTTAGCCCCTTGCGAGACTTAATCAGCCGCAACGCCTGGGAGGGAATGGGAAGCGGCATTACTGCATTCGGTGGAAACGCCCAATATTCTCTGCGTTCACGGAGAAAAGGATCAGACCATCCATTTTCTTCGCACCAATCCTGAATCCAGTTGTAGCAGTAATGTTTCATAAGTTCGGTTATTGAATTCGCTATTGAAAACGCTATTGAACAGCAAGGTTCCACCGCATTTCGCCTGTAGAACCTGTTGAGAAATCAAGTATTAGGTGAGTCAAAAACTCTTATCTATCGAGTAGGCTAGCAAAAATCATTATGTTACCTACCTTAGAGGACATCAAAGTTTACTCAAACTGCCTTTCGGATTAAATTGAGTTAAGACACCTGCCTAAAGCATTACAACGTGTAAAGCTTTAAAATGAAGGAAGACTTTCTGCTTCATGAGTGTTGCATAACTTTTTGTGTTGCATAACTTAAATTCCCTATGAATGAGCTAGCTCGAAAGGATTTGATGACCTGTTTGGGAATCTGGCTGGCTCTGGAAATCATTGGTTTTGGACTGATTCCGGCGATCGTTTCTGCATCGGTTGCTCAACCAGACAATTGGTTTTTAATCAGTTTGCCCTTAGGAATTGGCGGTGCTTTCCTCATGGCCAGCGGAACCCAACTCACACTTAACGCCCTTGAACAAGAAAACCGCACTCGAAAACGCCTCATTCATCTGCTGTCTTTTATCACAAGTTGGGCAGGGCTACTGGGGATTGGCTTTCCGCTCTTAGTCATCAGCATGCTAATTGGAATCGAAATTTTTACCAGGCTGCAAGGATAGCCAAAACCATCTATATTCGCAGAGAACTTCCTTAAAACATGAATCAGGAAAGTCAGAACTATCTGCAAAATACCTCTACAATATTTTGGATTTAAACCACCGTCTTCAACCTTACCCCTATGCCTCGTCGTACTGACCTTCACAAAATCCTTTTGATTGGCTCCGGGCCCATCGTGATTGGGCAAGCCTGCGAGTTTGACTATTCTGGAACCCAAGCCTGTAAAGCTCTGCGAGAAGAAGGCTATGAGGTGGTGTTGGTCAACTCGAATCCTGCCACCATCATGACTGACCCGGAGACAGCCGATCGCACGTATATTGAACCCTTAACGCCAGAACTGGTTGCCAAAATTATTGAAGCCGAACGCCCGGATGCGCTGCTCCCGACCATGGGCGGCCAAACAGCATTGAATTTGGCGGTTGATTTGGCAAAAAACGGCACTTTAGATAAATTCAACGTTGAGCTAATTGGGGCAAAGCTGCCTGCGATCGAAATGGCGGAGGATCGCAAGCTGTTTAAGGAAGCAATGGCGCGAATTGGGGTGGGGGTTTGCCCGTCTGGGTTGGCAACCACGATGACAGAGGCAAAGCAAATTGCCCAGGAAATTGGCTCTTACCCGCTGATCATCCGTCCTGCCTTCACAATGGGCGGTACGGGCGGCGGCATTGCCTACAACCAGGAGGAATTTGAAGAAATCTCCCAATCCGGCTTAGATGCTAGCCCCGTTTCGCAGATTCTAATTGAAAAATCACTGCTGGGCTGGAAGGAATACGAGCTAGAGGTGATGCGGGATCTGGCGGATAACGTGGTGATTATTTGCTCGATCGAAAACCTTGACCCAATGGGAATTCATACCGGAGATTCGATCACCGTTGCTCCGGCCCAAACCCTTACGGATAAGGAATATCAGCGGCTCCGGGATGCCTCGATTAAAATCATTCGGGAAATTGGCGTGGAAACGGGCGGCTCCAACATTCAGTTTGCCATTAACCCCACGACGGGCGAAATGATTGTAATTGAAATGAATCCACGGGTGTCTCGCAGTTCTGCCCTCGCCTCTAAAGCCACCGGCTTCCCGATTGCCAAAATGGCGGCCAAGCTGGCAGTGGGCTATACGCTGGATGAAATTCCCAACGACATCACCAAAAAAACTCCGGCCAGCTTTGAACCGACGATCGACTACGTTGTCACTAAAATTCCTCGCTTTGCCTTTGAAAAATTCCCTGGCTCTCAGCCGTTCTTAACCACGCAAATGAAGTCGGTGGGTGAGGCGATGGCGATCGGTAGAACATTCCAGGAATCCTTCCAGAAGGCGTTGCGCTCCTTGGAAACGGGCCGGGCCGGATGGGGCTGCGATCGGCAGGAGAAGTTACCCAGTTTGGAGCAAATTCGGGCAGGACTGCGGACAGCAAACCCCGAAAGAATTTTCACCATTCGCCACGCCATGCAAATGGGCATGACCGTTGAGGAAATTTTTGAGCTAACGGCGATCGATCCCTGGTTCTTAGACAAGCTGTACGAACTTTTGGAAACTGAAAAATTCCTTAAGAAAACGCCGCTCAACAGCCTGACGCGAGAGCAGATGTATGCGGTGAAGCAGCAGGGTTTTAGCGATCGGCAAATTGCCTACGCCACTAAGACCAGCGAAGACGAGGTGCGGGCTTACCGGAAAGAGTTGGGCGTAATTCCGGTTTACAAAACCGTCGATACCTGCGCTGCCGAATTTGAAGCCCTGACTCCTTACTACTATTCCACCTACGAATCTGAAACGATTTCCCTCGAAGGAGAGCAAGAAACGATCGCCGTTGAGTCTGAGGTGTTGCAGTCCGATCGCCGCAAAGTGATGATCTTGGGCGGTGGCCCCAACCGAATTGGACAGGGAATTGAGTTTGACTATTGCTGCTGTCATGCTTCCTTTGCGTTGCGGAACGATGGCTTTGAAACCATCATGGTCAACTCCAACCCGGAAACCGTTTCCACCGATTATGACACCAGCGATCGGCTCTACTTTGAGCCATTGACCAAAGAAGATGTCTTGAACATTTTAGAAACAGAGCAGCCGGAAGGGGTCATTATCCAATTCGGCGGACAGACTCCCCTGAAGCTCGCGGTTCCCCTACAAAACTATCTGGCTCAAAATCCTGATGTCCCTACCCAAATTTGGGGCACTTCCCCCGACTCGATCGACGCGGCAGAAGACCGGGAACGGTTTGAAAAGATCCTGCGCGATTTAGAGATTCGCCAACCGCCCAACGGTATTGCCCGCAGCTATGATGAAGCCCTCCGGGTGGCTCAGCGCATCAACTATCCGGTGGTGGTGCGTCCCAGCTATGTTCTGGGGGGGCGAGCAATGGAGATTGTTTATTCCGATACCGATCTGGAACGGTACATGACCTACGCCGTGCAGGTGGAGCCAGAGCATCCGATTTTGATTGACAAATATCTGGAAGATGCGATCGAAGTGGATGTGGATGCGATCGCCGATCAGTCTGGAAATGTGGTTGTTGGCGGCATCATGGAACACATTGAGCAGGCAGGGATTCACTCTGGGGATTCGGCTTGCTCCATTCCCACCATTTCCCTCTCCCCTGCGGTACTGGAAACCATTCGCTCTTGGACAATCAAGCTGGCTCAAGCCTTAAAGGTGATTGGCTTGATGAATATCCAATATGCGGTGCAGGGTGAGGATGTGTATATCCTGGAAGCCAACCCTCGCGCCTCGCGGACAGTTCCCTTTGTTTCTAAGGCGATCGGCGTTCCCCTGGCCAAGATAGCAGTGCGGATTATGTCGGGTGAAACGCTAGAGTCCTTGGACTATATCAAGGAAGTGATCCCCCAGCATATTGCCGTTAAGGAAGCCGTCCTGCCCTTCTCCAAATTCCCTGGCACCGACATTATTCTGGGGCCAGAAATGCGATCGACGGGCGAAGTCATGGGCATTGACACTGACTTTGGGAAAGCGTTTGCCAAAGCAGAACTCGCGGCATCCCAAATGCTGCCTCTGGAAGGTATTGTGTTTGTCTCCATGAACGATCGAGATAAAGCGGCCGCCGTTCCCATCGTCAAAGATTTAATCGACTTGGGGCTGAAAATCGTTGCGACGGAAGGCACCCGTAAAGTCCTTCAAGAACACGGCATTTCTGATGTGGAACGGGTACTAAAACTCCATGAAGGACGACCTAACGTGCTGGACTGGATCAAAAATGAGCAGATCCAACTGATCATCAACACTCCCGTGGGAGCCGCCGCCCAAATTGACGATCGCTCTATTCGTCGGGCTGCCCTCGCCTACAAAATCCCCATCGTCACCACGATCGCGGGAGCCAAGGCAACGGCCGCTGCGATTCGATCGCTCCAATCACAGCCACTAGGGGTGAAGGCAATCCAGGATTATGTCAGGTAAGCGGATAAGAGATGAAGCGGCTGGCTAACCAGCACCTGGTTGCTAATATCTTTCCATTAGTGTCTCTCCACTATGCCTTAGTAGAGGTTTTGCTCTTCCCCAACAGAACTTTTACTAAGACATAGAAACTCGCAGCTTGGTGAAGGCTAGCAACAAAGTACGCTTTAGGAGAAGCTTTCCTGGCGATGCGTCGGGCAGCAGAAGCTGCGTTGGAGGTTAATTAAATTTGTCTTCAGGTGTAGGCTTTACCATCATCAACCCCACTTCGATCGCTTGATACAATCAAGTACAGGCGTTTGGCTCAAATTATGACTGCAATTGCTTCTCTGAAAACTGCCAAATCTCTATCAGGACATCCTCTGGCTCACTGGCATCCGGCAACCTGGCAGGATTACGTTGCCCTGCGCGATACCCCAATTCAAGAGCGGATGAAGTTGGCATTTAATCAAGGATGGCTGTGGGTAGCGATGGGTGGAGAAGGAATTAATCATTCGGGTGTGAGCGATCTGTTTACAAGTTTGCTTTTCCTATGGGCGATTCAGCATCCAGATCAACTTTTTACCTCTTTGGGGCGGTGTTTGTTGGAGAAGCCAGAAACGCAAGCCTGCGCGCCTGATCTGGTGTTGTACGTGGGAGAGAATTATCCCCAGTGGCAACCCGGAGAGCCGCGTCGAATTGACCTGGCTCAATCCTGCGTGCCGGATCTGGTGGGCGAAATTTCCGATACTACATTGGCGAATGATTTAGATGAACAAAAGCATTTGTATGCTGCGATCGGCATTCCTGAATATTGGGTCGTGGATGTACGGGGACAGCGTGTATTTGCGTTTCAGTTACAGGAGAATGGCGAGTATCAGCTTTGTGATGCATCCAAGATCCTAACAGGATTGTCGATCGCACTCCTGGAAGAGGCGTTGCAGCGATTGAGTCAGGGCACAAATACCAGTGCGGCGGCCTGGTTTGCCCAACAGATTGCTCAATAAGCGAAATCTTTGGGTTATGTCTTACGCGATGGGCAACTTAGAGCCTGAAATTTCTGATTGTCTGTAGCGCAGGCATCTTGTCTGCTGAGTCTGGACGGGCAAGGTTCCTATTCCACAAGAGATTGGAACAAGTTGCACATTTAATAAATATCCCGATCGAGAGAATAGATTAAAGATAAAACTTGGTATCGTATGAGCCAGAAGCCTGAATCAACAAAAGTCTTACTTGCTCAGCGACACTGATGAAAGAATTTGATTACTCACTGGATTTTAAAGCGATCGACTTTCGGCAGCATCAGGAACTTTATTGCATTGGTCGGGGTGAGCAAGGTGTATTGCTTGTGGAGCCTTACAAGAGCGAAATTTTGCCTCATTGGAGATTTAAAACGCCTGAAATTGCCCAAACATCTGCTGACAAGATCTATGAACTGTTTCTGGAATACAAAAAGCAGGAAGATTTTGTGGGGATGGATATGGCGCGGAAATTTTTGCAAATGGGATATACTCGCTCTCGTCGCTATGCAAATCATCGGTCAGGACGCAAGTATGCAAAAAATTCCAGAACTGTTTTACCTCAAGAGGAAGATCCGATTAAAGCCCAATCTGCGGAAATTTTTTATCAAAAATGGCAACTCGTCAAAAGTGACCCAAAGTATTTGCAGCTAAGCGATCGTCATCGCAAACAGTATGAGCAAAGTTGAATATAAAGTTAGCAATTCACTACTCCAAAAAATCGGGTGATCCCCTGTCAGAATCGGATTTTAGTGAGTACAAGAACTTAGCCCAACGTAAGGAAACAGTAACAATTTTGACTTGATTTGCCCGATCGTTTGATGCTAGGCTCATTTGCTATAGCTGTCTTTTGGGGTTGTGCAAACCTGCGAGATGGCTGGACGACCTAGAGACGAATTCTCTAGCGGAGGTCGAGCGTCGCCCACCAAGCAAAACGCCCAACCTCCTAACCACAGACTATCGCGGGTAGTCCGGGCTAGGGTGTATGATAGCACCCGATGCTCTCGGCTTGCCCTGTCTGTAAGTTGAGGGCGAGTCTCTAGGGTTTCTTCAAACCCTGGAACAAAGGAGATTCATTTCATATGGCTCAAGCATTTATCGGTTTGCCTTCCTCAGGCGATCGACCTGTTTCACCTGCCCATCGTTCCGTCAAAATTCTGATGATCGGACAACCGGAAGATGTGGAAATCACGATCGCTCGTCTGTATCAATGCAGCTTCTGCCGAGTAGAGGATTGGTCAAGACCCTTACCCTTCTCGCAGATTCAACAGGCAACCACCAAAGAACCGGGTGAAATCATGCGAATTTACGTGCGATCGATTATTCTCTAATTCATCCTGTTTGTGTTCTTAAATCCGATCGTTCCTGCTCCTGTGAGCGATCGGATTTTGGATGTGAAGATCAATAGTAGCCATTTTTCTGCAAATCAAAAGAACCATTTATCACCTACTTCCCCATGCCTACCCCCCTGATTATTGCCGCCCGCCGATCGCCAATTGGTCGTGCAGGTCGATCGCTGAAAACATTGCCCGTTGAGAAGTTAATGGTTCCGGTATTGCAAGCCCTGCTGGCAGATGTGGGGTTGGCAGCATCTCGTGTGGATGAGGTGATCTTGGGAAACGCGGTGGGGGTGGGGGGCAATATCGCCCGGTTGGCGGCGTTGGCAGCAGGGTTTCCGGTGACAGTTCCCGGACTGACGATCGATCGCCAGTGTGGGTCAGGCTTGGAAGCAATTAACCTGGGAGCTAGGCTCATTCAGGCAGGAGCAGTGGAGGTGGTGATTTCCGGAGGGGTGGAAAGTGTGAGTACGGCTCCTTGGCGGGTGGAAAAGCCAAAGTCTTTGTATGAAATGCCCCGCTTTGTGAATCGGGCCCAGTTTTCCCCTGATGGCATTGGCGATCCGGAAATGGGCATTGCAGCTGAAAATGTAGCCAAAAAGTATGGTATTAGCCGCGATCGACAAGATCAGTACGCTTTACGAAGCCACCAAAAGGCGATTGGCTCCCTACGAGCAGGACGCTTTCAGCCGGAAATTGTGCCGATTGGCTTAGCAGGAGCCAACCAAGTTGATACGGATGAATGTCCCCGTGAAGATTTGACCCTACAGCGATTGGCTAAATTGCCCCCTGCTTTCCAGGAAGGAGGCACAGTCACCGTTGGTAATGCCTGCCCCCTCAATGACGGAGCCGCGGCCGTTCTCATGGTGTCCGATCGCGTGTTTCATCACCTTGGACTCACTCAAGGCTTACGAGTCGTTGATACTGCTGCGGCTGGCGTTGATCCCAATCTTTTAGGCATTGCTCCGGTTGCCTCTACACAAAAGCTTTTGAGCCGTCAGCCGGGTCTAACGATCGACCAAATTGATTTAGTTGAATTCAACGAAGCCTTTGCCGCGCAAGTACTCGCCTGCTTGGATGAGTTAGAAATTCCTGAAGCGAAGGTAAATGTGGGCGGCGGGGCGATCGCCTTAGGACATCCCTACGGTGCGTCTGGGGCAATTTTGGTGACGCGATTATTTACAGAAATGGTGCGAGCATCACAGACACCCCAGGCTCCTCGTTTAGGTTTAGCAACCTTGGGAATTGCAGGAGGCTTAGGTCTGAGCAGTTTGTTTGAGAGGTTGTGAGGACTGAATTTCGATCGCCTGATGGTTTTGCTAAATGTAGCATTTCAGACTGTCTCATCAAAATGGCAATTTGGCATTTATGACCTGGCTAAGTTCTCGAAAATGGTGGAATAGCCAAGACTGATTTGACGTTTATTCGACTAAGTAACGGACTTAATTAAAACCAGGTAAAAGACCCATTCGCCTGGTTTTTATCAGTTCATTTCTATCTATGGGTGCTTAACAAAGTAACCTTTATTCTTAACAAATGGGAGCCAATCATGGCATTTGCATACATGACTAATACTCAACGGATTAGCAAGATTGAATTTACAGCGAATCCTGAACTTTGCAATATCGCGTTTACTGATCCAGGGCCAAACTTCAGTCCCACCGTTCTAATTTTTGGTATTCCAGCCGCAACTGCCAGCACGATCGCCGTAAACTTCTATTTCACAGGAGCTCAAAGAATGCTGGTGATTGAGACTGAAAATGCTCCTAGAAGAGCAGATGGCAACAATTACTTTGAGGCGCAATATGGCGGCAGGGTTGAGATTAGTTAGCCCAGAATTGCCGACGATCGCTTCACAGTTGGTGAATTAAAAAAGAAGCTGATGAAAGCTGCTTGAGAGTTGCTGATATTGCTTCGTAACCTGCTCTATGTGATGGGTTTCGGGCATAGTCACAACTCTTAAGATTTCCTGTTTGATAACCCATTCTTTTATTGCTGCTAAGGCGATCGAATCAGCCAGCAATATTATTCTGCTGCCTCAAATTCTTGCAAATTCAACGATCGCCGCATGGCAAGCACTTCATCTCGATGCGCGGTGACAGTCAATAAGCTTTTCGCTTGGGCACTTGACGGTGACAAGGTTTCTACTCGTAACGAGACTTGCTCTGGACGACCGGCTTTGCGCCAATAGAAAAAGCCTGCGATGGGAGAAATCAGCACTAAAGCAGGCAGAACGTTCGCTGCGCTGGGAAATAGAAAAGACAAAACCAGAGAGAGGCAAAAAACACCGATCGCAGCCAAAAACGTGAGAAAAATTGCCAGAAACAGGCTCGGACGCACAAACCCTTCGTATTTAATTTGATTTTGCTCCACATCAACCGCAATCAATCGATACGATCGATCGGTAAAGTAAGTTTGGAGCTGCTCAAATAGAGGTTCTTCCTGTTGCTCGGTGAGAAATTGGACAATTTGCGTTCGGTCTTTAGCAGAGGCTCGGATAAAGAAAAACAGCCCAACCGACAACAGCATTGTCAGCAGGGCAGTAGATAAAAGAACTGGATTTTGCATCGCAAATCATCACGAATCGGAAAAGGCTACCAGATTTGAGTATAGAGCAACCGATTCAGTTCGACGTAAAAGACCATCTTGCCCAGGAAACTTGCCCAGGAAACGAAATTGCGGGAGAGAACTCACCCCTATCGTTGAGAGGAAGCTTGCTGAAGCGGCTCAGCCCGTCCAACATAGCCATACCAAAGCCGAGCTAAATCTTGAGCTTGCTGTTGCCAATTTGGACAAATTTGATACATGCGGCGGGGACGACCCCGACCCTCCACTTTTTTCCAGTACCCCGTAATCGCTTCCGCATCCTCAAGGAATTTCAAGGCACTATACAGAACCGTGTCAGACAGCCGATAGTTTGGATACTCATGTTCGAGTAGACTAATCAGCTCTGTCCCGTAGGAATCTCTGTGTAATAAAACAGCTAGCACGTAGCAAACTGCCAATTCCTTATTAAGATAGAACGGAGGAGGATTCCGAAAAAACTGGTATATGTCTTCAAAAGTAGTCATATCGCCCATTACCCTAGAGATTGACTAGTCAGTGAATCAATGCCAGCAGTTTTTGTTAAAAACCGTCTAGGTAGAGATAAACTTGTCGAGAATACAGAACGTGCCTCAGATCAGCATTTATGCTGTCTTTACCGTCTCGCTCACACCTGAAGCTTCATCCGTCAATTGCGATTGACTGGAATGATTTCACTGATGCATCTGCCTAGTCTTGAACGCTTAAGTGGTCACTGAGACAGCAGATTACACAAATGCAATCGAAGCTATGCCTGAACATAAGCCTGTTCAGGTTAGATTGCTTACTGCCAGATAATAATCATATTGTAGTCATTCGAGGCGAAATTCGTCTGTTAACAATCAACGCGAGTTTTACTGGAACTGCCTGGGAATGGGCTTTTCAGCCTCCGCTCTCATTCAGACTTCGATCGCTTCTTACGCCATAGGTAGCGTCAAAAAACAAAAATTCCCTGCGAGTATACCTACCTACAGGGATTAAGCTTTTGTTGCAAAAATTAACAAACGATCGGCGAAAATTTGTGTTCTAAGGATGTACGGGTCTAACCGGGATCAAACGAGTCCTGCCCGCAGTGCCACCACCGCCGCCTGCACACGATCGTCTACTGCCAATTTGTTCATGATGCCGCGAACGTGGGTTTTCACCGTATTCGGGCTAAGGTAAAGTGCCGCCGCAATTTCTGGATTACTCAACCCTTCCACCATCAGTTTTAACACTTCTAACTCTCGCTGCGACAGTTGGCCCACAATGCCAGGTTCAGCCGCAGCCGTTGGTTTAAGATGATCCATCACTTGCCGAGCCACCAGGGGATCAAGATAGCTCGCTCCTTCCTGCGCTGCTTCAATGGCGGTTAAGAGGCGATCGACGGTTGTTCCTTTGACGCAGTAAGCATCAGCCCCGCTTGACAAGGAGCCAATCACTTCATTCTCAGTCGTGTGGGAGGTAAGAATGACCACATGAATTTCTGGCATTGCTTCTTTGATTTGTCGGGTTGCGGCAATACCGTCCTGCCGAGGTAGCCCAATGTCCATAACGATGACATCTGGCTTAAGCCGTTTGGCTTCTTCCACCGCCCGATACCCATCATCAACCTGCCCAATCACCGTGATTCCAGGAGCCGTAGACAGGGTTTGCTCCAGCCCCAACTGCATCATCGGATCATCTTCGACAATTAAAACTCGAATGGGTGGTGTTTCAGAGGAGGGTGTCATAGTAATTCTAAATAACGCTGAATTAAGGTACTGCGGATACAGGATTGTTGATTGCTGATCTGGTTTGCTGCTTCTCTAATATTGCAACAAGAATCCATAAAAAACGACGTGGCAAGTTTGTCTCACCACGCCATTCCCTGATTTAGACAACTCAGGACTAAATTTTATGCATATAACAATTAATCCTCTGTTGTTACCGGAACTGCCAGTCGTTCTTCGGAGGTCAGCATTTGTCCAGCAGTCAGCCGTTGCCAATAGTCTTTTAGATCGGCAGCCACCTCATTGGAGAGAATGTAGCAGCCCAGTAGGTTGGGGAAGGCCATGCCTAGAAGCAACAAGTCACTCAGGTCAATGATCAGCGACAGGCTGGCCAGCGTTCCCAGGAACGTGCAAACCACGTAGATGATCTTGAACACAAGGGTGCTGCGCTCACCAAACAAGTACGTCCACGCCTGAATTCCGTAGTAGCTCCAGGAGATGATGGTAGAGAAGGCAAACAGGCAAACAGCAATACTCAGCACAACCGGGAACCAGCCAATGACTGAGGAGAAGGCATCGGCGGTGAGGTCTACACCACTACGATCGGTGTTTTGGTAAACTCCGGTGAGAACAATGACGATCGCAGTCATGTTGCAGACAACGATCGTGTCAATGAACGGTTCCAGCAGGGCCACAATCCCTTCTCGAATAGGTTCATCTGTCCGGGCTGCGGAGTGGGCCGTTGCAGCAGAGCCGACCCCCGCCTCATTGGAAAAGGTACTCCGACGTACCCCTTGCACAATTACCCCAACAATTCCACCCCCAACTGCGGTTGGCGAGAATGCCTCGCTAATAATCGTGCCAATGGCGGCTGGGACTTGACCCAAGTTGGTGAGAATAATAAATAGGCAGGCGATCGCATAGAGGATTGCCATTGCGGGAACAAGCTTCTCGGCAACGGCTCCAATCCGACGAATCCCCCCAATAATGACGACAGCAGCCAGCGAAGCAATGATTAGCCCGAACAGCCATGCTGGAAAACCGGGCCAAATATTAGCAACTGAAGCATAGGCCTGGTTGGACTGGAACATGTTTGCCCCACCCAGACTACCGCCGATCGCCAGAATGCAGAACAGCACTGCCAGCCCCTGCCCTGCGGGACGCATTCCCCGTTGAGCCAGTCCGCGTGTGAGATAGTAGGCGGGGCCACCCAGAACGGTGCCATCTTCCAGGACGCGACGATACTTTACACCAAGCGTACACTCAACAAACTTACTGACCATGCCGAAAAATCCGGCGACTGTCAGCCAGAACATTGCCCCTGGGCCACCCAAGCTAATGGCAACGGCAACCCCAGCAATATTTCCTAGCCCAATGGTTCCGGATAGGGCAGTGGCGAGGGCCTGGAAATGAGAGACTTCACCCGCATCATGAGGGTCATCGTATTTGCCGCGAACCACATCGATCGCGTGTTTGAAACCGCGAATGTTGATGAAGCCCATGCGGAAGGTAAAAAAGATGGCCGCAACAAAGAGCCACAGCACAATAAACGGAAAACCAGCCACATCAAAAAACAGGATGGTGGCCAAAAAGTTGACAAATGGTTCAAAAAAGGCATCCACGCCTGCCGGAGCATCTGCTTCTTGAGCAACCGCCATCGGAGCAAGCATCATCAACAATAAAAGCGTCAGCGGGAGGGCATACCACGTTTTGCTCATGCTGATGGTGGCGTTCAAACGATGCAAAAGATTGCTCATCGCTGCATTTGAGCGAGTTCTAACATTAATTCGCTGTTGTTCCTTCATAAAGAAAATATTGAGTAATAGCTGCCTTGGGCCCGGCGGTTACTGAGGTTCTTGCTTTTGCATAACCGCGATCGGACGATAAAAATCGACTCAGCGTTGATAGGAAGTCCATCCTTGATCTAAAGGAATAGAAATCTTTCCTACAATGGACAATCGTTTAATAATATCACCTAAAACGGCATCCGTTTTTGTCAATTCAAACACCGCTTGCCATCATTACATGCAACAATTACTGTTCATCTGAATGAATTGGTCAAATTGGAATTGAAGCATTTCAGGATAGATTTCGATGGTGGCTCTAGCATTCATTTCCTTAAAAAAAAATAAATGCGAAAAATCATGAAAGTAACTACACCCCTATTATTTTTTGTGAAGCGCTGCTGCCGTCCTTCATGGAATGTAGCGAAACAATGGTTGCTTTTTGTGGGACAGGGGAAGGGTTTGTTCCTGCAATTGGAGTACTGTAAGCTATCTTTTACTTTTTGGTTTGACTAAACTTTGAATTATCGATCGCACGGTATCAAAATTGGCAGTTTGTTTCGTAATTGCATTGTTAGCAATTTGTAACATTCGATCGGCAAATATTACTTAAAACTCGAAGGTGAATTAGAAATGGGGCTATTTTCAACAGAGCGGGTTCTTGTTCCGTTTGATTTTTCCGATGAAGCATCCGCAGCCTTGACAAACACGCTGGAATTTGTGGGAGATGCTTCCCGCGTCTATGTTTTACACGTTCTGCATCGGCTGGAAACAACTGAACCCAGCATTGTCTGGCAAACCTTGGATGACGATACTCGTCGGCAAAATGTTCAGAAGGCATTTCATGAAAAGTTTCAGCCGCCGGAAGGGTTACGCTTTGATATGGCCATTGGCGATCCGAGTTCAGAAATTCTGGACTACGCCAAGGGCAACAACATTACGCTGATTGTGATTCCATCGCACGGGCGGAGCGGGTTGGGGCGGTTTTTCCTTGGCTTAGTGGCAGAAAAA
>PVWD01000384.1 GCA_003003615.1 filamentous cyanobacterium CCP2 | reverse complement strand
TTCCCCTTGTATCTTGGATCGTCTACTCAACGGGGCATCTTTCTCGCTCAAATCCTCGATCGCCCTCTGTTCAGCCTTCTCCTGCCGTTGCCGCTGCACCCAAGCGATCGTCTAGTTGCTCTGAACTGGATCGGATTGTAGAACTTCCTTTAGCTGAAGGAATTGCCTATGAATCTAATGTGGCGGCATTAGTCAACACTTTGCTTCCCAGTTTGGCAGTCCAGCTTTCCCAGGCTCCTTTTCCAAACATCCACGAACAGGCAAGGCTGGCAAATGTTCCCATCCTGATGTACCACGACATTTTGCCAACCAAAGAAGTATTTTTTGATGTCACGCCAGCCGAGTTTGAGGCGCATCTGCAACTCATCCAAGCCCAAAACCTCACCCCCATTTCCCTGGATGAACTCGTTGAACATTTAAGCACAGGCAAACAGCTCCCCGAAAAGCCGATCGTCTTAACCTTTGATGATGGCTATCAGGGCCATTATGATTACGTTTTTCCGCTGTTGCAGAAATATGGCTATCCGGCCGTGTTTAGCATTTATCCTTCTAAGGTGGGGCGGGGCTTTGGCCGATCGAGCCTTACCTGGGAACAGCTCCAGGAAATGGCTGCCAGCCCCTTAGTGACAATTGCCGCCCACAGCCTCACCCATCCCCCTGACCTGCGCGACCTTTCTGATGCCGAACTCCGCCTGGAGGTGGTGCAGTCCAAACGAATTTTAGAGGAAGCTCTGGGCATTTCTATCCGGCATTTTGTTTACCCAGAAGGTAACTATGACGATCGGGTGGCGCATTGGGTCAGGTTGGCAGGGTATGAGGCTGCGCTGACCATGAACGATGAAGAAGACCGCTTCGCTGCCCAGTCAATTGATTTATTAAGTATCGATCGCATTGGGCAATCCAGGCTTGCAGATGTAATTGACCAGGCTTACGGCGGGCCGCCCACTCTGGGATTTATGGAGCAGTTTAACTTTAGCAGTGCCGTTCGGCTCCATCAACGGACTGTCAATGAAGTGCCACTGATTTGGGCTTCTGGCGGCAGACCGACTACAATTCATGCGGATAGTCGTTACCAGGTGACAGAAATTATTGAAAAAACAGAGGCAGTGGCAGCCGTTGATGGGGGCTTTTTCTCGCTAGAATTTCTTGACTCGAATAATATGATTGGCCCTGTGTTTAGCCAAAACACCGCACAATTTGTTCCGGCCAGCGATGCTGAAAACAAGAGCATTAAAGGTCGCCCGTTGGTGTTGATCAGCCCTGAGCGGGTAGCGTTTGTTCCCTATGATCCCAGCAAACACAACTCGCTGGCCGGAGTCCAGGCGGAAATGCCAACCGTAACAGATGCATTTGTGGCGGCGGCCTGGTTGGTGAAAGATGGTTTACCTCGATCGCCCCGCAGTTTTGGTGATTTGTTTGATTTTGCTGAACCACGCGATCGGGCCTTTTGGGGGATTGACCAAGCAGGACAACCTGTTGTTGGGGTTTCCGGTGACTTTGTGGATTCGGTATCCTTAGGGGAAGCTTTGAGTCAGGCTGGATTGCGAGACGCTGTGATGCTGGATTCGGGTGCAAGTGCGGCGTTGGCCTACGAAGGTAAATCCATGATGAGCTACGAACCGCGCCCCGTTCCCCATGTTGTCGCCCTATTGCCGCCCCGTCCTCGTACTGTACCTGTCGCCTGTACGGTGGTGTTTCAGTCGATTGAAGAGTGAGGAGTTAACGCTGAGTGACGCAAAAACCCGATTCGTCTCAACGCTCGTCTCAACCCGTCAAGGTTTGGGTAAATTTATCCAAGCAAAACCGCGATCGTCCCTTTTCCCGTTGGAGAGGCATCAACCGCAGGATCACTGGACTGTTTAAGCGAATCTCACCGTGTTTTCCCAGTTTCCGATGGGGACGAGTATGGCGGATATGGGTGGTGGGGTGGCTGCTTGGTATTTTGACCGCACTCATGCCCCTTGCTTCTGCTTATTTCACTCAGTCCACTTCATTGCAGGCTTTTAGTGAGGCGATCGTCCAAGTACGGCAATTTTTTGATCAAACCCCACCCGCCGATCTTCCCAGGGCCACCTCCGGGTTAACCCAACCACCGCTTTGGAAACACGCTGCCACCCTTGCGGCCTACCTGGGGCATCTTCCTTACCCCAAGCAAGACTCGCAAATCCTCACCCAATTTCCTGCTAGTTCCTCCACCTATTCCTATGCTTTTCGGGCAGGAGAATTTCTGCACCCAGAAGCAGCCACAGCCCTTCAGTCCATGATTGATGCGGCACGGACAGATGGGGTATGGATTCTTCTGGTATCGGGCTTTCGAGACTTAGCGACTCAGCACCGCCTGTTTGAAGAACGGGCCGCTGCCTATGGCTCTGTGGAACAAGCTGCAAAGTCAGTGGCACCGCCAGGGTACAGCGAACATCATACAGGTTATGCGATCGACGTGACGGATGGCTCAGGAATCGGCTTTTATGCCTTTGAGCAAACCGCCGCATTTCGATGGATGCAAACTCACGCTCACGAGTTTGGCTTTGAGCTATCCTTTCCTCAAAACAACGAGCAGGGAATTGACTACGAACCCTGGCATTGGAGATTTATTGGCTCACCAGAGGCGGCCAAACAATTTGCAGCGGCAAGGGGAATCGAGTAAAGAACTGCTTTTCTCCCCTTTACAGCCATCGCAGTCCGAAAATGATTAGGTAGGTTTTATCGGCAAGCTTATCCGTTTTGGGTTTCAGCAGGCTGATATTGTCCTGATTGTTCCATTCATCGGCCACGGCCTCTAATCCAATGAGTTGCCATTCCAAACGTTTCGCTCCCAGCGGGTATGGGTCAGGGTTGCTTGGCTAAAGTCAGTACTTTTGAGAACGGCGCGGCTGAAGTCGGCGTGGGTTAGGTCTGCCCCTCGGAAGTTGGTTCCCCATTTGGTGGAAAGGAAGTGGGCAATGGTGGCTGTAATGGTGTTTTTCCGATCGCCCTTGAGCGTCCGCCAGCCTACGTAACCGCTGAGAGGCAACACAATTGAGGCAACCGTAATGGCAGAAGCAATACTGCTGGTGGGCACAAAGGCTTCACTGAGGGCAATGGCCAGGCTAAAAGTCGCCACAAAGGTCGCTGCAATCATCAGGGCGATCGTAATTCTAAAGGCGAGAACGGCTGTCACCATCAGGGCACTCACCGCCGCCGTTGCCCCTGCCACAATCGCATTTACCGCAATCACTGCCGCAATGGTGCTTGCCACAGGAAGCGCATCGGAACTGACGAGGGCCGCCAGGGTTGCCAACGCAAACGCGATCACAAAAATACCAAAGCCTACTGCCATTGTTCGAGTCAACGAGACAAAGGTAAAGGCAATAATGACGATCGGTGTCACCCAGGCAAAGGCAGCATTTTCAGCTCCTTCCACCGGAAAAACTCGAATTTCTGCCAAAGCACCAATGATCCCTGCCAAAAAGCCAAACATTGCAGCCGCAAGGAACAGCAACGCCATCAAAATCATCGCTTGCCGCTTCATTAAGCCTGCCGTGACGTTCGTAAAATTGACTCCTGTCAAAATGGCATTGGAGAAGTCAGCCCCTCGGATGTCGCATCCACTAAAGTCTGCCTCCGACAGGTCTTCTCCTCTAAAGCACTTTCCTCGTAAGTTCTGGCGTTTAAAATTGCGTTCACCTAATTCGTAAAGCCACACTACTTCATCTTTTCGGGTATTCTTCATGGCATCTACCTCATCAAACAGTTGCCCTAGCAATGGATTAAGCGGCACCCTGTATTGGTAGATACGCAACTTGATTGGCTAGCTCAGTCAAATGAACGAAAATCCACCAGCCATCCATCAAATAACACCCAGGGCAGGTACTACTTAGATCAAATGACACATGAAAGACTGACGAACGACTGAGTAGAACAGTTCCACTGATTCAAATGCAGTATGGAAATCGAAGGGAACACTGACCAAAACGATGAATGAACTCTCTGAATGAATGCTTCTTCATGTCGCAACGAGTCAAAGTTCATTCGCAAAAGTTCATTCGCAATTGTCGATTATCCAATCACCCTGTTTATCTCTTCTTCACAGACTACTGTAAATTTTTTACTTTTGCCACTCCACAATCAGTGGCAGATGCTACCAAACCTATGTTAAATCTGCACTGATTTCATTAAAAGTAGGCGGCCCGTATTTTCCTGTTTGCTCGATCGATCAGCCCCTGCCTCAGCCATCGTCCATCATCCGCTACAGTGGTTATCGTGCCCGTCAGACGTAACCTTTATGACCCGTGCATCTTCAGTCCAGGATGTTCCTCACCGTCCTCGCCAAACGGATCTTCGCCTATTTCGCATCTTAATTCCCTATGCCAAACAAAATTGGCGACTCTTGCTCACTTCCCTCGTTTTTTTGATTCCGTTGGCTTTGGCCAATTCAGCCCAGCCGATCGTTGTGGGGCAGGCCGTTTCTTTGGCGCAAGGAGAACCCGTGATGTGGTTCCTGGAAGGACGATCGCTGCTGGAAGGAATCAGAATTTTGATCCTGCTATTGGTGCTGACGTTGGTGGTGCAGCTTTCCCTGAGTGGGGTACAGGGATATCTCATTCAAAAAGTCGGACAGCGCATTACCGCCAGTATCCGCGATGATTTGTTTATTCATGTCACGTCTTTAGCAACTCGGTTTTTTGACCGGACTCCCGTTGGCCGGTTAATTACGCGCTTAACCAGCGATGTGGATGCCTTGGGGGATGTCTTTTCCACTGGGGCGATCGGCGTGGTGAGTGATTTAATTACCATGCTGGTGCTAATTGTTGTGATGTTTACCCTGCAATGGCAGCTTGCTTTCCTGTTGCTGATGTTTTTGTTTCCCATTACGGGGCTAATCATCTACTTCCAGCAGCAGTTCCGCCAAGCGAACTATCGCGCCAGAGAAGAACTCTCCGCCCTCAACTCAACCCTGCAAGAAAATATTGTGGGAATTAACGTAGTTCAGCTTTTTCGCCGGGAACAGTTCAACGCCCAGCTTTTTCGCACCATCAACCAGCGTTACATTACCGAAGTCGATCGCACCATTTTCTACGATTCTGCGGTTTCGGCAACGTTGGAATGGGTTGCACTTGCGGCGATCGGTGGGGTTTTGTGGTTGGGTAGTCTCTTGGTCATGCGGCAAACCCTCGACTTTGGCATTCTCACTTCATTTATTCTCTTTGCCCAACGCCTCTTTGACCCCCTCCGCCAATTTGCTGAACGCTTCACCGCCATCCAAGCCGGACTCACTGCTTTGGAACGAGTGAGCGACATTCTCAATGAACCGATCGAAATTCGTGATCCAGAGGGGGCAAGAG
>PVWD01000383.1 GCA_003003615.1 filamentous cyanobacterium CCP2 | reverse complement strand
CTCCCAGTTCCCCACTCAACGCCCTCTCACCCGACTTCCATCCTCGATCGCCCGTGTTGGATGTAGAATCACCGCTTCCCCCTCCTGCAATCCCTCCAGAATTTCGGCTTCCAGGTTGCTGCGCTGACCGATTTCAACCTGCCGTTGTTGCGCTCGATCGCCCTCCACCACGAACGTACACCAGTCTTGCTGGCAACGAAACAATGCACTAAGCGGCACTTTCAGCACATCGTCATTTTCCCAAACCACAATGCGGACATCAACCCGATAGGCATCTCCAAAGGTGGTATCTGCATCGACAAAATCGCCAATTACATTGACTCGCTGCTCCTCCACACCCAAAGCAGATTCTTTCGTAAAGGCAGACGGCTCCACTAAACGCACGGTTGCCTGGAGAGGTTCTGCATCCTGCATTTCCAACCAAATCGGATTTCCCGGCTGAATTCGCATGGCATCCGTGGAGAGCACATCGATCACCAGTTCTAGCTCTGTGAGATCGCCAATCTCAACTAAAGGAGTCCCCTCCGTGACAAATTGAGCACTGCGCTGCTGAATTCGCAAAACCCGCCCTGAAACCGGAGAGTAGATATTCGTCCGTGCCGCTCGATCGCGCAGTCTAGACAGTTCCGCTTCGGTGCTGGTAATGCGGGCATCATAGACATCCAGAAGATAGTCGGGATCGGTCTGTTCTTGCTGCAACACGGCTAACTCGGCACGGGCCACTTCCACAGCGGAGGCTTCAGCATTGGCGGCTAAAATGGCAGCATCTAACTCTCTGGCTCTGGTGGTTTCGTTCAGTTCTGCCGTTTCCCGGTCTTGACGCGGAATCACACCCTCTGCCTCTAGTTCCCTTGCCCGTTGTGCCTCTCGCTGCGCCTGTGCCAAAGCTGCCTGTGCCTGTGCCACTCGTGCATCGGCCCGTCGCTGATTGGCTTCTGCCGCCTGGATGCGAACCCTTGCCTGTTCGATCGCCTCTGGTTTGGGGCGTTGGGTTTCCACCCCTTCCCGTTCCGATCGCCATTCCGCCAGTCGAGACAGGGCTTCTTGTACCTGAGTATTCATCGGCAACGGGTCAATTTGAGCCACGATCGCCCCTTCCTCGATCGGATCTCCTTCATTTAAGGTGATGCGCTCCAAATGCCCGTTCACCCCTGCTGCGATGGTGTAGCGATCGCGGACTCGCGTTTTTCCTTCGGCATCTACTGTCACCTGCAATGCTCCACGCTGGAGGGGGCTTGTATCCACCAAAATCGGGGAAGGTCGAAACAAGGTGACAACCAGCACAACTGCACCAATGCCCAAAGCACCATAAATCAACCATTTCTTCCATTGCTTTGGGAACTTCTTCCAGGGAGGATGCCAGCGGTGGTTGCGATGCTTTGCCTCCGTGGGAACCTGATGGTTATCAGAATGATTTGGCAAGGGCGTAGGGTGTTGTGTCATGGCAGACTCTTCCAACAGTTGCTTAAATTACGGCTCACCACTCCAACTCCGAAGGCGTTACTTTCTTCTCGTTGCGATCGATTCGGATAATCTCACCACTCCGCATCGTCACCACGCGATCGGCCATTGCTGCAATTCCCGCATTATGGGTAATGACTGCCGTTGTGGAACCCAACTCGCGGTTCACATTCGCCAGAGCTTCCAGGACAAGCTTCCCCGTGCTGTAATCTAGTGCTCCAGTGGGTTCGTCACATAGCAAGACTTCTGGGCGTTTGGCAATGGCTCTGGCAATGGCAACCCGCTGTTGTTCTCCACCGGAAAGCTGGGCGGGAAAGTGATCCAGACGATCGCCGAGTTGCACCAGTTCCAACGCTGCCTCTGGACGCATGGGGGCGCGGGCAATTTCCGTGACTAGTGCCACATTTTCCCGTGCTGTCAGGCTGGGAATCAGGTTGTAGAACTGAAAAATAAACCCGACACACTCTCGCCGAAAGCGGGTGAGTTGAGCATCAGTGGCATGGGTGAGATCGCGATGATGAAAGAAAACTTGTCCACGAGTGGCAATATCCAATCCGCCAAGAATATTCATTAAAGTAGACTTCCCGCTGCCGGATGGGCCCAGAATCACAACAAATTCACCATCGTATAAGTCCAAATCAACCGATCGCAGCGCATGAACTTCTACTTCACCCATCCGATATACTTTGGAGAGTTGCCGCACATGAAAGCTCACCCCTGGCGGAGTTGTAGCGAGTTTTGGAAAGGGTTCTCGCTGATTGCGAACCATAAGCCTTTGTTCAACAGATGCAACTGCGAGTTGTAAAACCGAATGCAAATAGCTTGATGCTAATAATCTAGAGAATAAATCTGGGGATTCTGTGAAGCGATCGTGCAAAGCTTTGATGAAGGCATCAGCAGAACAACACTGTTGTTCTAAATTGGGTATGGAACAAGTCGGTAGATAAAAATTTGGTGCTTTGCACGGGGTTTGGTGTGCCTGCATGAGGGCGGAATGGGCACCTTAAGATTAGGATTTGGTAATGCTATGGGTCTTTTCAGCAAATTAGGGTCGATCGCCACGTTTCGTCGTCCGTCTCGATCAGGTTCTGCCACCGTTCCGACTGCAACGCCTGCTGCCACTGCAAACCTTGCTCCACCCAAGCAAAAAACATTGGCAGAGCTAGAGCAGGAAATGGCTGTAGAATACGTCAAAACTCGCCCGATTAAACTTGCTTCACCTTCCCGTAGAAAAAATCCATTCAAAAAACTCTTTTGGCTAGGCGTTTGGGTTGGCATTCCGGTAGGGGTACTCTGGTTCATTAATTTACCCTATCCTCCGATTCGCCGCCCGATCGCCCGCAATGCGCCGATTTTACTTGTGCCCAGCTACGCCAGCATGGACAGCAGCTATCGGCAAGCCATCAGCCTGACGGAGCAAGCCTCCCAACTGATTGACAATGCAACAGCGTTTGAAGACATTGACTTGGGAGCAGAAAAGGTAGAGCAGGCGCAGGCAAATCTAGATCGGTTGCCCCTATGGATTTGGGATGAACTCCCTGGCAGGCGGTATTGGTGGTATGACTGGCGGCTGAGCTACACAGGATTCTATTCCGCTCGATCGGAAGTTGGACGGCTACAAGCCAAAGTGTTTCAAGAGCGAAACGCTCAAACTGCCCTATTTGAAGCAGAGCAAACCCTCGATCGCGCTAAGCAAAACTATCAGCAGGCAAATCAAGCTGCCGACAAGCAAGCTGCAATTACCGAATGGCGTGTGGCACTGAATCAGCTTGAGCAAATTTCTAGCCAGACCCTAGCGGGCAGCATCGCCCAACAGCGATCGAACCCCTACCAGCAGGAATTTCAAAACACAGTTGGGGCAGCAGCAGGCAATGAACAGACTGAAACCTTGATTAGAGCCGCCCGTCAATTTGCATGGCAAGCCGCCCAAGCTGGACAAAATCCGCCGCATTCTGTGGAAAAATGGCGACAAATTGAGGGGCTTTGGCAGGAGGCAATTCAACGTTTAGATGCAATTCCAGCCGATAATCTAGCAGGATATGCCGAAGCACAGCAGTTGTTAGCAACCTACCGAGCCAGCCAGTCCCAAATCCGGGTTCGACTCCAGGCAGAACAAGAGGCCGTCCTCAACTTCCAGGAAGCACAATACAAAATTCAAGCTTTGCTCGCTTCCATTCCCACCAACCCCGATCGTGTAAATCGCAATGCAATGATCAGCCAGTTGCAGGGAATTATTCATCAGCTTGAGCGAGTTCCCAATGGCACAACGGTTTACCTGGAGTCTCAGGCTCTACTGCTTTCTGCCAAAAATAAGCTCAATCAGCTTTAACCTGAGTTCGCTAACCAGTCCTGAATTTCCGTGTTAACGCATTCTGCACGCTCATCATAGGGACAATGCCCCGCATCGGGAATGATCACTAACTTAATTTTTGGATTCAACGGCGGAAGCTGTCGTCCCCAGTCCAGCGGAATCACCCGATCGTCCTTTCCCCAAAGCAGCAGAATCGGGATTTGCACCTGCGACAGCAAATCCTTTGTTTGGTAACTAAAATCATTCTGGGTTCTGGCTTTTGTCAGCCGATACAGCACATTCGCTGCCCCGCGATCGTACCCTGGCAATAGGAAATTTTGTACTAATTCTTCCGTCACCCGCTCCTGGTTGATGTAGATCGATCGCAGCACGGCCCGAATGATCCGGGGACGACGAATTAGATAAAGCAGCGGCGTAATGATCAACGGTGTCGCAAACAAACTTTCCACTTCTCCCACCACAGCCTGAATCCGTTTGGGCAATAGCTCTTGCCGCGCCGCCGGAAGGGTGAGCAACACCAACCGTTCCACCATATCGGGATGAGTCGCTGCCGCCGTAAGAGCCACCAACGCCCCCAAAGAATGCCCCACTAAAACGATCGGTTGTCGAATAAACGTTTGCCAAAACTCATACACCTGCTCCACCCAAAACCCCACTTTATAAGGTGCAGATGCCTTTTCCGATGCGCCAAACCCTACCAAATCCAGCGCATACACCGGATAGGATTGACTCAACGGCAGCAAATTTTCATGCCATTGGGTGAGGGCAGACCCAAACCCATGCAAAAGCAGTAAAGGAGGGTTCGATGTTTCCGAAGGGTTTACAGCCCGCAAAAACGTATAGCGCACCTGCCACCCGCGCCACACCCAATCCCGCTGATTTCCCAACCGCAATCGCCGATCGCCCATTCCCCATCACCCATTACCGATTCCCATCCAAACGTAAAATTTCACGTCTCTACTTCGTCAACCCATGCTCCAACGCATACCGAACCAACTCCGTCCGGCTATTGGTTCCCGTTTTGCTAAACAAGCGGCTGACATACTTTTCCACGTTTCGCACACTCGTCTCCAAACGGCGGGCAATTTCTTTGTTCATCAACCCTTCCGCCACAAGTTCCAATACGCTCTGTTCACGGGGAGTAAAGTCAATCTTAATCGGGGCAGGAGTTTGGGGAATTCCTCCTCGCTGAGACAGCATCGCCTTAATTTCAGCAATTTGCCTTGCCATATCAGCAATGTCCGGCGTTTCACCATCCCCCACTGGCTGGACTGCGGCAGCTCTGCGCTTCAAAATGTTAGAAACGATCGATACCAGTTCATCAGGATCAAATGGCTTTGAAATGTAGGCATCACAACCCGCGTCGTAGCCTTGAATGCGATCGGAAGTCATACCTCGCGCCGTCAGAAATATCACAGGCAACGACTGATAGCGAGGATCTTCCCGCACTTGCTTCAGAAATTCATAGCCATCCACCTGCGGCATCATAATGTCAGAAATCACCAAATCAGGGGCAGTTCGCTGCAACAAATCCCACCCTTCACGGGCATTACTGGCAACATGCACC
>PVWD01000093.1 GCA_003003615.1 filamentous cyanobacterium CCP2 | reverse complement strand
ACGGAAAAGGTTCATGTTTATCTGGAGCCGGAACTGCACTTAGAGCCAGAAGTGAAAGCTAGTCACCCTGTTTGCGCCCCGCAGAATGGTTATCACAAAGAAAATGCTCTGTTAGCTGAATAATCTAGAGTAGTCACTCATCCATCTGGATAACAACCTAGCGACTCACTCAAAAACAGTTCACCGAACCACAGCTTACTCATTTAATCAGGAGATCAAATCATGTCTAACGCACATTCTTACGACCACTACTACGAGAAAGCTTGCGAATATGTTGTACCCATTAAGTTGGTTGTACCCATCTTTGTGGAACCAAAAGTATTTGTTAAGTCTTCAGGTTGCGTCACGGAAAAGGTTCATGTTTATCTGGAGCCGGAACTGCACTTAGAGCCAGAAGTGAAAGCTAGTCACCCTGTTTGCGCTCCGCAGAATGGTTATCGGAAAGAAACCGCTCTGTTAGCTGAATGATTGGAATAAACAGCACAACCTAGAGCAATTACCAATCAATTTGCTGATTCAGTAGTTGCGTTGTGCGATTAATTTAGCTCTAGAAATAGGACTCCTACTGCAAATTTTAGGAGTCCTTTTACTTAGATTTATCTGGGGTTTGTTGAATTCAATTCAAAATAAAATAGAAATAATTGAGGGTATTTCGGAATAATTTAATCTGCGATTGAAGTTCTTTTTAGAGCACAAATTGCTTACAAAGATCAAACTTCTGTAAACACAAACTTAGGTGATTAACAATGAATAGCAATACGACCCAATCTGAACAAAATGGTTATCGCTCATCTGTTCCACAATGGCGTGAGGCAAGCCCATGCGAACCTGTTTGTCCTCCGTCCCGTCCTGATAAACCTGATCTAGATAAACCCTGCCCCGATAAACCCTGTTCAGATAAACCAGATCCAGTCACAAAATGTACTGAAATTATCCGCGAAAAGGATTCAAAAGAGACCTATTTCTTAGTTAACACCGATCGCAATGAGAAGAACACTGAAAAGAATTCTGATTCACTCTCAAAGCTAGCATGGTTTTTATTAGGCTTAACGGGTTTATTGCTGCTGGGCAGTATGCTGAGTAACTTGCTGGTCGTTTGGGCATTGGCAAACTCTAACAATACTCAGTCTAGAGAAGTCATTACCACCACTACCACGGATAGAGAAATCCAGGTTGTGGAGAAAGTTGGCTATGACGAGTACTACTATTACGCTCCACCTGCTAGATGGTAAAGCGTGCTGATTTAGTCTAACCCGAAGCAAAATATTGTCTCACTTCGGGTTTTACAATTTCGTTTATCCATTCACGGTTTGTTCCCTATGTTAGAAAAAGCATCTTACCCAAAGTATCCTGAACTCATTGAACACCCAGGACAACAAGCCTCCCATTTACGAAATAATCAGGACAAAGCAGGTTACACAAAACGGCAAAAAAAACGGGTTTCTCGTACTCTCAGGAAGACGATCGCCCTTGCCAGTCTTGCTTTTGGTTGTGTCATTCTCTTTGGGGCGATACCGGGGCAGAAAGCAGCCCTGCGTGAGAAGGCAAGTGAGGTGACGCAACAGCTTGAATCTGCTCCTGTGGAAGGTTTGGTAGCAGCCATTCAAACAGTTGGGCAAAATCGAAATCGCTTACCCTGGATGATTTTGCCAGAAGTTGAGTCTAGCTTACTCAGTGCTGTGCAAACCGCGAGAGAAAGTAACCGATTTGAGCAACCGGGCAAGGTTTACACTGCTACGTTTACCCCTGCCCAACGGATTGCTGCTGCTGGCGAAGCAGGCAACATTTATCTGTGGGACAGACAAGAAGAACAGACCCAAATTCTTCAAGGCAATGGGCAGGCGATCGGTGCGATTCACTTTAGCCCAGATGGATCTGCCGTGTTTGGAAATTCAGCGACTGTCAGTGAAGGGGTGCAATTTTGGAATACTGGGGACTCTCAGTATCGATCGCCTGCCCATGCAGAACTCATTTCGGCTGCCTTTAGCTCAGATGGTCAAAAGGTGATTACGGGCGGTGCAAGTGGATGGGTGCAGCTATGGAACTCGCAGGGCGAATGGATTGCCAACTTGTACCCACGGCAAACGGGCAGCCTTAGTGCCGTCGCCTTTGAAGGAGGGAGCATTGTGAGCGGTGGCGAAGATGGCAACATTACCTTGTGGGATACCAAAGGCAACTTGCAGGGGCGGCTTTGGGCAGGAGCAAAAGTAACTTCACTGAACCTGAGCCAAGGTGGACAGCGAATCATTAGTGAAGATCTCAATCGGCAGCAGGCATTTATTTGGGATGCTCACACCAGCCAGTGGAATCAGTTTCTTTTAGGTGAAACGGATACGATTCGCACTGCAACCCTCAGTCCTGACAATACGATCGTTGCGAGAGGAACCCATGACGGCACAGTGCAACTTTTTCCCTTAGATGCCCAAATCCAACCATTTTCTACCCGATCGCTGTTAGGACATCAGGGAGCCGTAAACACCGTTGCGTTTAGCCCAGACGGTAAAACTATTTTGACGGGTGGAGACGATGGCACGACCAGACTGTGGGATGTGTGGGATGGCACATTACTGACTAAGTACCATCTTCAGCAATGGAGCGAGGATGCATTAAGGACAACCGCGTTAAGTGCAGATGGAAAATATATTGCAGTGAGTAATGCACAAGGAGAGATCAGCCTGAGAGATGTTGAACAGAATCCTTTGGCACAGTTTTCAGTTCCTTTTGGCCAGGCATATACGTACCTATCTTTTCTCAACGGCGGAGAAATTATTGCCGGACAAACGATTGATGAAAATAAAAGAATGATTCACCTTTGGAATTTGGATGGACAGGAAATCACCCAATTTGTTTTAGATGCAGAAGAAGAGCTTAAAACCGTTGCCCTCAGCCAGAATGGACAATCTATTGCCAGTATGACTAGCACAGGTCGGCTTCAACTCTGGGATGGCACAGGACAACCTTTGGGAAATGCGGTTACAGTGAATCCACTCACTCAATTTTTAAGGTTTAGCCCCAATGGGCAGCAGCTTCTCGGTGGAGGAAGGGACACCAATGGACAAACCTGCCTTTGGCAAATCCGCAATCACTCGCTCCAACAAACGGCTTGCCACGCCCTTTCGAGCCAAGTTGCTGCCTTTAGCCCCGATGGTCAAACCATTGCGATCGGCTCTGAAGATGGAAAAATTTATCAGTGGAATGTCTCAACCGGAAAAGTTTCTCAAACGTCACAAAGCCATACCGCCCCAATTACCGCAATTGCCTTCAATGCCGATGGAAACCGCATGGTTAGTGGCAGTGCAGATGGAGTTGTGCGCTTAGCAACCGCGCAAGGTGAACCGATCGGGCGATCCTTTGAGGGACATCGCGCCGCAGTCCGATCGCTTGCCTTTAATGATAGTGAGCCAAATGGCCAGACTGTTGTGAGCTTGGGGCAAGACGGTGAAGTGCGTGTTTGGCAGGCAAGCTGGCAGGGTTGGCTGGAAACTGCCTGTCATCGGTTGCAGCACCACCCGATTTTTCAAGCAGCTAATACCCCTGAAGCACGAGGGGCTAGAGCAACCTGTCAGCAGTATGTTTGGTCTGGGGCAAATCCAAGCTCTGAAGTTGCCAATGTAACAGCAAATTCTGCTCAACCTGTCTCTGCTCAACCTGTTTCTGCTGAGTCGATCGCCCAAGAAACCCGCGTTGTGGTTAGATTAGGAGAGCGGAAAGTTTACGTTTTCCAGGGAGACACGGTTCAGGCACAATATCCCATTGCGATCGGCAAGGCTGGATGGGAAACGCCCACTGGAACCTTTAGAGTGTTTGAAATGTTGCAAAACCCAGCATGGACTCATCCCATTACCAGAGAAAGGATGGATGCTGGGGCTGAAAATCCATTGGGTACACGCTGGATTGGTTTTTGGTCGGATCGATATAACAAGATTGGGTTTCACGGCACACCCGATCGGGCTTCGGTGGGACAGGATGTTTCCCACGGCTGTATCCGGATGTATGACGAAGATGTGCAGGCTTTGTATGAGCAAATTCAGCTTGGTACTCCTGTAATCGTAGAGCCTTGAAGGGGAAATGCGGCTTCACGATGGGAGTGTCGAAACTGCCACAATCATTCTGTCTGCTGCTATAGCATTAAAGAAATGATCTGAACAGGTTTTGTGTTAGGCTCATTTGTCTTGTTTCCTTGATTGTCCTGACGTTGCTCTCCACTATCATATGTGCTAGGAGAAACATCGAGTTCTTAGGGACAAAGTTTCCCTTTTGGCGATGAATCGGGAATTCTACAGATCAGTTATTCTGAGACTCTATGCAGAATGAGCGTTTAGGTATTCATTTACCATTTGATGTGTTTTCCCCCATGAACGTGAATGAGCTGCTTTCTTCAATTGCGATTTCCGCTTTTGAAGCGTTACGGACACCCATCTGGATTTATGATTTTCAAACATTGCAATGGAGGTGGGCAAATAAGGCTGCCCGATGGCTGTGGAGCGTTGAACGTCCGGACGACTTGCTCAGTCAGCATGCCCATCCAATGTCTGAGTCAATCCAGATTCACCTATCAAACTCTTTAGAGCAGTTTCAGCAGGGGAAGACCGTTCAAGCGCGATGGACGTTTTATCCTCAAGGGCAAGCTGTTTCAGTAGATTGCTACTATTCTTGTCTTTCCATGGCAGATGGGCAGCAAGTTATGTTGGTGGAGGGTAGTATTTGTCCGCAGCAGCCAACCGATCGCCCGCAGCCAACCGATCGCCCGCAGCCAACCGATCGCCTGCCCTCGGAAAATACGGACTTGGATGCGTTGATTCGCGATCGCGAACATGCCGAAGTGAGCTATCGCCTTCAGGTGGAAGAGGCACTCCGCCAGAGTGAAGTCCGGTTTCGGGGGATGTTTGAAACGTCTGCGATCGGGATTGGGCTGACCAATCTCAACGGGGATTTAATTGATTGCAATGCGGCTGCCCTGAAAATGCTGGGTTATTCCAAAGAAGAAATTGCCAACATCAACTTTAGGGACTACTCCCATCCGGATGATCTGGATAAAGATTTGCGGCTCTACCAGGAATTACTGGCTGGAAACCGAGATTCTTACCAAATCGAAAAACGCTACATTCGTAAAAATGGACAAGTTTTATGGGGCCGGCTGACGGTTTCCATCATTCGGGATTCCCAGGGAAACCCAGAATATACCTTTGGCATGTTGGAGGACATTAGTGACTACAAACTTGCAGAACAAGCTTTATTAGAAGAACGCCGCCTATTTATGGCAGGGCCAACGGTTGTGTTTAAGTGGCAGTCCACAGCAGATTGGGTTGTAGACTATGTTTCTCAGAATGTTTATGAGCAACTGGGCTATTTGCCAGAAGCATTTACCCAAAAAGGATTTGCCTATCGCCATTTAATCCATCCAGAGGATTTGGAACGGGTCAGACAAGAAGTTCAACAGCATACGCAAAACGGAGATGCTTTCTTTGAGCAAGAGTATCGGTTGCGCCATGCCAATGGAGAGTATCGCTGGCTGTATGACTTTACAACCGTCGTTAGAGGGTCGGATGGATTTGCCACCCATTACTTGGGGTATGTGCAAGATGTTACAGAGCGCAAACAAACTGAAGTGGCGTTGCAGGAGAGTAAAGCCCTCTGGCAATATGCCCTAGAGGGAAGCGGGGATGGCATTTGGGATTGGAATGTGCAAACCAACGAGATTTTCTTTTCACCGGCTTGGAAAGCAATGCTGGGATTTGAGGAAGATGAACTGGAAAATAGCCTCAGCCAGTGGGATAACCTGGTTCATCCAGACGATCGCGAAAGGGTATATCATGTCCTCGAACTGCATCTTCAAGGAAAAACCGATCAGTATGTCAGCGAATATCGCATTCGATGCAAAGACGGAACCTACAAGTGGCATTTCGATCGAGGACGGGTGGTGCAGCGAACAAGTGACGGTCGCCCACAACGCATTATTGGTATGAATGTCGATATTTCTAAACAAAAAGAAATTGAAGCAGCTCTTCGCCAAAGTGAAGCCACAAAGCAGGCCATGCTGGAGGCCATTCCTGACCTATTGATTCGGATTAACCGGGACGGCATTCGTCTCGATTTCATTTCGGGTGGCGAGATTAAGCTGGTGTGCGGAGCCAATCGAGCAATTCATCAGTCTATTTATGAAACCCTTTCCAGACGGCTGGCTGACCAACGGATGTACTTTATCCACCAAGCATTAGAAACTGGAAAGCGACAAGTTTATCAACACGAAATTGAAATTGAAGGGGCATTGCACTACGAAGAAACTCGAATTGTGCCAATCAATGTAGATGAAGTGCTGGTTATGGTGCGAGACATTACTGATCAAAAGCAAGCAGAACTCACCTTGCAAAAGCAGAAGGAAATTCTACAAGCAATTTTTGATCACATTCCCATTATGCTGGCATTTTTTAATGAGCAAGGGCAAGTTGAATTAATCAACCGTGAAATGGAGCAAGTATTAGGATGGTCTTTATCTGAATGGCAACAAAGCAATCGATTAGTAGAATCTTGCTCTGATGAAGCCTATTATCATCAACTATTGGCATGCATTCGCGCCGTGAATAATCAATGGAAAGACTTAAAGGCTCGCACTGTAAGCGGAAATCTTTTAGATACTTCTTGGACAACGATTCGCCTGTCAGATGGTAGAGGAATTAGCATTGGTCAAGACATCAGTAAACGTAAGCGCATTGAAGAGAATCTTCGCCAACGGGCTAAACTCGATCGCCTAATTTCTGCTGTAACGCAGCGCATTCACCAATCCCTCGATTTAGATGAAATTCTGCACACAACCGTCTCAGAAATTCGCCAAGTTTTACAAACTGATCGAGTTTTGGTATGCCGCTTTGAACCGGATGCCAGCGGCCTTGTCATTGCTGAATCGGTGCGTGAAGATTGGATGTCTTTGTTGGGGCGTAGCATGGTGGATGAGGGGTTAATTATATCTTCTCGGCTTCAGTCCTATGCAGACGGGCAAATCCAAAATACTTCAGATATTTTCAACTCCGATTTACCAGAATCCTATATTGAAATTTTGGCGCACTTTCAAGTACGAGCAACGCTCATTTTGCCGATTTTACGAAGCGAAACGCTATGGGGGTTGTTAATGGTGCAACATTGCGCTGAACCAAGAGTTTGGCAATCCACAGAGGTTGAATTATTAACTCAACTCTCAAACCAAATGGCGATCGGCATTCAGCAGTCTGAACTTTACCAAAAATTGCAGCAGGTCAACCAGGAACTCCAACACCTTGCTACCCACGACGAACTCACCCAACTCGCCAATCGTCGATACTTTGATGATTACCTTGATCAAGAATGGAATCGCATGGTGCGTGAGCAATCTGATTTAGCGATCATTCTTTGTGATATTGATTACTTCAAACTGTACAACGATACCTATGGGCATTTGGCGGGCGATGAATGTCTTGCTAGAGTGGCTCAGGCGATCGGACGAGCGATTAAACGTCCGGCAGATCTCGCTGCACGCTACGGTGGAGAAGAATTTGCAATTATTCTGCCCAATACAAACTCGATTGGGGCGATTCAGGTAGCCCAGGAAATCTGCCAGGAAGTTGCCCAACTCAAATTAGCTCATGCGGCTTCTCAAATTCAGCCCTGGATTACGCTTAGTCTGGGCATTGCCTGTGATATTCCTGATTTCACAACGTCTCCTCAACAGCTTGTTAACAAAGCCGATCGGGCACTTTATAAGGCAAAGGAAAACGGGCGCAATTGTTATCACATTGCATGATGGATAGTTCAGGAAGAAACAAGTGTAGAAATGGCCTCTACGAATGCTTCAGGTTCGATCGGCTTTGACAGATGCAATTGAAAACCGGCTGAAAGGGCCTGTTGTTGATCCCAAATTCCAGCATAGGCAGTCAGGGCGATCGCCGGAATGGTTCCACCTTGTTCCGCAGGCATTGTTCTAATCTGGCGGATTAGCGTATATCCATCCATATCGGGCATTCCAATGTCACTCACTAAAACATCCGGTTTTAACTGGGGAAGGGCTGCCAGGGCTTGGTTTGCATTTGCAACCGTTGTGACATTAGCCCCGGCTTGTTGTAACACTGTGGCAATCAGTTCACGAGTATCAATTTCATCATCAATGACTAAAATTTGAACACCATTTAATGGGTGCTGTTTTATGAAAGATGGTTTGTCTTGTGGTGTAGAAGCTGTCTGTTTGGGTGCAGATAAAGATATCCGATCGGTTAACAAAGGAAGTTCAACGCTAAAGGTTGTTCCCTGTCCTTCCCCTGGACTTTCAGCGTACACTGTGCCGCCCTGTAGCTCAACTAAATGCCGCACGATCGCCAGTCCTAAACCCAATCCGCCAAAGGTTCGTGTTGTGGAACTATCCGCCTGTCGAAAGCGATCGAACACATGGGGTAGAAAATCAGGACTAATTCCTCTTCCCGTATCACTAACGCTAATGCGGGCGCGAGAAAAAGTATCCTGTAATTTTTTTCCTTTAGGCGTTTCTTTTATTTCTATCTGTTCCAGCCAAATCTCAATTTGTCCTCCATCGGGCGTAAATTTAACCGCATTAGAAAGCAAATTCCAGACGATCTGCTGTAATCGATTTTCATCTCCAATCACAGTGTCAACCTCCGGATCAAGCTGGGTCGTAATTTGAATGTTTTTTGCTTCTGCCGCAGCTCTAATTGTGTCAATTGCAGCTTCAATCACTGGAATCAATGGCACATTCGATAAATTTAAACGCAGCTTACCTGTAATAATCCGTGAAACATCTAAAATATCTTCAATTAGCTGTGCTAAAGACTTTGTATTACGATCGATCGTTTCTAGGGCGCGGTTCGTTGTTTTCTCATCAAATTTGCGCGTGCGGAGGAGTTGAGTCCATCCCAAAATTGCGTTGAGTGGTGTTCGGAGTTCGTGGGAAAGGGTTGCAAGAAACTCATCCTTTGCCTGGTTTGCCTGAGACAATTCTTTGGTTTGCTGCTGGAGTTCTGCAATGAGCCGAGAACGTTCTAAAGCGGTCGCAACTTGTTCACTGACAACCTGCATTAACGCCAACTCATCTCCACTAAAATTAGGACGGTTGCGTGTTCCAAAGGAAAGTGTACCAATGAGTTGACCGTGCGATAGCAAAGGATAGCAAGCATAGGCCGTAATGCCTAACGATCGAATATGTTCAACGATCGGCTCTGTATTCTGCTGTACGCTTTCTACAACCATTGGCTGCTGCTCCTGGGCAACCTTTCCACAAACCGATTGTCCGAGTGCGATCCATTCAATTTGATGTACTAATGCTTCAGGCAAACCGCCAAATGCATGCAACTGAAGAATATTCTGCTCTCGATCGAATAAATAACAAAGATAAACTTCAAGCTGTAAATGCCTGGAGAGTTGGTTGAATAGGCTAGTGATGAAATCTTTGGGCTGTTCGTGTAGCAACAAACTGCTCGACATGGAGTACAAAAGTCCAAGCCGATCGTTTGTGTTTTGCAAGGCTTGTTCGGCTAGCTTCCGTTCAGTAATGTCTTCATGTAACAGCACAACCTCTCGGATGTTGCCCACTTCATCTTTAACCGGATAAATAAAAGCCTGAACCCAGCGTTGTGGCCCACCGCAGGTTGGTTTTCCAGGAATCGCCTGCTTTGGGTCATATTGGACTGAAGGAATTATCGTCGCCTCTCCGGCAAAGCCTTTTTGGACGTAAGGCATAATTCCCAAGTCCACCAGTTGTTGATCTTGCAAAATGTTGTATTCACCCAGAAGATCAAGAGACAATCCCCAAAGGTTTTCCCAGGCTCGGTTTACCTGAACCGTTTTTCCGTTTGGGGAAAAGATCTGAGTGCTTAATGGAGATTGCTCAATTAGCGTCCGGAACCGAATCTCTGACTGCTGAACTGCCTTTTCTGCTCGTTTTTGTTTCGTCAGGTCAATAATAAACCCAACGCCCAGGTTGCCAGGTTCATCTAAAACGGCTGTTCCCACCATCACCGGAATGCGAGTGCCGTCTTTGCGAATGTACTCTTTTTGAAAGGGATCCTGGTTGCGTAAGGGCAACATTCCTTCGATCGGTTGTTCTTCGATCGGCTGCCCCTCAATCCTTGATTCGGCAGAATTAGGCTGCTCCAACGATGTAATATTGGCCCAGTTCATGTAGCCAGATAGCAATTCTTCCCGCGAACACCCCACAATGTTGAGAAAGGCATCATTCGCTTCCAAAATTTGTCCTTGCTGATCTCCCACCACCACGCCAATAATGTTGGCATCAACCAGGCAGCGCAGGCGGGCTTCTCGTTCTCGCAACGCAGCTTCCGATCGCTGTAAGGAGATGGCAGTTTGCTCTGCGGCAATGCGGGCCCGATTTTGCGATCGCGTCATTGCAAACAGCACGGCTGCCAACCCCAACCCACTCAGCAGGATATAAGGCACCTGATTACGATCCAAGCTGGCTTCAAATTCAGGTCGTGATGTAAAAACCAAACTCCAGGGTTGCCCTCCCACATCCATCGGGGCAATGTGTATGAAGTGCGGTGAAGCCGTGGAAGTGGCATCCTTTGAGCGATGCAGCAACTTTTCAGCCTGAAGTTCCGTTCCGTCATAAACCTGAATATCAATTCTGCGTTCCCGCTCATTCCCTAAAACGCCTTCCAAGAAATCATCTGCCCGAAAGGGACTGTAAATAAACCCTTCCAAGGCTTCACGGCGTTCAGCAACGGTTGATGGAACTTCTCCCGTGCGGTAAATGGGCACGTAGATTAAAAATCCGGCTTGCTTGTCAATATCAATTTCTTGCACCAGGATAACTTTGCTGGATGCGGCATGAACTCCTGTGTCTCGCGCCCGTTCCATTGCCGCCCGCCGCCTGGGTTCAGTGAACATGTCGTAGCCGATCGCCGCCCGATTTCGCCGATCCATCGGTTCCAGGTAAACAATCGTGTGGTATTCGTCACGAGGGGGAGCCTGGGGGCGTACCGAAAAGTTTTCTAGCCCTTGCGATCGCATTTCTGTAAGGAACGAATCCAGTTCATTGGACAAGACTCTTGCAGAAAAGCCAATTCCCTGGATGCCAGGATACCGTTGTTGAAGTTGAAGCTGGTTGACAAACGTTTGGAAGTCTTGTTGCGTTACCCGATCGCTTGCGGCAAACAATCCTCTGCCAGCGTACAAAAGCGCAATATAGGTATCCAGGCGGTTTTGAATGGTTGCCTGAGTTCGTTGAACAGCATTGTCAAAGCGTAGTTGATCTCTTGCCTGGGCCGTGATTGCAGCGTAATGGGAAAATAGAAGGGTAACTAAAATCATCCCTACTAAAACAATGTAGGGAATCCATATACGATGGCGTTGACGATCGCTCAAGGACTATCCTAATTCAGTACGCAGCAATACATTATTCTACTCATTAGAATGAGCAGTGATATCCTCTTTTAGAGAGGATGCACGATAAATTTTAAAGTGCTGCAACTCACGCAGTTCAACGATTTTTGTTTCCATAGCCTTGCAAATTTATAGAAAACCTGCTGTAAGTTCGTCTTTCCCTGGTTTCAAAGGGTTATTCTGCCTGAAAAACAACGGAAAGATTATTCGCAGGCATGGCGTAAGTTTTTAGCAAAGCGAGATGCTGATCTTGGGCAGCCGCGATCACAGCTTCGAGATCGCGCACTCCCCATTCTGGATTTTGCATCTGCAAGCTTTTATCAAACGCCGCATTGCTAGGAGCCGTATGCTGTCCTCCTTGCTTAAACGGCCCATACAAATACAAAATGCCCCCTGAGGGCAGAATCCGCTTTGCCCCTGCAAGCAACCCTAAACACGCCGACCAAGGGGCAATGTGAATCAGATTGATGCTGACGATCGCTGAAATTGAATTGGCTTGAAAGTTGACATTTTGTAACGATTCCGGCTGTTGCGCTCGCTCTACTGCCCAAATTGGAGTGCTAACATCCACGGCGATCGGGGGTAACAGGTTTTCTGAGGGAAAATGGGTCTGCCAGGCGGCAATGCTAGTGCGGGCGATCGGATTCGCATCAGACGGAAGCCATTTTCGAGGAGCCAACCGAGGAGCCAGAAAAGCAGCATGTTCTCCTGTGCCGCTGGCCACTTCTAAAACAGTGCCCGTGGCAGGCAGAACCTCTAACAGCACTGCCAGAATGGGTTCCCGGTTGCGTTGGGTTGCAGGGGCATACTGTCGGGCATCCAAATCATTCATTTTTATCAATCATCATTAACATTGCTTTCTAAAGTATGATTTTAAGTGATAAATTGTAGGGTAATGTTACCGTTTGACTTCTAAACCGTTCTAATAAAATCCTATTCTGCATTCGCGCACACTGATATTATCCAAACCTTGTTCATCCTTATTTGTTCGTTCCAGCGATTTTCGATTGCCCATTCTCAATTACATCTTTCAGTTACGCTTTCTAGTTTGATATTCCCAATCGCACGCTGACTCCGATCGGGGTTTCCATCGCTAAGGGATCAGTGAATTTTGGAAAATTCGGTTTTCCACGGTTTAGGCTTTCCTTGCTCCTTCATTCTGACTCAGCGCGATCGTCAATCAATTTTGAGCAAATAGGGTGAGACCAAATCCTACACGGAGGTCAAGCTCTCACCTCGCGTTCAAAAGAGGATCATGTTCGCTAAACCTAGCAATAGCATTACTTCGCAGCAGTATTTTAATCTTCTTAACAAAAGAAGCATTGTCATGTGCTTCAGCTAATTCCTTGCCAGGTATGGCTTTATCCTTCAGCACCAATTGCCCGCACTCGTTGTATGTGAACTCTTAACAGAGGTGCTATGTATCCAAATCATGGATTTTCTTCTACCCTTTTTCCTTCCCTTCAATCGCTTCAAGGGCTCCGCGTACTTGTAGTCGATAACAACGTTGATTCTTGTACGCTGCTTTCGCTGCTGCTGCAACCCTATGGAGTAGAGGTACGAACAGCACAACTCGCAAAACAAGCCTTTATGCTTTGTATGCATTGGCAACCCGATGTCATTGTGAGCGATATTGCTTTGCCAGAAGAAAACGGAATTGCTCTCATCCAGCAGGTTAGGGCACGGCTGGGAGCCTGGGAAAAACGGATTCCTGCCATTGCTGTCACCGGATATGTCAGCGAAGAGATTCGCCAAAATGCGCTCTCTCAAGGGTTTGATCTCTGGTTTACCAAACCGCTAAATTTTGACCAGTTTATCTCTGGGTTAACTAGCCTCGTCACTGAACACTATCTTTCCTGCGCGATCGAGCAGCGTGCTTGCTGGAATGGCGTTTTGGAAACCGCAATGTAGCTCAGAGAGCAAACCCATCTCCCTAACGAACAACCTCTCGCTAACAAAAAAATGGCTCTTCACGATAGCCATCTGGACTTGGCTGGAGGTTTTCGCCATAGGCGCGGCGGATATTATCCAAGGTCATCACCGCTTGAGGGGTGTCATTGGCAAGGAGGCGTTGATTGAGCAGGAGCAGGCGATCGTAACGATTGAGAGCTTCACCCCATTCATGGCTACAAATGAGCAGCGTTTTTCCCCCTGCACACAGTTCGGCAAAAAGCCCCAAAATAATCGCTTCTGTCTTCTTGTCTACCCCCGTAAACGGTTCATCGAAGAGAAAAAGGTCGGCTTGTTGAGCCAGGGCCCGCGCCAAAAAGACGCGCTGCTGCTGCCCGCCTGACAGTTCACCAATTTGCCGAGAGCGTAAGTCCAACATTTCAACCCGACTAAGCGCATCTCTGGCGATGTGTTCAACTTGCCGACGGGAACGACCAAACCGTCTAGAGCCCGCGCAAGCCATCGTCACAACAGACCAAGTTGTCACGGGATAATCCCAGTCGATTTGCGATCGTTGGGGGACGTAGGCAACTCGTTTGCGCTGTCGCTTTAGAGGTCGGCCTTCAAACAACACTTGACCTGTATAGGTCGGCACCAAGCCCAGCATTGCCTTAATTAAGGTGCTTTTGCCGGCCCCATTTGGCCCAATTAAACCTGTCAACTGCCCTGGCTTCAGGCAAAGATTAATCTCTTCTAATGCCCACACCCCCCGGTAATTGACAGATAAGTCCTGAACCTCTAGCATACGTTAAGCTGATAGCAAATGATAATCGTTTTCATCCTATTCCCATCGCATCATATCAAAAGACCCATTGGAACGGTAGCCAAATCAGGAGGATTTTAAGGATGATGGTTCAGCCCTTTGCTGCAAAAACACAACGGTTGGTTGGCCTGGCAGCTTTAGCATTTGCAGTCGGTGTTGCAGGTTGTACACCGCCTGAAACGAGTGAGCAAACCCAAGAGGACACGACTGCCACAGCCGAACCCGCCGCCGATCGCCCTCAAGTGGTGGCAACTTCATCGGTGCTTTGTGATTTGACGCAGCAAATTGCCGAGGAAACCGTTGCGTTGACCTGCCTCATCCAACCCAACCAAGACCCCCATCTTTATGAAGCGACACCGTCCGATCGACGGGCGATCGAGGATGCAGACCTGGTTTTATACGGTGGATATGCCTACGAAACGGCGTTAATCCGTATTATTAATGCAACCGATACACCTGCCCCTAAGGTTGCGGTTTTTGAGGAAGCGGTTTCTACGCCTTTAATGGGAGAACCTCACGATCATGAGCATGGTCATGACGAAGAACACGGTCATGCTGAAGAACATAGCCATGCGGATGACCATGACCATCCGGAGGAAGCTGATCAAGGGGGAACAGCCGTTGCTGTGGCAGAGGATGACCATGACCACGATCATGATCATGCTGATGCCTCTGGCGAAGTGCCCGATCCACACATCTGGCACAGTGCCGCGAATGGAGCGCAAATTGCTGAAGTGATTCGAGACAATCTGGAAGAAGTCTCTCCGGAAAATGCCGCCCTTTATCAACAAAATGCAGAAGTCGTTGTGGCTGAGCTAAACCAGATTGATGAATGGATTAGGGAGCAAGTGGTTACTGTTCCAGAACCCCAACGCAGATTGGTTACGCCCCACGATTCTTTGCAATATTTTGCTAATGCCTATGGGTTTACCGTTGAAGGTGCCCTCGAAGGGCTGAGTACGGAGCAACGCCCCTCTGCGGCTCGGATGTCGGAACTGGTGGATATGGTTCGGGAGGCAGAAGTTCCCGCCATTTTTGCTGAGGCAACGACAAACCGTAATTTGATTGAGTCGATCGCCAATGATGCCAATGTCACCGTTGCAGAGCAGCCTCTTTATGTGGAAGGCCCTGGCGGAGAAGACTCACCCGCCCCAAATTACCAGTCTATGCTCATTGCAAATACCTGCAATATTGTTGATTCGCTGGGCGGACAGTGTGATGCCTCTGCCGTTACGGTGGCAGCCAATTGAGGAATGCCAACTCAGTTAAGAACCCAATAAAAAACCTCCTGGAACGAGTCCGGGAGGTTATGAATCAGGGTGCATCTACCACTTCTTTTATCGAGTGATTTCGCTTGCGATCAGGATAGTTTTCCATAGAAGTGCGAAGATTTTTTAGCGATGCTCCTATTTATTCTGTGAGGGACATGACCGCTTGGAGCAATCGATCGGGGCGAATCGGTTGGACGAGACAAGCATCTGCACCAGCAACCTGAGGCTTGTTTCCTTGAGGGGATGCCTGTAGGGGAACCAGTGTGATGATTTTTAAATGCTTGGTTGCTGGGTTTTGTCGCAAACCCTGAATCAGGTGATGCCCGTTAATATCGGGGAGCTGAGTGTTGGCAATAACGGCGATCGGCTTGAGGGTTTCAATTTGGTTAATGGCGGTGGAACCTTCCAGCATCCAAACAATTTGGTATCCGGCTGCCGTTAAAACATCACAAATCAGGTTGGCACTTTCCTCCTGATGTTCAATCAGCACAATGCGGCCCTTGATGGAATTAGAAATTTCTGCGTTTCGAGTGTTTAGCACAGTGCCGTTTGATGTTCCCTGTTGCAGGGGTAGCCGGATAGTAAAAATTGACCCGACTCCCACGGTTGATTCCACATCAATCCAGCCGCCGTGCAGTTCTACAAGCTGCTTGGTTAGGGCCAGCCCCAAACCTGTTCCCCGATACTGACGTTGATATCCAGCATTCAACTGGCGAAACTTTTGAAACAAGAGGGGCAATTGTTCCTTGGGAATGCCGATGCCCTCATCTTTCACCTGAAACACCGCCATGTTTTCCTCTGCCAACACTCGCAGCATCACCTTACCGCCCGTCGGAGTAAATTTGATGGCATTGTCTAGCAGGTTGAACAAAATTTGCTGAAGGCGGCGTGGGTCAGCAATAAACCGATCGTGGGCAGGGGGCGATCGTAAATCTAGCTCCAAACTCACTTCACTTAGGGCTGCCTGACCTTCAAAGGCTTTTAGCGTTTGCTGCGACAGGCGAGACAAGGAAAATTCGCTCAGGTTAAGCAACATTTTTCCCGCTTCCACCTGAGATAAATCCAGAATGTCGTTGATTAATGCCAGCAAATACTCACCGCTATCGTGGATGGTTTGTAAGAAATTGCGCTGGCGATCGGTGAGGGCATCATTTGTCCAGCGTTGCAGCGTTGCAGACATGCCGATAATACAGGTCAAAGGCGTTCGCAATTCGTGACTCACTGCTGCCAAAAACTCGCTTTTTGCCCGGTTTGCGGCCTGCGCCGACTGCATTACATCATGCAGTTCTTGAGTGCGTTCGATTACGCGCTGTTCTAAAGTGTGTTTTTGCTGCTGAAGCTCGGCATAAAGCTGGGCCTGTCCAATGGCAATGGCTAAGTGTTCAGCAATTTTTTGTAAAAACCGCCGTTCGTGCGCCTCCCACTGACGCGGCTCAAAGCATTGATGGGCAATGAGCAACCCCCAAAGCTGACGACGGATCAAAATCGGGGCTACCAGCTTTGCCCGAACTTGTGCCTGTTGCAAAAAGTTTAGTAAGCAAGGAGCCTCTGCATACTGAACTTCAACATCTTCAACCGCAATGGCCAAATCTTGCTCTGATAAACTTTCGTGATTGGAGGTACTGACAAAGCAATGGGCTTCCGAAAACTTCAACACGGATGGAATTGCCTCGGATGCTCTGGCTTCAAAAATCACAGCCCCATTGCCGTCCAGGTTCTCCCATGCAGCGTTAGAGAGGTATTGCGGTAAGACAGTCGGCATTTCGGTATTGCTCAAATCCAGCCGATACACCACCAAGCGATCGACCTGTAAGCATTGCCGTACCTGATCCACCGCCGTTTGCAAAATTACGGGTAGCTCCAGGCTTTGGCGAATCTGCGTTGTCACCTGATTCAGCAGGCGTTCCTGTTCGACTTGCTGGCGCAACAGTTGTTCAGAATACCTAACTTTGGCAGAAGATACTGAAATGGAATGGGCTTCGGGGGGGGTGGTCAGGGTTGTGATCAGCTTGAGGGTGAATTCGCTTTGACGCTGGGCGTTGTTGACTTGCGGTATCGCTCGCAAGGATTCGATCGTTTGACCCACATCAGGATACTTTCGGTAAAGGCTGAGCAAATAGTCAAGAAAAGCAACGATCGCCTCTGGTTCAAAGGAGAGTGATATCTGATGAGCAGGCTCAATGACCGCAGGTTCTGCCCGGTTCACCAAAAGCACGCTGAACTCGCTGGACGCGACTAAGGTAAATTGCTCCACCTCAGCGATCGCAAGCGGAGTGGGTAAAGCGGTTTCCGTTAGCACCAATGCTCCAATCTCCTGAGCCACTTCCTGTAGCAGTTTGTGCAACTGGTTTACTTGGTTCAGGGTCAGAGTTTGGCTGAACGGCAGGGATTCGATTTGCATAACTCTACCTACACCCGCCTTCGCAGATTTTCAAACAATATCATCCTTTGGATCGCAATCTCCACATCCATCAAAGCAACTTCTAGAGGGTAATCCGCACAACTTTGCAAAAAATTAGAAAAATGTTTGACAAATATCCAATGAGTCGGCACAATAGAGATTGCGCGAAAACAAGGGACTGTAGTTCAATTGGTTAGAGCACCGCCCTGTCACGGCGGAAGTTGCGGGTTCGAGCCCCGTCAGTCCCGTTCCTGTAAAGCCAAAATTCAGACTGGAAAGCGTTTCAGTCCATTTATGGGAGTTAAGCATTTAATCAGATGATTCGTACCGCAGGTATCTTGCCGGCCAATAGGACGATGCCCGATCGCTGAGCTTTTCTTGTTTGGGTAAGCCTAGCCATACCTCGATCGCCTTATTAATCCAAGTATGAACACTAGAATCCTTCAGACCAGCAACAGCTTCAAGCAGCCTGACTGTCTGAATCATTCTATACTTGCTTGATCAGTACGCTAATCACTTCACCCGATCTCCCCAAATCCCCGACTGGAACGGGCTTAGATCTGAATACCAATCAGTTCTTCAATCTAGCAATCATCGATCGCAGAGTGGTTCCATCCGCCCTCCAGTCTGTTGCTTTTCCTTCTATATCTCCAATGTTGGATTGCAGTTCTTCAGCCTTATGGACACAGATCTGAGCCAGCATTGCCACAACAACTTTTAACCCTAGCTGTTCAACCAGAGTTTCTAAACTTCTTTGAGTCATATTCAGTTGCCCTACAGTTGCCTAATCAAGATAACATGGTTAGGCGTTAAATAGTCATAAGTTAGGCAACTTTTTTAAGTTGAGAGATTAACTCCTGTCTGGGAGCCAGCGATCGATCGCGGTTGTCAGTAACAGAGCCGATAAAGAGATGCCGCGTTTTTTGGCAATTTCTTTGAGTTGAGCATGGACTTCTCTGGGCATTGAAACCCTGACTTGGATGGTTGTCTCCTTATTAATAGCCATTTGGTTGGTCAACTGTAGGGCATCTTTTATCCTAACGGAAAGGCAACGCATGCTTGCTGTGCAGAGAGTAAACTGAGAGTGTGGCTTTTTGCATCACGGGAACATTGATATGACATTAGCTGAAGTGCTTTCCGCAGTACGACAACTATCCGCCATAGAAAAGCTCAAGCTAATTCGGATTCTGGCAGAAGATTTGGATGTCGCTGAGGATATCTCGCCACTAGAACCCTTCAAAACCTATGATTTGCCAACTCCATATGATAATTTTGGGGCTGGTGCAGTTTTGATGGAAGCTCTCAAACCGTCGAATACAGAGCGTCAATGAAAGTATGCGGCTAAGGTACTCAACGTCCAACCCAACCCAAAATGAGTTTGATAGTTTGCCAAGGCTTCCATTAACGTTACAGCGAGACGATCGCCGTGTTGAAACGATCGAACAAGTGCAGCCAACCCCTCAGCAAAATGCGATCGAAGTAGAGGCGATCGGTTCAGATCAGTTGTGATTCTGGATTTTCTCAACCTTCCCATCCGTTGCCCCTGCATCCGTTGCCCCTGCTACCGCCGATCGCGCTCTAAATCATAAATTGCCTTGCCCCAATACCAGTTTTCCGGCATTCCTGGATGCTTTTGCTTCAGCCGATCGACCAGCCCTGCCACAATACGGCGATCGTCCCCCACGAGTGACCGCAGTTTTCTTTGAATGTCTGGGCTAAGTTGGTTAGGAGGCACTGAGCGGGAAGGAAAGGGAACCACATTAGCAGGGTACGTCCGCGCCGATTGAGCCGCCTGAGTTTGGGCTGCTTTAAGCTGCTGAATTTTGTCCAGCATTTTTTGGGCATTCACTTTATCTGCGCGATCGAGAAACATCTGCGCTGCCTGATGGTAGTCGGCAATGGCTCCGCGCCAGTCTCGCAGGTCGGCAAGAATTTGTCCTCGGTGAATATATGCCTGAATGTCAGCCGGATCAAGCCGCAGTGCCCAGTCCAAGTCCTCAAGGGCGGCTCGATGGTTTCGCTGTTTTGCCTTTTCAACCGCCTCATTCAAAAACGCATCGGCTGAAAGCGGGTTGGCAACCGATGCAGACGGACGAGAGGAATCAGACCGATCGCCTTGGAGCGTACGAATTTGCTGGAGGCAGTGGCGGCAGTTGGCAAC
>PVWD01000382.1 GCA_003003615.1 filamentous cyanobacterium CCP2 | reverse complement strand
GGCTTAGCTCATGGGCATACCGCGCACTGCCCCCCGCCAACCGCATCATATTTTCCATGACGGGTTTCAATTCATCTACAACCAGCAATGCAGCCCGATCGGCGGATAATTCTGCCTTCCGCAGCCACTCATAAAAGGCCAGAATCAACCCCGTACTGACCAAATTGCTCAACCCAAACGTCATTTCGCTCAGGTTAAACACCAGCGTCAAAGCCCAGCTTGCCATCTGAATCAGCACTGTATGACCACACTTAATATGCCCCAACTCGTGGGCCAGGGTCGATCGCAACTCTGTTTCATTCATCAAATCCAGCAGCCCCGTATTCAACACCACGCAGGGATGATCCTTGCCCAACGCATAGGCATTTACTACAGGCGACTGCGAGACAAACAGCGTTGGTTCCGGGGACACGTCCAAATCCCGCACACACTCCCGAAACAGATGATAAAGCGATGCATACTGCCTGGGTCCCACTTCAATGCTGTTGCCCATCAGGTAAACGTAGCGGGGTCGCTCATAGGTAAACTCAACAAACCGTCGGGCCACCAAGTCAAAGCCAGGAACGCTGCGTAGGGCTTGTTCCGCTTGGATGTCGAGGGGATGCCGGAAGGCTTCGCTGGAAATTCCGGTGTAGGTTGGCATGGGGAAGAGGAAGAGGGGAAGGGATTGCAGGAGTTTGGCTAAAAACTTGTGTTAGGGGTCGATCGGCTTTGTCAAAGTCGATCGGTCTATTGCCTCGGTCGATTGCCATAGCTGAGTTAAACCAAAGTTTTAAACCAAAGCTCCATTCATATCCTTTAGTATGCCGTACTCTCAACAGACAGGCTCAGAAGCAGCAGAAATGAAGCATCTGCATCGAAAATGCTTATTCTTAGCAACACAGTCTGCCGTAAACGCTTCCGCCTATGCTAATTCAATGTCAGAGGCGATCGAAGCCGCACATCCAGGTTTTCTGGGCGAATGGAAACGACCTCTACTTCTGAGCGTCCACGCAATAGCACTTCTGCTAACACGCCAGCTCCTGCCCCTGCCAACACTTCCCAGGCATCAATCCTGCCGAAAATTCCTGACAAAATTGCAGCAGCCCCACCGCCAATGATGGCTCCGCGCAAAATATCGGGGTTATTGCGTCTGCTGATGGTTTCCCGTTCAGTAACGACATTAGAAACCGCATCAATGTTTACACGAGTGCCATTTTCCAGGATGAGGGTGTCTGCAATAAACTGGCTCCCCTGTCCACTGGGACGCACTTGCCCTTCAAGCTGGCTGCCTCTGCGAATGGCGACTCGCCCACTGCCTGTCACCACATCATTGGCCACGAATACCGTAACGTCTGCCGTTTCATCGGGTGTCACCAAAATTCGATCGGCTCCTTCTTCAAGGGCAACCGGAATGGGAGTGCCAACGGGTAAACTGCTGCTGCGCCAAGAATCAGGGAACCGTTGCCCAACCAGATACGGGCTAGGAACAGCCTCAACCGAATTGGCCAGCGTAAACGGAATTGACAGCGTTGAGGCAAGGCCCATTACCAGAAATAGGGCGGTACGAGATTGCCAATTTGAATACTGCTTTGAATACTGCATGGATCAAATCCCTCTCACAAAATCTTTAAAGACGAGTTGCTTGCGATCGAGCGATTGCTCAAACGAGTTGCTAAGTTCCTTTCAGGGAAGATCCTGATACACCTCTGCAACGTGCGAATATTCCTCACCGTGACGAAATTCCCTCTTCAGAAAATCCGCACCCAAGTGTAGCCAACCTCAGGACGAAAATCACTCATCTGAAAGAATATTCACCCGAAGATACATCTCAGCCCTTCCATACGCAAGTCGCTACAAGTTTTGACCTGCATGAACAGAGAAAGTTCCCCAATTTTTCTCACGGCTTGGCGGATCTTTTACCCAACATCTGCTAAACAAGGCAAATTGAATCATCTGAAATTCTTGCGGGGTGGATATTTGCCCGCCCGTCAACAAGGCAGAGTGATTGACAGGTTGTTTAATTCACGATCCTAAATCGTTGTGGGCAGGATAGCATCTGAATCCTTGGGTAACAGTCGACATCCTTGCAACCCCAAGCCAGGATTCGCGCGATAAGCTACTTCGGGAACCCAAACCTGAATCGATCGATCTTCCCCAATCCAGTAAATGTAATGCACATCTGGATGAAACTGCACCCCTACACGCAAGTTAGAATAGTCGTCTTCGCAAATCTCAAAGCCAAACCGCACAACAATTTGAGCCACCAAACATTCTGCCGTATCGCAAACTTCGCCGGAGGTGTCCCGCTCTTGCCAAAACGTATCGAGAAAGCGGTTTAAGAGGGGCAAAACTTTGTTAGGGGCACCGTTTCTGCTGGCATAGACGATCGCCGGATTTCCTTCTACAAGGATGTGGCATGGTGTAGTAGGCATTCCCGTTGCTCCTGGTTTAATGGTTTGTTTTTAGCAACCGACTGGCGGTGCGAAGAATTTGACCTGCCAACACTGCCGCCCCAAACCCATTGTCGATGTTGACAACCCCAATTCCGGCGGCACAAGAATTGAGCATGGTTAGGAGTGGAGCCAGCCCATTAAAACTTGCCCCATATCCAATGCTGGTGGGAACGGCGATCACCGGACAATGTGCCAACCCTGCCACAACGCTGGGCAAGGCTCCTTCCATCCCAGCCACCACAATCAGCACATCCGCATCATCAATCACCTGCCGATTGTTTAACAACCGATGAATACCTGCCACGCCCACATCCCAGAGCCGCTTCACCTGGAAACCGGAAAGCTCTGCCGTGACGGCCGCTTCTTCAGCCACCGCCAAATCTGCCGTTCCTGCTGACAATAACCCAATTACGCCAGGATGCTGCGCTGTGTGATCCGACGGAACGATCGCACAAATCCGCGCCATTGAAAAATATTGCAGGTCTGGAATGCTTGCCTGAAGCTGCTCATAAACATACGGCTCAATCCGAGTTGCCATCACGACTGGGTTGCGCTGCCGCATGGTATTAATGATCTGCACAATTTGATCTGGCGTTTTACCAGGGCCCCAAATCACTTCCGGGAAACCCGTCCGCAGCGATCGATGGTGGTCAATTTTGGCAAAGTCGGCGATCGGTTCAAAGTCAAAATGCTTGAGTTTTTCCAGGGCAGTGTCCGGGCTAATTTCTCCCAGAGCAACCGCATTGAGTAGGTTTTGGAGGGCTTCAGGTTGGGTCACGATAAGGAATGGGGAGTAGGGAGTGGGGAGTGGAGAGTTTTGTATTAAAACCTCTTGTGGGGTGGGCATTTTGCCTGCCCAATCATATCGACTTCGATTGTAATATTTCAATGCTCATAAATTGAGCCATCAATCAATTTCCACTTCCTACTTTAGAGGGTCATGTTCCCGTCGATCGCTCATAAATTTCCAGGGGGAGCTGATCGGGATCGCTAAAAAAGGTGAAACGTTTGCCGGTTAGCTCATCCAGGCGAATCGGTTCGGGTTGGATGCCCTGAGCTTGGAGATAGGCAACGGTCGCGTCAATGTCCTCGACTTCAAAGGCAAGATGGCGCAATCCGCAGGCTTCAGGACGGCTGGATCTGGCAGGCGGATCAGGAAAAGAGAACAGTTCGATCGCATCTTTTTCCCCAACCCGCAAATCCAGCTTGTAGGAATTTCGGGCCGCTCGATAGGTTTCGCAAATCACCTCAAATCCTAAAATGTCCACATAAAACCGCTTCGATTTTTCATAATCCGAACAAATCACTGCAACATGGTGAAAGCCCGTTGTGTTCATGCTTGCCCTTCTCTTCCTGGTTTCAGGCTCTTGTGGGGTAGGCATCTTGCCCGCTCAGTTCTACCTTGACAAAAAAGCAGAGCCGCCGATCGCAACTCCGCCTTTATCCTGACAAATTTTGACAAATTCTGTTTTGACAAATTCGATCGATTTTCTCCGCTTTTATGCGGCCACCTGGACAGAATCCTGCACCACGTTCGCTTCAGGAGGCATCTCATCAGATAGTTCTGTGGGAACGCCATCTTGCGCCATTGAAGGCAGCTTACCGCCCTTTTGCACCAAATTACTGACCATTGCCATCATGGCATTGACCTTGCGGGTACGCCATTCATCCACCAGAGACACCACTTGGGCATAGGGCAGTTGCCGCTCCATCGCTTCCAGAAGATAAGCAGCATGACGTTTTTCATCGTTGGCAATGCTGATTAGCCCTTGTTTCAGGTTAACGCTGGCTTTGTCTGTATCCGGCAAAGCGTTGGCCATTCGCATGAAGTCTTTGCAGGCATCCAGTTCCAGAATGTGAGTGCTGGCAAAAAACACCGTCCAATCCAGATTTTCAGGACGGAGATCTTCTTTGCTGTAGCCGTCAAAATAGGCTTCAAAGAAAGGACTGCGGCGACGCTCATCGGGCTTGCCATTAGCGGCTTTCTCTGGAATGCTCTTAAAGTCGATGACTTGCTTGTCAAGTTGCTTTAGGGCGTGGGCAAAGATTTGGCCGTGACGGCGTTCATCTTGGGCGTGAATGGTTAGCTTTTCGGCAAGCCAGGTGTTTCCTTCCTTGGTAGCCCGATCGCTCAGAGCCTCCAAAAAGGGCACAGACCCCGACTCAGCAAGCTGAAACCCTGCCAGCATATCAGGACGAGTTTGCCGATCGCGCAGATTTCGCGCCGTGATGTAGGCAGTGGCACCAGAGCCAATCAAATGCAAAATTTGAGTGAGGAGAGACATAAGAAATCTAGAGATGAAGGGCGAACAACTAGATGCTTAGCACCTTAACACTCCTGGCAGATTTGAACCACCTCATTCACTACTTTTCTGGTGATGCACTTTTCTGGTGATGCACTTCCACAACGGTGTGAACATTGCCGCGAGGCGAGAAATCCCCTTTAATAGTGGCTTCCAGCGGATCGCAGGCCGCAACAAAATCATCCAGGATTTGGTTGACTGATTCTTCGTGGGAAATGTATCGATCGCGGTAGCTGTTGATGTACAGCTTGATGGCCTTCAGTTCCACAACCTTTTCATTGGGCACATACTGAATGTGGATTGTAGCAAAATCTGGGTAGCCGGAAAACGGGCACTTGCAGGTAAATTCGGGCAGGGTAATGTCGATCGTGTAGCGTCGGCCAAGGCGGGGATTGGGGAACGTGATTAGCTTTCCTTCAGAAATATGGCGTTCACCATACTTCATTTCGGTGGTTTCAGTTTGGGGAGAGGTAGAACGCTCAGCTTGCATGGTGTCCGTTGGGTCTAGGTTATGGGTCAAGGTGAAGGTTGAGGAACAGTTGAGAATCAATCAACAACTTTTTTGAACGAATCGATGTCAAAAATTTTAAATTCCACTATTATTC
>PVWD01000381.1 GCA_003003615.1 filamentous cyanobacterium CCP2 | reverse complement strand
ACCCCCAACACTCCAGATCCCCACTTCCTCCACCAAGCCGACTGGCTCTCCTTCCTGCTGCACGGCAAACTGGGCATCAGCGACTATCACAACGCCTTAAAGCTAGGTTATGACGTGGAAAATCTTTGCTACCCAGACTGGTTACAGCAGCTTAACCTTCCCATTCAACTCCCAAACGTCCTGCCTCCTGGAACGCCGATCGCCCCTATTACCGCCCATCTTGCCAATCGGTTTGGTCTGCCCACCAATTGCATCGTTTGTGCTGGAACAACAGACAGCATTGCAGCTTTTTTAGCCAGTGGAGCCAGTTCTCCAGGGGAAGCCGTCACGTCCCTGGGTTCAACCCTGGTATTAAAGCTATTGAGCCAAACCCGTGTGGATGATGCCCAGTACGGCATTTACAGCCATCGGTTCAACGACCTTTGGTTAGTAGGTGGTGCTTCCAATACGGGAGGGGCAGTGCTAAAACAATTTTTTTCCGATGAGGAACTGCGTCAACTCAGTGAACAAATCCAGCCCGATCGCCCCAGCCCCTTGAACTATTATCCCTTGACCAAACCCGGCGAACGCTTTCCCATCAATGATCCAAACCTTCCACCCCAACTAGAACCGTACCCTGAAACCGCCCTCGAATTTCTGCACGGCATCCTCGAAAGCATCGCCCGCATCGAAACCAGAGGCTATCAACTACTTCAGGCATTGGGAGCCACCCCCCTCACGCAAGTCTACACCGCAGGGGGCGGAGCCAAAAACAATGCCTGGACAAAGATTCGATCGCGCCATTTAGGTATCCCAATTCTTCCATCCCAACAAACCGAGGCCGCCTACGGCACAGCGTTACTCGCAAAAAACGCAAAAACTAATCCACCACAACAAACAAACTGAGCCAAACAGGTTAAGATTTCCACTAAACCGATCGCCGTCTTCGTCTTCGATGCAGTCACCTCATCCGTTGCTTGGACTCGATCACTTCAACTTACTTAATCCAACCATCCGTTGCCACTTTGCCCGCCGGATCTCCACCCTATGGGCGATCGGTTTTCTTAACCTGAGAGCTATCTAGAAAGCCTAAGAAACTTGTCAAAATTAAGAAGTAATTGAGGGGAGAATTCCGATGAGCAATCCAGCACAATCGCTTTACAATTGGTATCGCAACACGCTTCGTAATCCTAAATATCGGTGGTGGCTAATTCTGGGAACTGCGCTTTATATCATCAGTCCGATCGATATTGCTCCTGACTTCATTCCAATAATCGGTCAAATTGATGATGTTGTATTAGTCACGCTGTTAGTTTCAGAAGTATCGCAACTGCTGATCAGCCGCATTAAGGAGAAGCAAGATAAGGAAGTTGTGGCAACGGTCGATGGTGCTGGCACTTCAGATGCAGTAGATGTGAATGCAGTGGAAATCAACTAATCCCTTTACTGTACGTTTTACAGTGCGATCGGTTTTGAAAAACTGAATACGATTTAGGCGATCGGTAATGGATCGTTGTCAATCAATGAGTCATGTGAGTAGGGAGTGAGCTATCATTTCCTACTTTTTTGCATTTAGAGTAGGGACAGGTTTAGCAAAACACTTGATGCTGTAGTGTTCACAGAACGAGCTTGTCAATTTTTCTGTGTCACTTCAATATCGGCTGCGGTCTCCCAATCCCCCGCAGATCAATCGCGGGCTACCTGAAAAAGCCTGATCAATCAGACTAGGAAAGGGTTTTAGTCCATTTCAATGGACTTGATCTCATAGCCCGTAATTCATTTGCGGGCGGTCTATTGGATTGACAGGCACAGTGAAATTTACAGTTCCCACAGAACAACAAAACCTACCCCTACTACAATTCATCCTCTTGCATCAATTCACCCAAATACGATCGGATAAACGCTTCAGCCGCATCAGGATTCATTGCCTTCAAAGCTAAGACAATCTCAACGATCGTTTCTCCGTTGGGGTCAACTTGCTCATGAAACCAGCGAAATACAACGGACGGTCTTACCTTCAATGCCACAGCCAACTTGTTTTGACTGATGCCATAGGTTTGTAGAACTTGTCTGAGGGCTTTTCCTGCTCTTCCCATGCCCCTGATCGTGTCAGAGGATGATGAGATCGTAAATCTTCGCATTTATGCGAATATCTAGTAAGATGGTATTTACATTTATGCGAATATTCCTGAGTAAACGAAGGGCTTAAATCATGACTATCAACTCTTTAAGGGGTGCGGGGAATGCACCTGCCGTTCGTGTTGCGATCGATTTGTCGGTTTCTGAACCAGACCCTCATTCAAAACCGGGGCGGGAAGCGGTGCGCTTATTGGCGATCGGCTCTCCTGATGCCGTCAGAACCTTAATTCACCGATTGCACAACCTGGGCTTTGCCGAAGCTGGAACCTGGAGCCGTTTCATGCCCACAGGCAACCCAGGAGAAATTATGAGCATCTTGATCTGGTACAGCAGATAAAGCAGATAAAACAGGCAAAATTCCACAGCAATAGGATAGGTAACGATTCTTGACTGTTCTGCTCCTTTCCCAAAACTGGCATCCCACCTGCCCACCGTGCCAAAATTTTAGTAATCTTAAGGAGCGTTCACTTTCCCTTACTTACCCGATGACAGCAACGATCCCTACCCTCGCCAGCCAGTATGATCCCACCGTCACCGAAGCCAAGTGGCAGCAATTTTGGGAAGCGCAACAAGCATTCAAAGCAGACCCCGATCGCGGCGGTGAGCCTTACTGTGTCGTAATTCCGCCACCCAACGTCACGGGTAGCCTGCACATGGGGCACGCCTTTGAGCATTCTCTCATCGATGTGTTTGTGCGCTATCACCGGATGAAAGGGCTGAATACGCTGTGGCTGCCGGGGACAGATCATGCCAGCATTGCCGTTCAAACCATTCTGGAGCGGGAATTGCGATCGCAGGGCAAATCTCGTCAAGATGTGGGGCGCGAGGCCTTCCTTCAGCGAGCCTGGGAGTGGAAAGAAGAGTCGGGCGGGACGATCGTGGGTCAACTACGCCGCTTGGGGGTGTCGGTGGACTGGACGCGGGAACGCTTTACGATGGATGAGGGACTGTCGCGGGCGGTGATCCATGCCTTTGTGCAACTCTACAATGAAGGGCTGATTTATCGCGGGAATTATTTGGTCAACTGGTGTCCGGCGAGCCAGTCGGCAGTGTCTGACTTGGAGGTAGAAAGTAAGGAAGTAGACGGCAACCTCTGGCATTTCCGCTATCCCCTTACGGATGGGTCGGGCTATCTGGAAGTAGCAACCACTCGCCCTGAAACGATGTTGGGCGATACAGCAGTCGCCGTGAACCCAGAAGACGATCGCTACAAGCACCTGATTGGCAAAACCGTCCGGCTACCGATCGTTAACCGGGAAATTCCAATTATTGCCGATGAGTATGTCGATTCCAGCTTTGGCACGGGCTGCGTCAAGGTGACTCCTGCCCATGATCCCAACGACTTTGAGATGGGCAAACGCCACGACCTACCGTTCATCACCGTCATGAACAAAGACGGCACCATGAACGAGAATGCCGCCGAGTTTCAGGGGCAAGATCGGTTTGTGGCGCGGAAAAATGTGGTGGCGCGGCTAGAGGCGGAGGGCTTCCTGGTGAAGGTGGAAGACTACAAGCATACGGTGCCCTATAGCGATCGGGGGAAAGTGCCGATCGAGCCGATGCTCTCCACGCAATGGTTTGTCAAGATTCGTCCCTTAGCCGATCGGGCCTTGGAATTTCTTGATCAGCAAAATGATCCCGTGTTTGTACCAGAACGCTGGACGAAGGTATATCGAGACTGGCTGGTGAACCTGCGCGACTGGTGTATTTCCCGTCAGTTGTGGTGGGGACATCAAATTCCAGCCTGGTATGCCGTTAGCGAAACCAATGGCGAAATCACGGACAGTACCCCCTTTATCGTGGCGGCCAACGAATCGGAAGCCTGGGAGCGGGCAAAGTCCCAATTTGGCGATGGAGTGCAGCTCACCCAAGATCCAGATGTATTGGATACCTGGTTCTCCTCTGGCCTCTGGCCCTTCTCCACCATGGGCTGGCCCGATCGCACCCCTGATCTCGACTTTTACTACCCCACCACCACCCTCGTCACCGGATTCGACATCATCTTTTTCTGGGTAGCCCGAATGACGATGATGGCGGGTCACTTCATGGGAAATATGCCCTTCAAGACGGTGTACATCCACGGTCTGGTGCGGGATGAAAACAACAAGAAAATGTCGAAGTCGGCCAATAACGGCATTGACCCGCTGTTATTGATTGACAAATACGGGACAGATGCCCTCCGCTATACCCTGGTGAAGGAAGTCGTGGGAGCCGGGCAGGATATTCGCCTGGAATATAACCGCAAGACCGATGAATCTCCCTCTGTGGAAGCGTCCCGCAACTTTACTAACAAGCTATGGAATGCGTCCCGGTTTGTGATGATGAACCTGGATGGCTTGACTCCAGAGCAGTTAGGGATACCGCCAACGGAGGAGCTAGAATTAGCCGATCGCTGGATTCTGTCTCGCTACCATCAAGTGGTGCGGCAGACCCGTGATCAGGTTGACAACTATGGGCTAGGGGAAGCGGCAAAGGGGCTGTACGAGTTCATTTGGGGCGATTTCTGCGATTGGTATATTGAACTGGTGAAATCTCGCCTCCAGGACAAAACCTCACCTTCCCGCAAGGTGGCCCAACAAACCCTGGCATTTGTGCTGGAAGGAACGCTGCGCCTACTGCATCCGTTTATGCCGCACATTACAGAAGAGCTTTGGCATACGCTCTGTCAGGCAGAAGACGATCGCTTCCTTGCCCTTCAGTCTTACCCTGTGCCGGATGAAAGCCTGATCAATCCAGATTTAGAGCAGCAGTTTGAATTGTTGATCAATGGGATTCGCACGATTCGCAATCTGCGGGCCGAGGCAGACATTAAGCCCGGTGTACGGATTCAAACCATCCTGAAGACGGAAAACGATCGCGAACGGGAAATTCTAATGGCAGGGGAGGCTTACATTCAAGATCTGGCAAAAGTAGAGCAACTGACGATCGCCCATCCGAATCAGGAACTGCCTGAAACGATCGCCGCTAATGAGCTTGATCCCTCCCCTCCTCTGCTGCCGTCTAGCACTCGTCCAACGGCTCCACCCGACAAATACCAGAAAGCAATTCGCACCGCAGGTCTGCTTTTTGCTATCTTTTTTGTGGCGAAAGTCCTGTTGTCCCTGGTTGGTGCTGTAGATAGCCTGCTTCTAATCTCGCCGCTGTTAAAGCTGATTGGTTTTGGGTATACGACCTGGTTCATCTACCAAAATCTGCTGTCTGCCCACGATCGCCAGAAGCTCTCCACCGTGTCCGCTCAGTGGATAGAGCAAATTAAAGGCAAAGCAGAAACGCTCACTGCCGATCTCCCAACTC
>PVWD01000380.1 GCA_003003615.1 filamentous cyanobacterium CCP2 | reverse complement strand
GGTTGAGACGATTGAGTGGTTGCATCTTCCTCACTAGCCAGATCTGCTTCAGCCAGGGCATCAGATGTCAACTCTGAAGACGAGTCCGATGCGGTTTCACGGGCACATCCTGCCGCTAGAACAACGAAAACAAGCAAGCCAACGAACCACTGCATTTTCATATTTACTCCTCAGCCACTCCTTCACATCTCGGAGCAATATCTAAAGGTTGCCAATTGCACAAGATTCCAAAATCATAGTTGCCCTGAGCCAGAACGAACCACAAATTTAGCAGTTTGAGACAAAAATAATTTTATAGGAAGAAAAATCGTCCTAACAACTCCACTTCCTAAAGATACTTTGAAGAAATGTTAAGAAGCGTAAATTACGTTAAGCTTATGTATAGATGATTCAGCTTTCAGGCATATGGTTAGTCCTCATTTCAATTCACCAGAGCATGACTTTATCAAAGACCTACTAGAACCCTTGTTAGACGATTTTCAGTATTGGTTTAGCCGATCGCGCTCCCTTTTGGAAAGCCAGGACATCACTTTTTTGGAGCAAGCACAACAAGCAGACTTGCTGCAACGGGTAGTGCAAGCCCAGCAAGAGGTGGAAACCGCCAAAATGATGCTGAATATTACAGGGGGGCAGGTGGGGTTGGATACGGCCGTCTTAATGCCTTGGCACCACTTGGTTACGGAGTGTTGGCAGGTGGGGATGCGGTTCCGCACTGAGCAGTCTCATTTTGGCAATTCGGGTTCAGATTCTCACAGAAATCTGAGAGACTAATAATAGATAGTTTAAGAAAATGTTTCATACAATACAGGTAGGGTAGACCGTTGCTGAGAATAGTAGTTGGGTAGGGGTTCGCTGGTACGGCTCCCTTAGCACCAAGCAAATCTTCACTATCTGACCGACTTGACCTCAGCTTGGAGAGAAATATTTATGCTGCATTTAATCTACATTCTCGCTTTTACAGTTTTGGCTTTCCTGGCAGTGGGCAACTTGATCCGCAATTTAATGATGCTGGGCATTGAGTCACAGCGTTCCTACGGTCATCAGGGGCAGTTTAACTCGCGCCCCTCGTCTTCGCAGTTTCAGAGGCGATCGGTCACTCATCCTGAATTGTTGGATGAAAAGGGTAATGTTGTTAACGAGCCCTTCCTGGTAATGCGTTCAATGACGGTTGAAGATGCTAGAGAACGGCTTGATGAGCTTTATAATGCTTCTCCGGGCTACACAGATGGGGCGCATGATGAGGCGCAAGGATAAAATTTATCACAAGAAAAATCGCAAGAAACCTAGGCCTCAGCGTTTCATGAAGATAATGCTGTTGCACTATGACCTGTAAACGCTACAGCCAATAAGATAAAGGGCGACGTTGCCGCATGTCTAAATTGTCTGCAACGCTAGGTTCTTGCCAATCCAATGGATGAGCTTCATCGGGAGAGATGACCGTCACTGTGGTCTTGTCCGCAGCATGACTTGATGACGAAGCAGTGCGATCGACCTTCTGTTTGGAGCGAGATTTGGTAGAGGACGATCGCTTCGGCAATTGGCGATAACCATGGGTAGTGTGCGATCGATTCCCCACGTGCCTGGGTTCCGCCCGTCGAGACAGCATAAAGCAGCCAACAGCACAACTAAAAGCAACGAAACCAAGCGTTAGAAAAGGTAAATTATCTTCTTCGCTGGCCTGCACTGGACGCGCTGGATTTTGAGATTGAAGCGGAGAGTTTGCCTCTTGCTCCGATTGCGATAGAGGTTCAGCAGACGGCCCGGTTTGTGTTTCATCCGGTTGAGCATGAGCTGAGACAGTTGGAGCGATCGAAGGTTGTTGCTCCAAAGGCTCAATTTTGACAATGTTAATCGCAGCAACCCCAGCCACAAAAACCGTAACCCCCCATGCCATTCCTACCAACCAGAAGGGATGCTGTAAATATTGCCGGAGGGAACGCAAGCCCTTGGGACGAGTTAACGCAGATGGCAACAGTTCAGGGGGCGATAGTGAATCAATCAAAGGGGATGAGTCAGTATCAGGAGGGGATAAATGGTTGGGTGTTGCGGAGTTGTTGGTGCGGCTGTTGCCACTCAAAGAACGATGGGATATTTCGGTTTGTTGAACCGATCGCCGCTTATTGGAAACTCGATGCTGATCCATAGTTCCCTCAACCCTGCTGCATGGGAGCCACACTAATACTGATGCCTCTATATAAGCATTCTAAGCATATATGGTGGGTGTGACCAGCAATCGGCAGAGAGATTGGCTGAAAAGGCTAGAAATTTGCTCGTTCCCGGCCAAATTGAATCAGTCGATCGACCAATTCTGGAAAGGAAATGCCGCTTGCATCCCATAGCATCGGATACATACTGGTGGCAGTAAACCCAGGCATGGTATTAATTTCATTGATTAAGACTTCGCCTGTTTGCTCAACGTAGAAGAAATCGACCCTGGCAATTCCAGCCGCATCGATCGCCAGGAAAGCCTGAACAGCCATTTCCTGAATTTGAGCCGTGATGGTATCAGGCAGAGGAGCCGGAATCGCTAAATCGGCTTTACCTTCTGTGTATTTCGTTTCGTAATCGTAGAAATCGCTTGTGTAAGTAATTTCACCTACCACTGAAGCGATCGGCTGATCATTCCCCAAGACGGCACATTCAACTTCCCGTGCTGTAACTCCTGCCTCAACAATGATCCGGCGATCGTAGCTTGCTGCACTATCTAAAGCTGCTTCCAACTGTGAACGAGTCCGCACTTTGGTAATGCCGACAGAAGACCCCAAGTTAGCTGGCTTCACAAAGCAAGGATAGCCAAGTTCAGCTTCAATTCGATCGCAGAGTTTAGGAAACACGCAAGGATTTGACCAAACCTCATGCCGATGAACGGTGAGATACTTCACTTGAGGCAGCCCTGCCTGAGCAAACGCCGTTTTCATAGCAATTTTGTCCATGCCCATCGCAGAGGCCAACACTCCAGCCCCCACATAGGGCGTTTGGGTTAACTGTAGTAATCCTTGGACAGTTCCATCCTCGCCGTTTGGCCCGTGGAGAATGGGAAACCACAGATCGATTTCTGCCACTTCTGCCGGAAATTGCCATCGCTGCGGACGATCGCCCTCTTGGTTTTGCTCCTCAACTACCAATGGCTGTCCCGATTCCAAAACCTGCTGCGCCACTGCACTCGATTGCCAAATGCCATTTTTTTGAATGTAAAACGGGAGCAAATTATACTTTTCAGTATTGGGAGGAGTGGTCAAGGCGCGGGCAATTGCTCTTGCAGAAAGAATGGACACCTCATGTTCACCAGAGCATCCACCAAACAGCAGTCCGATCGTTTGTGCCATGACCCATCCTCCCAGCAAATCTGATTGCAGATGGTAGCACAACCGCCCGACAATTTGAGCAAACAAGTTTGACGATTGCTACTCTGAGGGTTGCAACGAGTCTTCCAAGGAGTCGTTTTGCTCACCTGAAGTGGCTCCAGCAGGCGGCTCTGGGGGTTGGCTATTCCCAGTAGCAGGGGAACAGTCACAAATTAAACCTCCTAAAAACTCCTGAACGGCAATCGCGATCGGCTCAACGCGATCAATAAAGTTATTAACATCCTGCGCCACACGAGCCAAACGTACCCCATCGATGTAAATTCCAGGAGTTGGATAATTTTCCAGGAATTCGAGCAGGGAAATTCGTCCGCCATCGCTAGCAGAAACGATCAAAGCACCCCGTAAAGCCTGAAGGTCTGCTCGACGCGATCGTGTGTGAACGACCTGCCCCACCTGGAATAAGGCAAACTGACCAGGGAGGGAATAGGTGATGCTGTCGATCGTTGTCACATCAACCGGAATTTCCGTCGTCAAAACTTGCTGTAATAACTCTGGCTCCAGGTCTGCAAAGTTCAAGTACCAGCGCAGTTGAGACGTGGTTTCACCGGTATCGGCAAAGGTACGCAAATCTTCAATGGGAATTGATCGTTGGAACGGGCCGTAGGTAAAGATGAGTTGTTCCGCCGCGATCGTGGGTTGTGCCAGTCCGGTGGCCAATGCGCCCCACAGAATACTACTCCAACCGATGAATTGGAACGATCGCCGACCCAACCAACGTCGGCACGGTTGCATCAATGTTTTCATTGGTTTTTGTTCAGATTGATCCTGAAGTTAGTGAATTCAAGTGAATTTAATTGCTGAGTTGAGCGGTGGCAGGTTCAGGCGCAGCGTCTAATGCCAAGGAGGGCTGGCATTGAATTTGGCTCACAGTACTAGCCGGAAGGCTGCCTGGAAGAATGCTTTGGGGGGTGTCGGCATCTGAATCATCAGCAGGATCAGAAGGATTGGAAACCTCCGTTACGGTCGGACAATCGCAAATCGCATCTTGCAAAAACTCTCTTGCCACTTCCACCGCAGGTAAAACCCGCTCTACAAAGCCTCTGACATCACGATAAACGACTCCCGCCTCTGTGAGATTAATCGTCACGCGATCGACATCCGCCTCGTAGTTCTCGGCAATTTCCAGAATCGAAATCCGATTATTTTCTGCCAGGGAAGCTTGAATCGCATTCTCTAGGGCGGTGAGTTCCGTTGAACCTTGAATAAATTGGTTGATCTGAGTGAGTAAAAATTGTCCGAGGGAGCTTTGACGAATATCGCGCTGAATCCTTTCTTGGAAAGCAGGACTTAGCGTAATTTCCTCGGTCAATAAACGCCCGACGAGTTCAGCAACTTCTTCACTTCCTTCAATGAAAGTATCCAGGTCGGTTGTTGCTTCTCCAGTCTCAGAAAATGCTCTAATGTCATCCAGCGTGACTGTAATGCTTCTGTCTTGATATTGCAGTTCAACCGTTTCAACTGCAAAGGCAGGATTAATGCAAAACAGTAACCCACAGCCCATTCCTACAGAGAGGATTCCTAGGGTTTTAACCCAACTTAAGCGGCGATCGATCGCCCTTGGAAGAGATTTCAGCCGAAAGTGAGGAGCCATCAAGAACATACGTTTTGTCCAAACTCAACTAACAAAAATACTCAACCCTTGAAGATGCAATTTGCACCCTGCTCCCAGTCTTAAGCCAAGTGCAGCATCTCAAGTCTTTCACGTTCAGAAGATTTTGTAAACTTAATTTGAAGGAGTTTGCGTAATGCCCTAAATCACATCTATTCTGTTAAGTAATCTTGCAAAAACCAAGCTTATTTTTAATAAAAACCCACCCATGGATTGATGACTCAAGCAGCAACCTAGGCAGTTGAATAAACTTATTTTTGTATCATCTAATTCTTAGTTCGGTTCTTTGTCTAGCGTTTGGCAAGCTCGACAGTCTTAGCGAAACAACCCATATTTTACAGTTCGTAACCTGCTACATGCATTTTGGGAACCCGCAAAGATTTAGACTTTATAAGAATCAGTTGAAGTCGTAAACCCTCACAGCCTTAGCAAAAGTTAGTAAATACCTATGTTTCCAAC
>PVWD01000379.1 GCA_003003615.1 filamentous cyanobacterium CCP2 | reverse complement strand
AATGAGTGTATTTCTTGTGATGATGCCCTTGGTTGGTTCGCTCATTGTGGCTTATTCATCTGAAAACTGCTGTAAGTTTGGGATCTGCGTTCCCCCTCTTAGTGAAAGGGGAGCGAGGGGGGATCAAACGATATCAATATAGCCATCTGTGCATTTTTTACAGATTTCTACGTTTTTAACAAAGGCAGAAGCAGCCTTAGCAAACCGTAATTCCCCCACTGGAGCAACTATGAACGTAGCAAATGCTTACCGCACCGCCAATCAGTTCCTTTCAGATCTACCTGATCAAGACTACGAGCAGCTTCTCCCCCACCTAGAATTTGTTTCGCTGCCGCAGCAGCAAATTTTGGCAGAAGTGGGAGAACCGATCGCCCATGCCTATTTCCCAATTGAGGCGGTGATTTCCCTGCTTTCAGTTATGGAAGATGGCTCGGTGGTGGAGGTGGCTGTGGTTGGCAATGAGGGTTTGGTGGGGTTTCCCATTGCCTTGGGGACAGACATTGCTTCAGTGCAGGCGATCGTCCAAATTCCAGGATTAGCCATGCGAATGCAGGCGGCTCGCTTGAAAGCAGAGTTTGAGCGAGGAGGAGCCTTTCAGAAATTACTTTTCCGCCACATGCAGGCCGTTTTTATTCATGTGTCACAGGCGGCAGCTTGCAACCGTTTACACCGTTTAGAAAATCGGTTGGCACGGTGGTTACTCACGTTTCAAGACCGAACCGACTCAGATGAACTGCCCCTGACTCAGGAGTTTATTTCCCACATGCTGGGAACGCGGCGGGCCGGGGTGACAATGGCAATCAATGGCCTCCGCAAAGAGGGAATTCTGCAATGCAGCCGAGGAAACATTAAGATTCTTGATCGCGATCGGTTGGAAGCAAAATCCTGTGAATGTTACGAACGCATTAAAGTTGGGGTTCGCCAGTTATTAGAAAGTTAACCGTTAAAAAGTTAACAATTTTTTGTGAGTCCAATGTTCGGAACAGAACAGACAGCCGATTTAGAGGACGGTAGGATTTAGCCTATGAGGATAGAAGCGCAAGATTAATCGCTTGATTAATGATGTGATTAATCATTTCAATAAACGCTTATGAAGTGTTGCGAAAATAAACAACGACGATCGTAATCCAACTTCTAGAACCTTTGTTTCTTGTAAGTTGGTATGCAGTAGAGCTTGACGGAATTGTTAAAACGCTTCATTACTAATCTCCCTAGGTTTGGGGCATGAAATATACTGAATTTAACAAGAGCAGGGCTTCTTTTAAACGCATCTTAGTGGTTGATGACCAACCAGACAATTTGTTTCTTCTCCAAGAGCTTTTGGAGGAGGAAGGCTACAGCGTGGAATGTACAAACAATGGACAGGATGCCCTCAACAAACTAACGGAAAGCCCTCCAGACCTTTTGCTCCTTGATTTAGGAATTCCTGAGATGGATGGGTATGAAGTGATTCAGCGTATTCAAAAAGACACGTATCTGCCCTTTATTCCCATTATCCTTATGACGGCTCATGGAGCGCGTTATGCGATTCGAGGATTGGAAATTGGGGCCCATGGCTGTGTGTGTTTACCCTTTGATATTAATGATTTGCTGGCAAAAATTAAAATCTTGCTGGAGTTGAAGCAGACGGTCGCCCAACAGCAGCAACCTGCTTAGGACTTTGGATTAAATAACCTGTGCGATCGAAAATCATGTTGAGATCCCCCCTAGCCCCCCTTAAAAAAGGGGGAACCGGACTCAAAGTCCTCCTTAAAAAAGGGGGAACCGGACTCAAAGTCCTCCTTAAAAAAGGGGGGAACCGGACTCAAAGTCCCCCTTATCAAGGGGGATTTAGGGGGATCAAACACCAGCATTGCTATGAAAATCAGCTTATTTGCGATCGGCTATTTCTCGTAATATTTCAGGAGGAAATCAGGATGAAATCTACCAAGCAAACCGGAGAAGTTTACTCACTCTACGTTACTCCAGCCGCGATCGAACTTCACCCCAACGAAGATGAGGTGGAAAACGCTCGATTTATTTGTGCCCAAAAAGATTACATGAGTATTGTGAGTTTTGGGCGCGATTTGGCCAAACACAAAAGCATGTCGTTTATTAATTATCTTGATCCACGATCGTCTTACGTTTTTGAGTAAGGGTATGAGATAGCATGGGCAGGCAAGAGGCCTACCCTACAAGAAATTCTTCTTTGACTGGGCAGGCAAGATGCCTACCCTACAAGAAATTCTCCTTAGCGCACTAAAACAGTCATATATTTTCCAGAGGCGAAGGGAGCCGGAATGATGGGGGTGAACTGAACGCGATCGGTTGCGACTTTGCGGACGTAAAGCTCATTCATTAAGTGAATCACCTGATCGCGGGTGCCAATAATCCAAAGTTGGGCCCGTTCGTCTTGGCTGACAGGCAATAGTTCATTGAACTCGGAAGACATATTTAATTCCTCGCTGATGAGTATTGGGGAAGAAGAGCTTAAGGTGTGGGGATTGTTCCTTGGAAAAGCTTCTTTTGAAACCGTCCCCAAACTTCTTCATGCATCAGCGAGGCTCCCGATCGCAGATTAATGATCTACAATCAAACAGCCTTGCACTCTGGTTACTTCAGAGAGTTAGGTTAGCTGGTTAGGGTTGTTGACCGCTTCCCTAATCAGCGTTACACCTCACCTTAAGCCGGTTTTGCGTGTGACTGGCTCCTTCGTAGAAAAAACCAGCATCGCATCAGCATAAAGGAAATGTTGGTGGAAGACAAGCGTGTTTAAATACTTTTTGGGCATCTGGGGCGATCTGGGGCAATCTGGGGCGATCGGTTGTAAAAGAATACAAATTTAATACCCTGAAGTTCTTGTGGGGTGGGCATCTTGCCCGCCCAGTCAACAGGGTAGAACGACTTTTTGGGCAATCTGGGGCAATCTGGGGCGATCTGGAGCGATCGGCTGCAATGGAGGCAGACATACTAAAGGCTGAAAAACGAACGATTCGCTTACCCTTTGGTGAGATTACAACACAATTATTGAGCAACACAAAGTCCACCTTCTGATGAAGAAAGACCTCCGCTTTAGGTAGAGGGTTGCATCCAGGAAAAACCCTTAAGCTGCTTGCTAAACAAGCTTTCAAGCGAGGAGAGAAACCAATGAAGGCAGTGTGTTGGCATGGTGCAAATGATGTGCGCGTTGAAACTGTCCCTGATCCCAAAATTCTCAATCCTCGTGATGTGATTTTGCGCGTTACTGCCACAACTATTTGCGGTTCAGATCTACACATTTACGATGGCTTTATTCCCTCCATGCAGCCCGGAGACATTATTGGGCATGAGTTTATGGGAGAAGTGGTTGAAGCTGGGTCAGAAGTGAAAAAACTCCAGGTGGGCGATCGTGTTGTTGTTTCTTCCATCATTGGCTGTGGGCAATGCTTTTTTTGCAATCAGCAAATGTGGTCACTCTGCGACAACTCCAACCCGAATAGCTGGATGCAAGAACCGCTCTTTGGGTTTGGCACATCCGGGATTTTTGGTTATTCTCATTTGTTTGGTGGCTATGCTGGGGCGCAAGCAGAATATGTCCGCGTTCCCTTTGCTGATTATGGTGCAGTGAAAGTGCCCTCTGACCTACCGGATGAGATGATCCTGCCTATTTCCGATGCCTTCCCAACAGGGTACATGGGAGCCGATTTTTGCAACATTCAACCCGGAGATACGATCGCCGTTTGGGGAGCTGGGCCAGTGGGGTTATTTGCCCTGAAGAGTGCCCGACTGCTGGGAGCAGAGAAAGTCATTGCGATCGATCGGATTCCAGAACGGCTGCAACTGGCCAGGGAATTTGCCCAAGCCGACACGATTCACTATGAAGAAGTCGATGCTGGAGAAGCCCTCAAAGAAATGACCGGAGGACGCGGCCCAGATGGCTGCATTGATGCGGTTGGCATGGAAGCCCACGGCATGGGGGCAATGGGTCTATACGACAAGGTAAAACAAACGGTGCGGTTAGAAACCGATCGTCCCCATGTGCTGCGCCAAATGATGCTGGCTTGCCGTAAAGGAGGCACCGTATCCATCATGGGCGTTTATGCAGGGTTCATCGACAAAATGCCAATGGGGGCGATCGTCAACAAGGCACTGACGGTGCGAATGGGGCAAATGTTTGGGCAAAAATATATTCCAATGCTGCTCGATCGGGTTATCAACGGTGAGGTTGATCCCTCCAAGGTGTTTACCCACCAACTCCCCTTGAACGATGCAAAACAGGCATATGAAATGTTCAAACACAAGCAGGATAATTGCATCAAGGTTTTACTGAAGCCTTAAATTGTGACAATTTCCTGCGTACCGATCAGCCAAAACTGCCCTCACCCTCTCCCTGATTGACTGACAAAACTCGATCCGCCCTCACCCCAACCCCTCTCCCAGAGCAGGCGAGGGGCTTTCGATCCAAAATTTTTGGTTTGAAGTCCTTCGCCCCCTGTGGGAGAAGGGATTGAGGGATGAGGGGAAAGGATTTGCCAGTCCATCAAATTGAGGGATGAGGGGAAAGGATTTGTCAGTTCATCCAGTAGAGGCAGTCATCCGAAAGGCTGAAAAAGCAATTGATGCGCTTACAACTTGTCGGGATCGCAATACAACGTTTCGTAATACAAAGTCTTTCTTCTGATGAAGCGAGGCATTTGCTTTCGATAGAAGATGTTTTTTACCGCAGCAACTAAGCTGTAAAAAGAGCAGGCGATTTGCACTGCATTTTGCTAGCCAAACTGAATAATTTTTAATCACTCAACCAGCCCACAAGTTTAACAGTTTTTGACGAGAAAATTGCTTCCATTCATATTCCAAAAATAGCGGTAAACACAGCAGAACAGGAGGGAGAAACATGGCAACCGATCGAGAAATACGCGCCTTTGGCATTTTTTTACATCGTCGGAAATTAGAATCTGCTCTGGATGAATTAAATCAATCTAACTTTCCAATGGATCAGGTTTCTGTGATTGCGAAAGAAATGGATGAAGACGTAGACCTGCGCGGAGCCGAAGCTGCCAATCAAGTTGGGGATCAAGAAATTGACGAAGCTTCAAATGTGGCAACCGATGCCGTAAACAACGCAACGTGGGGCACTTTGCTGGTAGGAATGACCAGCCTTTCGCTGTTTGGTGCTGGGCCAATTTTAGCGGCAGGGAGCCTGGGGGCAGCCTTAATAACGGGGGTTGCGGGGTCAGGGATGGAAGCATTGGCCGTCAATGATTTAGTCAACGCCATGAAAACTTTAGGTATCCCAGAAGACAAAGCCCGCTTTTACACCGATCGCGTGATTCAAGGAAATTATTTGTTGATGATCCAAGGCTCAGAGGATCAAATTCAGCAAGCTGAGGTAAGCTTGAGCCAACAGGGTATCCGGAGCTGGGAAATTTTTGATGCGACTAAAGTTTGACTAGATTCGCTGTTTTCAATGTTTGCAATTACACATC
>PVWD01000378.1 GCA_003003615.1 filamentous cyanobacterium CCP2 | reverse complement strand
CCTTGTTTAGGATTGTGGATTAAATCACCTGTTCACCATTCTGCTTTTTTGACTAGGCGGGCAAGATGCCCACCCCCAAGAATTTCAGGTTATTAATCTGCATTCCTTAATCAAGTGCCCACCCCACAAAATGCTTGACTACCAAATTTGCAGCTTACTTCTTCCTCCGAGGTTTAGCCGATGAAGCACTGCGGGTAGAAACCAGCCCCAGTTTTGAACTCAGCGATCGAACCGCTCCTTGCAAGGGGGTGAACCAGTCAAACATTTGCGCTTGGACAAATCCAGCCGTTGAATTGGCGGTGGCAGCAGTGCGGGCCGTGTCGGTTAGATTAAACCGCTTTGGCAGCAGCCCCATCAACCCATCGGGAAGGAAAAGCACCACCACTAATAGCAAAATTCCAACCACAAGCTGCCAGTCCTGAGTGACTCGCTCTGCATAGTTTTGAATCTGCCCCAGCAGAATAGCGGCAACTAATGGCCCAACCAGCGTTCCTCGTCCGCCGATCGCCACCCAAATCACCACCTGGGTTCCAAAGGCCACTGCTAAATAAACCGGAGAAATAAACCGATTGAGCGGCACAAACAGCCCCCCAGCAATTCCGGCAACGGCAGCAGACAGCGTCCAAATGAAAATCTTGAAACTGGCAACATCGTAGCCTAGGTAGGAAATGCGCTGCTCATTTTCCTTGATCGAGCGCAAAATTAAGCCTAAGTTAGACTGCGTTAGCAACCAACTTCCTGCCAAAACCAGGGCCGTAAACGCCAGAATGATGTAGTATAACCCGATCGGGCTCACCTGAATCCCAAATAAGCTTAACCGCGACACATCGGTGATGCCGTTGGTTCCGCCGGTGTAGGCCTGCTGGCTGACAAAAAAAGTGGTCAACGCTGAAGCAATTGCCAGGGTGATGATGGTAATGTAAACGCCGCTGACCTTTGAGCGAAAAATGAACCAGCCAATGATGTAAGCAAACAGCGCAGGCACCAAAACCATGCCCACAAGGGCGATCGGAAAGTGCCGCAGAGGAGCAATAAACCAGGGAAGCTCGGTGAGTCCGTTCCAGACCATAAAGTCTGGTAAATCCACCCCATAGTTATTGCTAGATGCCGATAAGTTGAGCTTGAGATAGTAAGCTGCAACATAACCGCCCAGCGTGAAGAAAACTCCGTGAGCAAAGCTCAGAATGCCTGTAAAACCCCAAACCAAGTCTAGGGTAATTGCCAAAACCCCGAATAGTAGGAGCTTCGACATCAACGACACCTGAAAACTGCCCAACAAAAAGGGCAGAATGATGAAAATCAATAGGGCGATGCCGCCAACCGTTAGGAGCTTTGTCGGAATTGTAAATCGTTGAGTGCCTTCTAAAACCTGCGTCATCCCTTTGACTCCGCTATATCAACAAAATCTGGAAGCTTTCCCAGCCGCAATTGCTTAAGGCACTATGCCCGCTTTTGTACCGTAAATAGCCCTTCAGGACGGTAACGAATCAGCACAATCACCGCCGCCAGAACTAAAACTCGTGCCGTTGGGTCATTAAATAAATAAGCCAGGACAGCATTGGATTGGCCAATCAAGAATGCACCTGCAAAGACTCCAATTAGGCGATCGACCCCACCCGTTACCACCGTCATCCAGGCATCGACCAAATAATCCTGTCCCATTGGAGGAGACACACTCTTCAGCGACGAAATGACTGATCCAGCAATGCCCGCCAATCCACAACCATAGGCAAACGTCACCATATCAACCATGCCCGTGTTCACGCCCAGACACTTTGCCATACTGCGGTTTTGGGTGACGGCTCTCACCTGTCTGCCAAAGTCAGTGTTATAGAGCAAGTAGGCGGTAAGGGCCAAAAGCAACAGAGCCACACCAATGATGAAAAGCCGATAGTAGGAAATGGCGACCGCAGGAGAACCGTCGGCATTGTTGATCAGACTTAGGTTTCCAGAAATATAGGATGGAGCCCGAACATATTTGAGTTGGGCAGTGAAGATCAGCTTTACAACTCCCTGTAGGACAATACTTAAACCCCAGGTTGCCAGCAGCGTTTCCAGAGGACGACCGTACAGCCGTCTGATAATGGTCATCTCGGTGAAGCCGCCAATAATGGCAGTTCCCAGGAAAGCAAAAGGAATCGTCAGTAGCAAATCCATGTTGAACACAGATTGCAGGAGGAAGGTAATGTAAGCACCCAGCATAATGAACTCGCCGTGTGCCAGGTTGATAATCCGCATCACTCCAAATGTAATGGCTAGCCCCAGACCTGTTAACAGTAAAATGCCAACAATGCCAATGCCATTAATCAATTGGTTCATCAAGGCGAGGGAGCTAAAGCCACCCACTGGAGCAGCATCCTGTGCGAGAAAAAGCGAATGGGTGAAAAGATCAAAAGAAAACATGCCCTGTGAATCCTATGAACGTCATAAACAACAGTGATTCAGGTTTCTGAACAAATGAGGCTGACAGAAACCTGAAGGGAGTTGCAAAGCCTAACTTTCTAAGAGTTCGACAGGGAGATCCTGCCCCGTTTCCTGGGTGGGGTTGCTGCGATCGTCTGGCGTGGGGTGAACACAAACCCGTCCCTTATAGAGAGCTTGGCTCCAGGGAATCGGCTTCACAGCAGCAGGGGTTTCAAACAGAATTTCTGCCTGCCCATCTGCCTGCCAGCGACCAATGCGCGAGTAGAGATAAGTGTGATAGTTGTCCTCGTCAATCTTCACCTTACCTTGCGGAGCATTGAAGACCTGACCACGAGTGGCTTCACGCAGATTTGCCGTAGTAAATTCCTGACCCGCTGCCTCCATTTGCTCCATGGCCTGCGCCATGATGAAGGTTTGCAAATAAGCCGCTTCCATCACACCGTTTGTAACGCGGTTTTGCCCAAACTTTTCCTTAAACTGCTCCACAAACGCCTGGTTTTCAGGGGTGTCAACCGTTTGGAAATAGTTAAAGCTGGTGTAGTGCCCTTCGGCATATTCTGCCCCCATTGCCTGAATTTCTTCTTCAGTGGTGGGGTACGCCATGATCGGGATTTGCTCAGCACTGATTCCAGCATCCCGGTATTGGCGGTAGAAAGCGGGAATACTGTCACCAACCAGGTTGCTTAGCACAAAGTCTGGCTGGGCCTGCTTGATACGGTTAATGATGGTGATAAATTCAGTGGTTCCCAGAGCAGCGTATTCATCCCCTACAACCTGCCCACCCAACCGCTCTAACTCGGCTTTGGCGATCCGGTTGCTCTCCTTGGGATAGATATAGTCTGAACCAATGAAGAAGCCCTTTGGCCCAAAGTTTTCGTAGCAGTAGGGAATGGAGTCTGTAATTTGCTGGTTGGGGGCGGCTCCAGTGTAAAAGACGTTGGAGCTACACTCGTTTCCTTCGTAATAAACGGGATAATAGAGGATTTTATCTTCCTCTTCAAACACAGGAAGAACGGACTTGCGGCTGGCAGACGTGTAGCAACCCAAAACGCAAACGACCTGATCTTCAGTGATGAGGCGTTTTGCCATCTGGTTATATAAGTCCCAGTTGGAGTCGGGGTTTACCACCACCATCTCGATTGGCCGACCGTTAATTCCCTTTTTGCCTGACCATGGGCCAGTTCCTTCGTTAATTTGCTCCACTGCCAGGAAAGTCGCATCTTGCAAGGATTTTTCGACGATCGCGATCGTTCCTGTTGTCGAATAGAGTACTCCGACTTTAATGCCATCACCAGAAGCGGCCGCATCTGAAGAACCCGAAGTTGAACTGGACGTGGTTCCTCCGCCTGTGCAAGCTGTGACAACACCGGCTCCGACTGCAAGGGAACCATATTTGATGAACTTTCGACGACCAATACTACTAAGTTTGATCAAAGGTTCACGCGACTCAGACATTTGCCTCTCCTCAGTACGTCCTCAAACGGAATCGTTTACACAACTAAACCAGTAGAAACTGCTAATAAAACTCAATCAACGGTGGGGCGTATGCAATCACCAATAAGGACGCGGAACATCCATTCCACACCCACACACAACTTGCCCTTCAGGTTAGGGAAAAGTAATCAGCAAATTAACAACTTCTACGCCTTGCTTGGAGCTTGTCTAAACTGCAAAACCTACAAAAGTTCAGCCAGCAACTAGACTTTGCATCCTTAAAAAAGCAGGCGCAAACGCAGCCATGTAACTCTGTCCAACGATAGATGAAATACTAGAGCGAAGTATGGCTCACCAATTGTGTCGTAAGATACAAATAATCAGAATTCGCAACGGAAGATTTTATGATATGCCGGTTCCTACCGATGATTGATAGCGAGTGATTGATGGAAGTTTAAAGTTTAGAAATTTGCAATTTAGCTCTGATTTTGACAAAACTTAATACGCGCATTTTTAAGGATTGTAAGGACTGAACTGTCCGATCATGAAAGTTGAAAACTAAATCCAGTCATTGCGATCGGCAATTATCCTACTGGCAGGTTAAGATGCCTGCACCACGGACTGACCCATTAAATGCTTAGCTTCCATAAATGGGCTAAAAATCTTTTCAGTCTGATTCATCGGACTCAAATTGTCCATATCTGTACGCAGCCGGTCACAATCTGTACGCAGTCAGTCACAAACGAAACCCCTCATTTCACGATGTGCTGACTCCCAACTTAAGGCTCGATCGGTTCTGAAGATTGCTCCGAAGATTGAACCGTTTTTTTTACATTCACTTGGATGATCACTGCAAGCAGATCAGGAAGAAACGATCGCTGAAGAATCAGGCACAGAAGAACCGGGTACGGCTTGAGACTGGCCCATATGCAATTGAATCAGATTGATCACCACATCTAATCCTTGTCTGGTTTTGAGGTTCGTAAACACAAACGGTTTTTCGCCTCGCATTTTTTTAGCATCTCGCTCCATCACGCCCAAATCTGCTCCCACCATTGGAGCCAGATCAATTTTATTAATTACCAACAAATCGGACTTTGTAATGCCAGGGCCGCCCTTGCGCGGAATTTTATCCCCAGCCGCTACATCAATCACATAAATTGTCAGATCAACCAGTTCAGGGCTAAAGGTAGATGCCAAATTATCCCCACCGCTTTCCACAAAGATGAGATCCAGGTGGTTAAACTTGCGTTCTAGCTCTTCGATCGCCACCAAGTTAATCGATGCATCTTCCCGAATGGCAGTGTGAGGACAACCCCCCGTTTCCACCCCAATAATTCGATCGCGCTCTAAAGCTTGGCTGCGTACCAAAAACTGGGCATCTTCCTGGGTGTAAATATCGTTTGTCACCACAGCAATGTTGAAGGTTTCGCGGAGGGCCTTGCAAAGGGCATCAACCAGAGCCGTTTTTCCAGAGCCAACCGGGCCTGCAATTCCAACCCGTAGGATATGCATTCTTCTCTCCTATCACCATAATCGGAAAATCTGTATTCCCAAGCTTATCTGGTATGGGTTTTGTCTACCTCATACAGTCTTAAAT
>PVWD01000377.1 GCA_003003615.1 filamentous cyanobacterium CCP2 | reverse complement strand
GCTTGCGGGTGGGGAACCGCCTCGATAAGAATTGGAAGGAGGATTGACGGGGCGCGAATGCACCGAAGGCTGAAACACAGGTTCGTTGAGCGTTGTCCGAAGGGAACCGTTGAACGAAGTTCTGTTTGCTGGAGGATGGTCTGAGGGTGGTTTGAGTACAGAAGGAGACTGAGGTCGGCTTGACTCAGCACGAATGGACTTTAATTGGGCTTTGATCGCTCTTTTTTCTTGCTGCAACTCTCTCATAACCGCTCCTTGGGGGGCACACCCAGATAGCAAGCACATTACTTAGTACACAAGTACTATAACCAGTAATTTTGTACTAGTCAATAAAAATTCGCTGGATTTCCTGATCTCGTTATGTTTGATCACAAAAATCCCCCTGGAGCATTTCCAGGAGGTGATCGGGTGACGGATGATTAGATGGGCTTAAATTATGCCGTTTGGGCAGTAGCAGTTTGCTTCTCTGAGGCAGAACCTTGGGTTCCTAACTGGATCAGTTCAACTTTATATCCGTTGGGGTCTTCCACAAACGCAATCACTGTAGAGCCGTGCTTCATTGGCCCAGGTTCGCGGACAACTTTCCCGCCCTGCTGCTTAATCCGATCGCACGTTGCATAAATATCATCTACACCGATCGCAATGTGTCCGTAGGCATCGCCCAGATTGTACTGTTCCGTGCCCCAGTTGTAGGTTAATTCCAGTACGGTATGGTCTGACTCATCCCCATAGCCCACAAATGCCAGAGTGAACTCACCGCCTGGATAGTCTTTTTGCCGCAGGAGTTTCATCCCAAGGACATCGCAGTAAAACTTAAGGGACTCTTCAAGGTTGCCGACGCGCAACATGGTGTGTAGTAGTCGCATTTAGTGAACCCCTGTCACAACGTTTTAATCACAACGCTTTAAATTGTAGGAGAGGAACGGGGAATGGGTGGAGACATGACATGCTGTGTTTGTGCAGGGTGGGGAGAGTTCTCATCATTGCAGAATCTAAAGTCTTCCTACAGTGATGTATCCTGAACGATGCACAAGTGTTATACAGAGTTGATCTGATGCTAACAATACAAGCCTGCAATTCGGAGGAACGTTGATGATTGATGCCCCAGATACCGCAATTGAACGTATTCAGGCAAGGGAAATTTTGGATTCACGCGGGCGACCGACGATCGAAGCCGAAGTGTTGCTAGCCAATGGTGAGGTGGGTTTGGCACAGGTTCCTAGCGGAGCTTCAACGGGCAGCTTTGAGGCCCATGAACTGCGAGATGGGGATTCCAGCCGCTATGGCGGTAAGGGTGTCCTGAAGGCGGTGATAAACGTTGAGGAAAAAATTGTCCCCAATTTGACCGGGATGGAAGCCCTGAACCAAATCTTGATCGATCGCACCATGATTGAGATTGATGGTTCCTCGAATAAATCTAACTTAGGGGCAAATGCGATTCTGGGGGTGTCGCTTGCCGTTGCTAAGGCTGCTGCCAACACGCTGGATATTCCGCTATATCGCTATTTGGGCGGCACAATGGCAAATGTTTTGCCCGTCCCGTTGATGAATGTGATCAATGGCGGGGCCCATGCCGACAATAATGTGGACATTCAAGAATTCATGATTGTGCCGATCGGTGCCCCCACTTTTACGGAGGCCCTGCGCTGGGGGGCTGAAGTGTTTGCTTCCCTGAGTTCAGTTTTGAAGGGGAAAGGAATGCTGACGGGTGTGGGCGATGAAGGCGGGTATGCCCCTAATTTAGGCTCAAACCGGGAAGCGTTGGATATTTTGTTAACGGCGATCGAGCGGGCCGGGTATCAACCGGGTTCGCAGGTGGCTTTGGCTTTGGATGTGGCTGCTACGGAACTGTTCAAAGAGGGGCAGTATGTCTATGATGGGTCTGCCCATTCGCCGAGCGAAATGATTGATTACCTCGTCAGCCTGGTGAATGAATATCCGATCGTTTCCATTGAAGACGGTCTTTCCGAAGACGACTGGCAGCACTGGAAACTCTTAACCGAGGAATTGGGCGATCGGGTGCAACTGGTGGGAGATGACTTATTTGTGACAAACCCGACTCGTTTGCAAAAAGGCATTGATTTGGGCGTGGGCAACTCCATCCTGATCAAGCTCAACCAAATTGGCACCCTCACCGAAACCCTGGAAACGATCGACCTGGCCAAGCGGAACGGCTACACCTCTGTCATTAGTCACCGTTCTGGCGAAACCGAAGACACCACGATCGCCGACCTTGCCGTAGCCACTCGCGCCGGCCAAATCAAAACGGGTTCCCTCAGCCGCAGTGAACGCATTGCCAAATATAATCGTCTCCTCCGCATTGAAGCAGAACTAGGCGAACAGGCAGTCTACGCCGGGGCGATCGGCTTTGGCCCTCAAAGGTAGGCAGTAGAGTTTAGAAACTTCTTGGAGGGTGGGCATCTTGCCCGCCCAGTCAAAAATGCTGCCTGATCAAAAATGCTGCCTGATCAAAAATGCTGCCCGATCAGATATCCCATAGCACTAACCAAACCTCCGATCGCCTATCCCCTTTGCTCCCGTGAACGGCTTTCTCAACCTCAACAAACCGGCTGGTTTCACCTCCCACGACTGCGTTGCCAAAGTGCGTAAATTCCTCCGCACCAAACGAGTTGGGCATGGTGGCACCCTAGACCCAGCCGCAACCGGAGTTTTGCCGATCGCCATTGGTAAAGCCACCCGGTTATTGCAATATTTGCAGCACAACAAAGCCTACCGAGCCACCATCCAGTTTGGTGTCAAGACGACAACCGATGACTTAGAAGGAGAAGTCCTGGCATCCCATTCGGCAACCGGACTAACCCTGGAGAAGGTAAAATCTTACCTCCCGGAGTTTGTTGGCACGATCGAGCAAATTCCGCCCAGCTACAGTGCCGTTCAGGTAGGGGGGAAACGGCTGTATGCGTTGGCGCGATCGGGTGAAAGGGTAGAAGCTCCCGTCCGCACAGTTGAAATTCACCAGCTAGAAATTTTGGATTGGCGAGCAGGGGATTTTCCTGAATTAGACCTGGCAATTCATTGCGGCACAGGAACCTACATCCGATCGATCGCCCGCGATTTAGGAGATTTGCTCAACACAGGCGGAACCCTAGCAAGGTTGATCCGCACCCATAGTAGTGGCTTTGCGCTGAAAGATAGCCTCACATTCGATGCCCTGGCGGAGCAGGTAGAAGCCAACACCTTCCAGCCGATTTCGCCGATCGTTGCCCTCCAACACCTGGAAGTGATTGTCCTTACTGGCGAAGCAGCAACCCGATGGTGCAACGGTCAACGCATTGTCTGGAAAGAATTTGCGGTTGCAGAAGCTCCGGCCTTTTATCGAGTGATGGGAGAAGACGATCGGTTTTTGGGAATTGGCCAGCCGATCGTTTGGGAAGAAGAACCGCGATTAATGCCTAAGTTAGTTTGGTCTGGCTAATTTGGTCTGGCTAATTTGGTCTGAATAATGGCGATCGGTGGTGCAGAGTGGGTGATGGGGTATTTCCAACCATCCTTCTCCTAAACTGCCATCAACGAACGCTATCTCCTCAGAGAGTAGGGCACTTTCCGTGTTTCCAGCCCTATTCGTTCATCGGACTCAACAACTTCTAAGGAATGTACATTCAATAACCTGAAATTCTTGTGGGGTGGGCATCTTGCACGCCTAGTCAACCAAGCAGAACGGTAGCACAGGTGATTTAATCCACGATTCTAAGTGTCCTAATCTAACTATCCGTTGCCCCACTCCCAAAAAAATTCCCAACCGAGGCTGGGAACAGGAGTTAGTGTATCCAAGGTATCTTCTAGAACCGCTGTGTTTCTGGAGGGGCACCACCCGCACTCGGCTGTCTCAGGAACAGGTTGCCTGCTGAGTCGTTTTGGTATACACAGTCAACGCGCGGCTCAGTTGCGGCGTTTTCAATGCTGCCCGTGTAGGCAAAGGTGTTCATGCGGTTCCGGCACTGGTTCACCTGCTGAGAACTGATCACATTCCGGCTTTGCAGAATTGACCAGTTGCTACTGCGAACAACACAGCCTGGTTGCATGGTGGGCTGAGATAAATAAACATTGAAGGGGTTAAGCGTTAGAAAAGCCCGAATGTCCATTGCGATCGCACTGGCTCCATATTGGACGCACAGTTCCGCATCTGGAGCACTGCGATCGATGTCGTAGCGGGTGGCCACGCTGCCCAAATCTGAGGTGGTCGTCGTTGAGCCAAAGAACATGCCCACGCCAATCCCAACAATCAACGCTGCGGCTAAGACGGCCATTGTGGCATAGTTAAACACACCCGAAAGCCCGCCACCCGAAGAGCGATCGGAGCGATCAGAGCGATCAGGATAAGGGTAGTCGTCTAGCGGTGGACGGGAGGATGGTCTAGGTGGTGCTTTGGGTCTACGTCTCATAGAAGGTTTTACCTTATGCGATATGTGAAGTCGCTTTTAGTGATCCTAGCGGATTTGTCTCCATAACTCTAGTTTAGGCGATGGATTTAGGGAAGTGCTGAAATTAAACCAGTCCTAAAGATGGGTTGATCTTGCTGTTGCTGTAGGTTGCTGATGGAGCCGGAGGCTGTATTGCAGGGTGGTATTATGCTTCACGCTGAGCCCGTTGAACAATGCCGATGAAGCAATCTTCTAGGGTAAAGGGAACGGGACGGAGAGATTGCAGGGTTAAGGTTTCGCCGTTAAAAGAAGATTGAAGAACTTCCCGCAGATGGGGAATATCTTGGTCTGGATGGTCTACAACAACGTGCAGCCGATCGCCAAAAATGGAAACGCGCCAGGGTTCCATTTGGGTTTTCAGCAGATCAGAAGCGGCTTGGGTCGGCTGGATCAAAATTTCGATTAACTGTCCCGGTTGTTCCGCTTTAATTTGACTTGGCGAACCCTGAGCCACTACCTCCCCCGCCACCATGAAGCCCAAGCAGTTGCAGTGTTCTGCCTCTTCCAGGTAGTGTGTTGTCACCAGAATGGCTGTGCCATTGCGGGCAAAGTCCTCAATTAGTCGCCAAAATTGCCGCCGCGCCAAGGGATCAACCCCAGAAGTTGGTTCATCTAAAAACAAAATTTCTGGCTCATGCATCACCGATGCCCCAAACGCCACACGTTGCTTCCAGCCGCCAGGGAGCCGCCCAGTCAACATAGTCTCTTGCCCCTCTAGCCCACAAATTTTTAAAACCCATTCAATTTTTTGCCGACGCTGCGATCGGGGGACACCGTACACTCCACAGTAAAACTCCAGGTTTTGCCGCACCGACAAATCATCATACAGGGTAAACTTTTGGCTCATATAGCCAATCCGCCGCCGCAAGTCTGGACTCCGTAAATCCTGCGATCGTCCAGCCAGGGCAATGTCTCCACCGCTCGGCTCCAGCAAGCCACACAACATTTTAATCGAGGTGGTTTTTCCGGCTCCGTTGGCTCCCAGCAAGCCATAAATTTCGCCATAGCGCACGTCCAGCGT
>PVWD01000376.1 GCA_003003615.1 filamentous cyanobacterium CCP2 | reverse complement strand
GGGGGACAGTTCTGGTGTAAGTTCCGGTTCCTCCACGGGAGGTAGAGGAGCTTCAAAGGAAGGGGCTTCTGGGGAAGGCGGTGTAGGGTCTTCCTGGGTAGGAGCGGGAATTGGCAGGGGAGAATCCGTAGTCCGTAGGAATATACTGCCAAGAACGATCGCACCTAGCACCCCCAGTGCTGCCAAACCTGCGATCAGCCAGGGACGATCATTAAACTTTGTTTGTGATGAACTTGGCTGATTCACCAGCCCACCCGATGGAGGAGTTCCCGGGGAAACAGACGGAGCCGCTTCAGACCAAGCCGTTTCACCAACTGAATGAGGAGAGGGCATCGGGGCAGGATTTACCGATCGTCCTGGAGAATGGCTGGCTGGAGGAGGGGGGGGTGGGGGTGGAGCAAGGGCTACCGTTGGCTGACCAGACAAGGGGGAATGGTAGCTGTCAGGTGTGTTTGCACCAGCCGAATGATGATTTTGAATTGGCAACAACGCTAACCATTCATCGATCGTTTCAGGACGCTGTTCCGGCTCCACAGCCATTCCATGCAGCACAGCTTGGTTCACCATTGGGCTGATTTCGGGGCGAAGCTCGCGGGGTGGGGGAAGCATTTGCCGATGACGCAGGGTTGCCGCGACTGGAACTTCGGCCGTTAGCAAGGTGTAAAGGGTTGCCGCTAATCCATAAACATCCGTTGCCGGAGTCCGCTTGGCGCGAGGCAGGTATTGCTCGATCGGGGCATAGCCCACCGAAAGGACACCCGTGTGGGTTTGGGTGAGTCCGGGGGTAAACTCTCGTGCGATACCAAAGTCGATTAGCACCACTTCCTGAGTTCCCTGCCGCAGGATGATGTTTTGCGGCTTGACATCCCGATGCAGCAATCCATGCCGATGAACCACCTTTAAGGCATTTGCCACCTGCTGAATGTAGTGAATTGCCAGATACTCAGGCATTGGGTTGTTAGGAATCACCAGGGTTTTGAGCGTTTGCCCTGGAATAAAATCCATCACAATGTAGGGCAACTCTTCTTCCACAAAAAAATCTGTCACCCGAACAATGTTGGGGTGGGAAAACTTCGCTAGCCGTCGGGCTTCATCTTGAAACTGGCGTTGAAACTCCCAGAATTTTGGATCTTGCCGCAGGGAGTCGTTCAAAGTTTTAACAACAACAATGTGCCCTAAAGCATTATGCTGCGCTAGATAGGTGATACCGAACCCGCCTTGTCCGAGTTCTTGCTCTAGCGTATATTTGCCATTTTGTAGATATTTCCCGATCGCACTGGTCATACACAATGAAGCCGATGTGGGGCAAGATGCCCGAAGGCGCAAGACAGGGTTAATATAACAGACGCATTAAGGCGGCCGCTTGTTCCATATTGATTAAAAAATTTGCAAATGGCTAGGGTGCGCCTTCAAAGGTGCCGAAGATTGGCAAATAAGGTGGAGATTTGAGGGCAGGATGTATAGAAACACACAGAATGATTTCAGACAAGTTCTGTGTTTCAGGCTTATCTGAAGGTACACCAATGTTAACTATTAATGCAGTTTATGCTTGTAGGTTACAGTTTTTTGGTAAAAATTCACCTGAGATTGTCATTGCTGAAGATTTAAGGAGAGAGCTTTGTTAACCTTATCTTTACTTGCGGTTGTCCCCAAAACGTTAGCGTGGAGTCCCACCGTTGGGCTGGTCATGCTGATTTGCAATATTGCCGCCATTGCGTTTGCTCGTTATACCGTCCAAAGACCAAATGAAGGCCCTTCTGGCCCCCCTCTGCCACTGCTGGGTAATTTGAGCCTGGGAACGGTGATTGGTGCAGCCTGCTTTGGTCATATTCTGGGGACAGGAGCGATCCTGGGATTGTCTAACTTGGGCGTTCTTTAGGGTTGATTGGTAGCTTCCGCTGTGATGGAACGGTGGGGAAATAAGGAAATCTTGTCTCTCTTGCGGGAGCAGAACAATGTGAAAACTGATCGCATCAGGATTCATCCACTCGATCGTTTAACCATTCCTGATCTCGCTCCACTATCTGATCAGCTTTCTTCTGGTCAGCTTTCTTTCCTTGTCACTTCATCATTCCATCACCCAACGTTCCATTCTTGCACTAAGTTTTCGACCTGCTGTGTTTTAACCAGCGTATTGGCACAGAGAATGCCAGAGGCGGCAACCGCCGGAACCCCAATTCCGGGCATCGTACTATCTCCTACACGATACAGTCCCGCGATCGGCGTATGGCAGCTAGGAAACATCCCTTTTCCCGCAGGAATGGCCGGCCCGTAAGTTCCTTGGTGACGACGGAGATAATAGGCGTGCGTTAAAGGTGTGCCAATTAATTCCAGGGTGATGCGCGATCGGATGTCGGGAATTACCCTTTCCAAGGCGCGATACAAGGGTTCTACTCGCTCTCGTTTGCGAATATCGTAATTTTCATCTCGCTTCCAGCCGTCGTGGGGTTCCAGCGTATAGGCATGAATCACGTGATGTCCTGGTGGAGCCAGATTCTCATCCCAGACAGAAGGAATGGAAATCATGCAGGTGTTTCCCGGAACAGTGATATCCTGTGCGCTATCGTGAACCACCACATGATGCCCGGTTAGCCCCTCTAAGCCATCCGATCGAATTCCCAAGTGCAGATGCATAAAGCTGTCCACGGCAGGCATGGAGAGGACATTTTTGCGATAGAAGGAGGGCGTATCGGCAGGGTCAAGCAGGTGATTGCAGGTATCCCAGGCTGTGGCATTGGAAATTACGGTACGCGCCTTTAAAACTTCTCCCCGTTGCAGCCGCACACCCACCACGCGACGGTTTTCTACTAAAATTTTCTCCACATGGGCATTGAGCCGCAGTTGCCCACCCCAACGTTCTAACCCTCGGACAAATGCTTGCACGATCGCCCCACTGCCCCCCACCGGATAATCAATCACCGAGTTCGATCGCTCTCCCAGCATGAAGGCAATTTCTGGGGCAACGGTTCCCTCAGCTTTGAGTCCGGATAGCAAAAAGCATTCTAAATCAATCAGCCGCTGCACCCAGGGGTCACGCACAAACGTATTCATAACATCCCCCGCAGAGGCTTGAAGCACAGCAATTTGGGGAATCAACTTCAGCAGGGATTTAGGATAGCGGCTTAACAGTAGCGGAATGGCGTTGAGATCCGATCGCAATGTCAAGGTGGGAATTTCTTGCAGCACCCGGTACAGATGCATCAGATCGCGTTCAAATTTTTGATATTCCTTTGCACCCTGCGGCGTAATTCTGGCAATTTCTTCCCGGTAGCGATCGGCATTGCCATACACTGGAAAGGTGCCTTCTGGAAAGTGATAGTGCCCCAGTGGATCGTAGGGAACCGCAGCGATCGATTCGCCCAACACATCTAGCACTTGTCGCACAGGGTTAAGGGAATTAGGATCGCTGAGTCCAGCAAAAAAAGACGGGCCCGAATCGAAGTGAAACCCTTGCCGTGAGAAACTGTGGGCGGCTCCTCCTGGAATGGCATGACTTTCGCAAACAATGACTCGCTTGCCATAGCGGGACAGCAATGCCCCTGCCGTTAATCCACCAATGCCACTGCCAATTACAATCACATTTGCATCTTGCATAACCTATCTCGCTGGTGCGCCCTCCACTCAACCCCTAAACTTCAGCATAGTGCAATCGATCAACGGTCAAGGGGCAACTCACTGGAGGGATTTCACCCCCTCACGATTGAAAGCGATCGATCGGGAAAGGGGCAAGATGTGAGTCTAGACTTAGCAGACAAGATGCCTGCGCTACGGTAGCAGATTTCAGGCTTGCAGTTGCAGATTGCGGGATGATTGAAGATGGATAGACCTTGAATGCTTTGGCTTTGAATGATTTTATGACTGCATCTCTGAATACGCTGGATACGCTGGTTCACTGGTTGGCAGGGGAATTTGACAATCAACCACAAGCCCTGGATCAGCCCGCCTGGTTTGTGCATCTACGGCTGTGGCATCGACCATTACCATTTCGGATGGCGGGAAACCCTGCCCTGTTTGCTGAACAAGCAAACGCCATTTACCCAGACAAACCCTACCGTCAACGGGTTATATCTTTTCGATCGACCGATTCTGGACAATTGCAGGTGCAGTATTTTGCTTTCAAAAATCCAGCGCAGATGAGCGGAGCAGGAGCCAACCCCGATCGCCTCCGGTCTTTAATGCCAGAGGAATTAGAACTGCTGCCGGGCTGTGTCTTGTCAGTGACGCAACAGGGACAATGTTTTAAGGCAGACCCTCCACCCGATGCCAGATGCTATTTTCAGTATCAAGGAGAAACCCGTCAGGTGATTTTGGGCTTTGAAGTCAGTGCAGAGACGTTTTTGAGCTACGATCGCGGCGTTGACCCAACAACGGGTAAAGCTCTATGGGGAGCCATCATGGGAGCCTATTCGTTTCAGAAATGTCAGGATTTTTCTGGCGAGTTGGTGTAAATTTGCCCTTAATGTGGTGGCAAGGGTAGCAGCAATATGGAATCCCAGCAGCAAGGGCAGTTAATCATTATTGGTGGAGCCGAGGATACGACGGGTGAGTGTCAAATCCTGCGGGAATTTGTGCGGCGATCGGGGGGTATCAAAGCTCGAATTGTGGTGATGACGGCAGCTTCCAGCATTCCTGAGGAGGTGGGGCAAGAATACATTGAAATCTTTGAGCGGTTAGGAGCAACCAACGTGCAGGTGATTGACACTCGCTCCAATGAGGATGCCAACACCCTGGAACTGCTCCGTGCGGTTGCCCAAGCGACTGGCATTTTTTTCACAGGGGGCGATCAGGCGCGGATTATTCGCTCCATTAAAGGCACAATCCTGGAGGATGCCCTCCACAAACGCTACGCAGAAGGAGCCATCATTGCCGGAACCAGTGCAGGGGCGGCAGTTATGCCCGATACAATGATTGTGGAAGGCGAGTCAGATACAAACCCGCGCATGGATGCAGTGGAAATGGGCCCTGGGATGGGTTTCTTGCCGAACGTTGTTGTGGATCAACATTTTGCCCAACGAGGACGGCTGGGACGGCTCCTTTCTGCCATGCTGCAAAAGCCAAAGGTGCTGGGATTTGGCATTGACGAAAATACGGCAATTATTGTCAATGGCAATGAGATCGAGGTGCTGGGCGAAGGAGCCGTGACCGTTGTGGATGAATCGGGTGTGACGTATAACAATCTCGATCGCGTTCTGCAAGATGAACCCGTTGCCGTCTTTGGCGTGAAGTTGCACATTCTGCCAGAGGGTCACTGGTTTGATTTAGCTACTCGTCAACCGATCGCAGGGAAGCTGTAATAATAAGCTCATTCTGGCAATTGCTATCTCCGCAAATCAAACATCAGAACGATCGGGCAACTCGCCAAACTGCTGACGATATTGGTTGAGTAAGGCTTCCATCTCCGCGACACGACTGATTAACAGCAGAATTTGCTTGAGGTGAAGAGAGCTTTCCAAGGGAGGTTCGTTGCTGTAGAGGTCGCCAGGGGGAAAGACGAT
>PVWD01000375.1 GCA_003003615.1 filamentous cyanobacterium CCP2 | reverse complement strand
CCCCACTCCCACCCCTACACAGGAGAACACTCATGGCTCAGAACAACATCGATAACATCAAAGATCACGCCGAACTTTTTCACCAGGATGAATACCAGGAACTCTTCGCTGCAAAGAAGGAATTTGAAGGTGGACACGACCCAGAAGAAGTTGCTCGCATCGCTGAATGGACTAAAACTTGGGAGTATCGCGAGAAGAATTTCGCCCGTGAAGCCCTCACAGTTAACCCCGCCAAAGCCTGCCAGCCGTTAGGAGCGATTCTGGCTGCGGTTGGATTTGAAGGCACATTGCCTTTTGTACATGGTTCTCAAGGCTGCGTCGCCTACTTCCGATCGCACTTCACCCGCCACTTCAAAGAACCCTTCTCTGCCGTATCGTCCTCCATGACTGAAGATGCTGCCGTCTTCGGTGGACAAAACAACTTGATTGATGGCTTAGCCAACAGCTACAGCCTGTATCAGCCCAAAATGATCGCTGTCTGCACCACCTGCATGGCAGAGGTGATTGGGGATGACCTGCAAGCTTTCATCAACAACGCGAAGTCTGCTGGATCGGTGCCGGAAGAGTTTCCAGTGCCCTATGCCCACACGCCCAGCTTTGTCGGGTCGCACATTACGGGCTACGACAACATGCTGAAGGGAATTCTAACAAACCTGACAAAAGACCAGAAAACGGAAGCCAAAAACGGCAAAATCAACCTGATTCCTGGCTTTGAAACCTACATTGGCAACCTGCGAGAAGTGAAGCGGATTGCGAATCTGATGGATATCGACTATACCCTGCTAGCAGACAATTCGGAATACCTGGATTCTCCTAACACAGGTGAATACAACATGTATCCGGGTGGAACGCCTCTGGCGGCAGCGGCTGACTCGATTAATGCTGAAGCGACGATCGCCTTGCAAGCATACTCCACAGTCAAAACTCGCGAATCTATCGAGAAAGATTGGAAGCAGCCTACTTCCGTGGTGCGTCCCGTTGGCATTCGCGGTACAGATGAGTTTCTGATCAAACTTTCTGCGCTGACAGGCAAGCCCATTCCTAAAGAATTGGAAGACGAGCGGGGTCGTGCTGTCGATGCACTGACGGATTCTCAAGCATGGCTACACGGTAAGCGAGTGGCGATGTATGGCGATCCAGATTTGGTCATCGGAATAACTCAATTCCTGTTAGAAGTTGGTGTAGAACCCATTCACATTGTCGTCACCAACAGCAACGAACAGTTTGAAACCGAATTGCGTGCCCTATTGGATTCCAGTCCCTTTGGTCAAGGAGCCACGATTTATGGTGGACGCGACCTCTGGCATTTGCGATCGCTCCTCTTCACCGAACCCGTAGACCTGCTCATTGGCAACTCCTACGGCAAGTACCTCTGGCGAGACACAAAAACACCCCTGGTTCGCATCGGCTATCCCATCTTCGATCGCCATCACCTACACCGCTATGCTACCTATGGCTACCAAGGCGCGATCAACCTGCTCAACTGGGTTGTCAACACCATCCTGGATGAACTCGATCGCAACACGATCATCCCCGCTAAAACCGACATCTCCTACGACTTGATTCGGTAAGAGGGAGTAGGGAGCGGGGAGCAGAGTTCAGAAGCTTTCCTATTCCCCCTTCCCTATTCCTCATTTCCCATTCCCCATCCATCCACCCATCCACTCATCCACCCATCCACCCCTATGTCTACCCTGACTCACCAAAACAACCTCAACTCAAGAGGGCATCCTACCCTCGATATCCTGGCTCCCTTACGCCAATGGATCGATCGCATCGAAATTCACAGCGATCGTCTAGCACACTTCATCTGCCGCCTGATTCCCTGCACCTGCCCCTTTGAACAAGATATTTCTTTATTCGGAAAAACACTCCACATTCCTCCCCTCTGCAAACTCAACCCCCTCTACAGCGAATTTGTTTCTCTTCGGTTTCGTGCCCTTAGTTATCTCTCAGATATTCGTGGCGAAGACGTAACGAAATACATTTGCTAAATTCCCACCCATCCACTCATCCACCCATCCACTCATCCACTTCATCCTTCATCCCTCCCATGAAACTCACTCAAGGCAAAATCAACGAACTCCTGAGCGAGTCGGCTTGTGAACATAACCACAAGAAGGACGGCAAAGGCAAAAACAAATCCTGTACCCAACAAGCACAACCCGGTGCAGCCCAAGGCGGATGCGCCTTTGATGGAGCCATGATTGCTCTAGTGCCAATCACCGATGCGGCTCATCTGGTGCATGGACCGATCGCCTGTGCCGGAAACTCTTGGGGCAGTCGGGGTAGCCTTTCATCTGGGCCAATGCTCTACAAAATGGGCTTTACCACCGATTTGAATGAAAACGATGTCATTTTTGGAGGCGAAAAGCGGCTCTACAAGGCGATTTTAGAAATACAACAGCGCTACAATCCAGCAGCCATTTTCGTGTATTCCACCTGCGTCACTGCTTTGATTGGTGATGACCTGGATGCCGTTTGTCAAACGGCCGCCGAAAAAACCGGAACTCCGGTAATTCCGGTCAATTCTCCTGGCTTCATTGGCAGCAAAAATCTGGGCAACCGAGTCGGTGGAGAAGCACTGCTGGATTACGTTGTAGGCACTCGTGAACCGGAATTGACCACGCCCTACGACATTAACTTGATCGGCGAGTACAACATTGCAGGGGAACTCTGGAATGTACTGCCTTTGTTTGAAAAACTGGGCATTCGGGTACTAGCACAAATCACAGGTGATGGACGATATCAAGATATTGCTTGCGCTCATCGTGCCAAACTCAATGTCATGATTTGCTCCAAGGCGTTGATCAACATGGCGCGCAAGATGGAGGAGAAGTACGGTATTCCTTACATCGAAGAATCATTCTACGGTGTGGAAGACATGAACCGTTGTCTGCGGAACATTGCGGCGAAACTTGGAGATCCGAATTTGCAACAACGAGTTGAACAACTAATTGCAGCGGAAACTGAAAAGCTCAATGAAGCACTGATTCCTTATCGAGAACGACTGAAAGGAAAGCGAGTGGTTCTGTATACAGGAGGTGTAAAAAGCTGGTCGATTATTTCTGCGGCAAAAGACTTAGGAATGGAAGTATGCGCCACCAGTACCAAGAAAAGCACCGAAGAAGACAAAGCCCGTATCAAAGAATTGTTGGGCAAAGATGGCATTATGCTGGAGAAAGGCAATGCTCAAGAACTGCTGCGCGTGATTGCCCAAACCAGAGCCGAGATGCTGATTGCCGGTGGACGCAACCAGTACACGGCTTTGAAAGCTCGTATTCCCTTCTTAGATATTAATCAGGAACGTCATCATCCTTACGCGGGGTATGACGGACTGGTAGAAATGGCGCGCGAACTCGATGAAGCACTCCATAGCCCCGTTTGGGAACAAATTCGTCAGCCTGCTCCTTGGGAATAAGAAATAACCCTGAAAAAATATCCACCCACCTCCAAAATCCTGTCATGGCTACTATCACAACTCTCAAAAAATCAGTTGCGGTTAATCCTTTAAAACAGAGCCAACCCTTAGGGGCAGCCCTCGCCTTCTTAGGATTGAAAGGAGTCATGCCGTTGTTTCATGGCTCCCAAGGTTGCACCGCATTCGCCAAAGTCATGCTGGTTCGCCATTTTCGCGAAGCCATTCCTTTGTCCACCACGGCAATGACGGAAGTCAGCACCATTTTGGGTGGTGAGGAGAATATAGAAACTGCCGTCTTAACATTAGTGGAAAAGTCAAACCCAGAAATCATTGGACTTTGCACAACGGGGTTGACTGAGACTCGCGGAGACGACATGGATGGCATCTTAAAGAATTTCCGGAAACGTCATCCTGAGTTAGATCATTTACCGATCGTGTTTGTTTCCACTGCCGACTTCAAAGGAGCCTTACAGGACGGCTATGCGGCGGCTGTGGAAGGCATTGTGAAAACCATTCCTACGATGTCTCCTGCCGCGCCTCTCGATTACTATCCTTCCCAAATCGTGGTTCTGGCGGGTTCTGCATTCACACCCGGCGATGTGCAAGAGGTGAAAGAAATTGTTTCTGCATTTGGTCTGCATCCCATTGTTGTGCCCGACCTCTCGATATCGCTGGATGGGCATCTAGGTGATAGCTACAGTGCAGTGACAGGAGGGGGAACAACACTGGCCCAACTTCAGAGTTTAGGGAATTCTGTGTTCACCCTAGCACTCGGTGAAAGTATGCGCGGCGCGGCTGAAATTTTGCAAAAGCAACTGGGAATTCCGTTTGAAATGTTTCCTCAATTAACCGGATTGGGCGCAACCGATGAATTTCTGCAAGCCTTATCTGATATTAGCGGTATTCCTGTACCGGAAAAGTATCGCCATCAGCGTCGCCAATTGCAGGATGCTATGCTGGACACACACTTTTTCTTTGGACGGAAACGGGTTTCTCTGGCATTAGAACCGGATTTGCTCTCCACGATCGCCCAATGGCTGTTGGCAATGGGAGCAGAGATTCAAGCTGCCGTCACCACCACCAAATCCCCGTTACTGAAGCAACTTCCGATTGAAACCGTCACGATCGGCGATCTGGAGGATTTTGAACAATTGGCAACAGGCTCCGATTTGCTGATTGGCAACTCAAACTTGGCTCCGATCGCTCGTCGTCTCCACACCCCACTTTATCGTTTGGGCTTTCCCATCTTCGATCGGCTGGGAAACGGACAACGCTGTACCGTCGGTTATCGCGGCACTACCGAACTATTATTTGACATTGGCAACTTGTTCTTGGAGCAGGAAGAACTTTAAGGAGGACATTATGAAAATTGCCTTCACGACCAACGATCGCACGCACATCAATGCTCATTTTGGTTGGGCAAAAACGATCGATGTCTATGATGTGTCTACGGAGGGATACCAGTTTTTGGAAACGCTTCGGTTTGACGGTGATCTGAAAGAAGACGGCAACGAAGATAAGCTGGTACCTAAAATTGAAGCCCTTTATGATTGCACGATCGTCTATGTTTCAGCGATCGGTGGGAGCGCAGCCGCTCGTTTGATCAAGAAAAAGATTACACCTGTCAAAGCACAATCTGAGGAACAAGAAATCAGCGATGTGTTGAACAAGCTGGTACAAACGCTAAACGGGAATCCTCCCCCCTGGTTGAGAAAAGCATTGCAACAGTGCAATACCAATTTTGATGGACTTGATGATGTAGAGGAATAAACAACAAATGACTACAAACACTGAAATTCAAACCCCTGCTGATCTACTCAACAGCCCATTTTTGAAAGCGATCGCTCAACAAATCCGCGCCAATGATGCTTATGGAACCTATCGTAACTGGTCTGATGAATTGTTGCTCAAACCGTTTGTTGTCAGCAAAGCGCAGAAGCGAGAAATCTCGGTCGATGGTGATGTTGATCCAATTACTAAAGGGCGGATTCTGGCGTTCTATCGGGCGATCGCGCACCAGATTGAAGCGGAAACTGGGGCATTATCTCAAGTCGTGATTGACCTGAGCCACGAAGGC
>PVWD01000092.1 GCA_003003615.1 filamentous cyanobacterium CCP2 | reverse complement strand
CTTTCGCCCATTGCGGAAAATTCCCCACTGCTGCCTCCCGTAGGAGTCTGGGCCGTGTCTCAGTCCCAGTGTGGCTGGTCATCCTCTCAGACCAGCTACTGATCGTCGCCTTGGTAGGCTCTTACCCTACCAACTAGCTAATCAGACGCGAGCTCATCCTCAGGCGATAAAACTTTTCACCTCTCGGCATATGGGGTATTAGCGACCGTTTCCAGTCGTTATCCCCCTCCTAAGGGCAGATTCTCACGCGTTACTCACCCGTCCGCCACTAAGTGCCGAAGCACTCCGTTCGACTTGCATGTGTTAAGCAGACCGCCAGCGTTCATCCTGAGCCAGGATCAAACTCTCCATGTTGTTGAGTTTGTTTAGCTCCAGGAATCTCTTCAAATCCCCGGAATCTCTATCTTCTCTCGTCCCTGGATATCGCTATCCAAAAACGTATTGATTTAACGGGATATAAGTGTTATTCTGGCTTTCAAACTATTACTTTGTCCTGGTTCGGTGCGCTTGAGTCGTCTCGCTCCACTTTCGCTTCGCTTTCGTTTCCCTCTCGCGCTTTACTAATGTAGCGACTCCCTCACCCTCTTGTCAACAACTTTTTAAAAGTTTTTTGAGATTCTTCTCTAGCTCTTATCCAGTAAGAGTTCTGGTATTTTTACTAGGGGTGAGTACGATTACCTTACTTGAGAGATGTACACTGGCGAATTTGTCAATCCCATCCTCTGGATGCGAACGATCGCCACTGTTGAGTCTTTAATCCTCCAGCAGATTTGTTAGTCTCAGCGAACTTTAGGTGTTTTAGGTTTGCGGTAGGCTTGAAAAGATTTGTTCGATAAGCTGCTTGGTTTTCGTGTCTAAACGGTGCCAATCAACATCTCCGGTCTTCTCATCGATCAGTTCGGTGTCCATTTGTACGACTAAATCTTTGTCAAGGGCATTGAGAACTGGGCTGTAGTTGCGGAAGCAGACTTGATAGCAAAGTTGCCAAATATCCACTGTAACTGTGCGCTCACCTCGTTCAAGACGAAGTTGGTAGCCCGGATAGGGGGTTGGCAGTTGGTCTAACCTACTTTGAATTTCCTCAGCTTCTTGTGGAGTTGCTGTTGCCAACTTTTGCTGAAGTTCTGTAACTAGTAGTTTTACTTCCTCTGATGTTCCTTCTGCCCATACCTGGATGTCGCTGTAGGAACCCTTCCAGCTTGATTGCTCTAGTTGTTTTCCGATGTTGTCAATGATCCGGATAAAAGCAGGTTGCATTAGAATTTCGGCTTGTTGCCAGGAGAGCAGGTTGGCGAATTTCGGCATAGGTCAGAGATGGAGTATGGAGCAATGGAGACGAGGAATAAATTTGATGCTAAAGAGGAAACGGTTTGAAGAGCGGAAAGAAATGGCCAACGGGGCCTTGCCCTTTGCCAATATGGAGAGCGTAATGGAGTGCAGTTGTAACGTATGCTTTAGCTGCTTTGACGGCAGTAAGTGGCTCTTGCTGTAAAGCTAGGTTAGCTACGATCGCCGCAGATAGTGTGCAACCTGTGCCATGGGTGTTAATTGTGTCGATCGTTTCTGTTTTGAGAACCTCTAGACGATCGCCATCAAACCAAACATCCACTCCTCTAAGTTCACCAGGCATATTGCCGCCTTTAACAAGGATTGCGCTTGAACCCAGTTTGTAAATTCGTTGAGCAGCTACTTGCATATTTTCAAGAGAGTTAATTTGTAAGCCACTCAAAATCTGTGCTTCATAGCGATTCGGGGTCAGGATGGTAGCAAGGGGAATGAGTTGGGTGCGTAACGTAGCGATCGCATCATTGTCAATCAGTTGCGTTCCTGCACGCGACACCATCACTGGGTCAACCACCAAAGGAGCGATGCTGGTTTCAGAGAATATACGTGCTACGGCAGAAATAATCTCACGATTGAGCAGCATGCCTGTTTTTACTGCTTGAACCCCAATATCTTCAACTACAGCCTCAACTTGAGCCGTAACTGCCTCTGGCGGTAATGCATCGACTCGGTTGACCCCTAAGGTATTCTGAGCCGTAATACAGGTAAGTGCGCTGGTGCCATGAACTTTGTGGAATGCAAAGGTGCGGAGATCGGCTTGAATGCCAGCACCACCACCGCTATCAGAACCTGCGATCGTCATCGCAACAGGGATGGGTGCAGCATCTTTTGCAACCATGTTGCTTAATGTCTCATTTGTTTGTTTCACTGCGTTGGCGTTTGAATCAGTTTGATATTGAGAGTAATTGTTGTTACCCTCTTTGGAGTTTATCGAAACTGAGAGCCATCTGTTGTGCTGAGTTAATGAGTCTCGATAATTTAGCTCTAATTGACCCACTGGAGTGTTTGGCTGTATTTGTAAAGTTCTGAATCAAAGTGAATTTGTGGCAGTTTATCGAGGTTCAAGCGATATTATAGTTGTCGTATATTAAATGCTCTATGTAATGATCCAGCAATTAAGTTTGTATTTTACGGTGGATAGAAACACCGTAAGTGATATATCGTGGTTTTATCCAACGCCCCATTAGACTAAGTTCGTATCCTACGGTGAATACAAAGGTTGTAAAGGTTTTACTTGCCGCTTGATCCGCAACAATTAGGTTTATAACCGATGTCCCTATCGATTGGATGGAGTCTTGCCAATGAACTCCTCTCAACCGTCGGATGCCTGGTTTGGGCGTTTGATTGGTGATAGCCAACGCTATCGGATTGATAAACACTTGGGCGGTGGAGGCATGGGAGATGTTTTCCTGGCGACCGATATGTCGTTGGGCCGCTCCGTTGCTTTGAAACTGCTGAAAGAGCGGCTGGCGATCGGCGAGCTGAGGAAACGCTTTGAGCGCGAGGTCGCAGTCTGTGTTGCATTAAGAAGTGAGCATATTGTTCAAATTAGTGACTATGGTGTGACCTCTGAAGGGTATCCATTCTATGTGATGGAATATTTGCTGGGGCAAACCTTGCGACAGTTGTTGAAGTGTGAAAAGCGATTATCTGCTGAACGCACTGTGCAGCTTATTGCTCAAGTTTGTGATGGCTTGTACCTGGCCCATCAGGGCGTTTATTTGCCGCATGCGAGTTCTTCTGAACCTCAACGGGTTAAGGTAATTCATCGGGATCTTAAACCCGACAACATTTTTTTAGTGCCCACGGCTCTCGGCGAGTTGGTCAAGGTTTTAGATTTTGGCATTGCCAAATTGCGGAGCGATCGCGTTGAGCATACGATCGCTGCAACCACGATGTTTCTCGGAACTTATCGCTATGCTGCCCCTGAGCAGCTAGAGATTGAACACGATCTTGATGAACGTGCAGATATTTACAGCTTGGGGATTATTCTTTATGAAATGCTAAGCGGCAATGACCCATTTGGATTGGGGATGGCAACTTCTCCGGTGAGTGGAGTCACTTGGGCAGTGGCTCACTGTTCTAAGCCGCCAATTCCCTTACGGCAGCAGCCAGGATGCGAAAATTTGTCTCCTGCTTTGGAGGCAACGGTAATGCGATGCTTAATGAAATCTCCCAACGATCGCTTCTCGTCAGTTCGAGAGCTACAAGCAGACCTACAGGCAGCCATTGACCATCCGCATCACATTTCCTCAGGGCAAATCTTGTTTCCCACTTCTCCAAGTTTTACGGATGACGAATCGGTGGGAGAAACAGCCTTGGGAACAACTGCAATGACCTCTGTGACGGAAAATGTTCGCTTGACAACCCATGCAACCGAGTACAAAGAGCCAGTTCAAGCTGCCAGACTCCAGTTTTTGCGTCGGCCTGTTTCTTTAGTCGTGGGTACGGGACTATTAAGTGTTTTGTTTCTAGGCTTCAGCGTCTATCATGCGTCCCAATCTTCTACGGCTCCTGGTTGGCAGGCAGAATTTTCTGAAGAGCCAGAATTAGTTCCGTTGATTCAATCTGATCAAACCGTTGATGCAGCAGATGAGCCAGTTTCAGCCAATTCGGTGGCGATCGAGGCATCTTTTCTAACTAACTCCCTGGTCGGGCATTTAGATACGGTTTGGGCAGTTACTTTGAGTCCAGATGGTGAAACGGTGGCAAGCGGCAGTTATGATGCCACGATTAAATTATGGGACGCGGAAACTGGGGAACTGCGTCGTACCTTGTTGGGACATTCTGATGCAGTGCGAAGTTTGGTGATGAGTCCGGATGGGCAAACTCTGGCAAGTGGAAGCTCGGATGCCACGATTAAATTATGGGACATGGAAACTGGGGAACTGCGTCGTACCTTGTCTGGGCATTCTGGGCCGATCTGGTCAGTTGCCATTAGCTCTGATGGACGAGTTCTTGCCAGTGGCAGTTACGATGGCACGGTGAGAGTTTGGGATCTCGAAAGCGGGACATTAATTTATACATTGCCGGAACATTATGACTCTGTTTGGTCAGTTGCCATTAGTCCAGATGGGCAAACTGTGGTGAGTGGCAGCTACGATGGCACGGCAAAAATATGGGATTTGCGAACAGGAGAACTGATTCGATCGCTCTCGCAACATTCCGAACCCGTGCGATCGGTAGCAATTAGCCCAAATGGGCAGATTTTAGCAACGGCCAGTTGGGACAAAACCGTCAAAATTTGGAATTTACAAACAGGAGAACTGCTCCACACCCTCTCACGCCATGCTGATCGCGTGATTTCCGTTGCCTTTAGCCCCTCTGGAGAAATGCTGGCTAGCGGCAGCCTCGATCGCACCATTAAGCTGTGGAGTTTAGATACAGGGGCGCATCGTCAAACTTTTCGAGGGCATTCTGACTGGGTTGTTGCAGTGGCGTTTAGCCCGGATGGAAAAACCTTGGTAAGTGGGAGCAAGGATAAAACAGTGAATTTATGGCAATGGTAATTTTTTAGTCCGTGGAGCGTGTGATGTTGTCGCTGTCACATTCTGAACGATCCAAAATTTTGCTCCAGGCAGACTAGCGTAGCGTCGGAACAAGTTTAATTTCTTGAGGGGCGATCGTGACTCCTCGACGAATGGGGAGGATAGGCCGATGATCTACCAGAGCTAATTTATAGCGAGAAAGAATAGTTGTCAGGACAAGTTTCATCTCAAACAATGCAAAGGCGGCTCCAATACAACGCCGATGACTGCCACCAAAAGGAAAATATTCAAACGGAGAAAACTGTCTTTCTAGAAACCGTTCTGGCTTGAACTGCTTTGGTTCAGGATAAACCTCCTCCCGATGATGAGCTAAATAGATACATGGAACAAGGTAAGCCTCTGTACCAAACTCATAACCGTTGATTTGAATAGGAGCTTTGGTTATCCGAATTTCGGTGATAAACGCAACCGGATAGATGCGGAGGGTTTCTGAGCAGACTGCATTCAGGTAAGGCAAACGGGCGATCGTCATGGGGTCAGGCGGCATCTCCAGGCTTTCCAGTTCTGCCAAGAGCTTGTTTCTGACTTCGGGTAGATGATGAATCCAGTACAGGGCCCAGGTAATGGCCGTTGCGGTCGTTTCATGGCCTGCGGTTAGCAGCGTGATCAACTCATCACGTAGTTCTTGGTCGGTCATGGGTTGCCCGTCTGCATCCCTGGCTGCCAAAAGCATTGAAAGAATATCTGTGCGAGATGGATCAAGATGTTCTCGCCGATCGCGAATTTCAGCATAAAGCAGGTGATCAATTTTTTCCTTGAGCCGAATAAACTGACCACCCGGACTCCAAGCTCCAAAGTCTCGTTGCAGCATGGGAAAAAAGGCCGCCGCAAACCCAATCCGACTGGTCGTGTAGTCGAGTAAGGAGCCAAGATGCCGCTTCATCTGCTCAAACCGATCGCCTTCCCGTAGTCCAAAAACAGCTTGAAGAATGGTTTGCAGCGAAATTTCCTGCATTTCTGGACGCACACTAAAAGGCTGGCCCTCTTGCCACTGGCTTATCACCTCTTCTGTAATTTGACAAATGAGTTGCCCGTAGGCTTTCATCCGTTCCCCATGAAAGGGTGGCAGAAGGAGTTGGCGTTGCCGTTGGTGACGCTCACCATCCAGCAGCAGAATGGAAGAATCGCCCAGCGTAGACCGCAGAATCCAATTTGCCCGTCCTGAATCAAACTGGCTGGGGTGGGTTGTAAAAATTGTTTCGATCGCCTGCGGATCGCTCAGAAAAATTAGTTTTGGTAAATTGCCAAACGAAACAGCAAAACAATCGCCGCAGCGTTCAGCACAGGCATCTAAAAAAGGCAGAGGACGAAGAATCCACTGTATCAAATTCCAGAATGAAGCTGTTTTTGGAGAGGGCAACGCTTTCATATCATTCCTCCAAGCTTTTAGAGATTGCTGGCTGAGTCGTTATGCAAACCTGATTCCATGAAAATTCAATCGGGCATTACATAAAGCAGTACGAATCCATAGCAGTACGAAAGACGATGAGGACAGTTTTATCCTTATCAAAGGCATCCACTTTGGGTTTCAGCGATCTGAGATTATCCTCACTAATTCGTCCGTTGCCATGGTCGTTTCTTCAACTAGGATAGGTCGAATTCCTGGATAAAGGTTTTGGGAATTGCAGTTTTCAGTTGAATCCAAATCAGAAAAATAAAAAAAGTAGGGATAAGCAATAATCCCTACTCCGTACATGAGGATTCGTCTAAGGCATTCACCTTTAGGCGATCGACTCTTTGGCTAGAAAAGTTTCTAGCTCGCTCAGAGCCTCAGCATCAACTTTTGTCTGCATTGGGCAGAACTTGGGGCCACACATCGAACAAAATTCAGCCGTCTTGTAAATATCCGCAGGCAACGTTTCATCGTGATATTCACGAGCGCGATCGGGGTCAAGGGCTAATTCAAACTGGCGGTTCCAGTCAAAGGCATAACGGGCGCGAGAAAGCTCATCATCTCGATCTCTGGCTCCTTGGCGATGACGGGCCACATCTGCTGCATGAGCCGCAATTTTGTAGGCAATGAGTCCGTTTCGCACGTCTTCCGCATTCGGTAAGCCCAAATGCTCTTTAGGAGTGACATAGCAGAGCATTGCCGTTCCATGCCATCCAGCCAGGGCTGCCCCGATCGCCGAAGTGATGTGATCATAGCCCGGAGCAATGTCTGTCACGAGCGGCCCCAATACATAAAAAGGAGCCTCGGAGCATTCCTCCATTTGCTTTTTGACATTAAACTCAATTTGATCCATCGGCACATGCCCAGGGCCTTCCACCATCACCTGCACATTATGCTCCCAGGCTTTTCGGGTCAGTTGTCCGAGGGTCTTCAATTCTGCAAGCTGGGCGGCATCAGAAGCATCATGCAAGCAACCCGGCCGCAACGAATCTCCCAGGCTAAAGGACACATCGTACTTTTGAAAAATTTCGATGATGTCATGAAAGTGGGTGTAAAGCGGATTTTGCTGATGGTGATGCAGCATCCACCGTGCCAAAATGCCGCCGCCCCGTGAAACAATTCCAGTCAGACGATCGCGCACTAGGGGCAAATGCTCCATCAAAATTCCGGCATGAATCGTCATGTAGTCTACGCCTTGCTGAGCGTGCTTTTCGATGATGTGCAGAAAATCATCTGGAGTCAGCTTCTCAATGTTGCCGTGAACGCTCTCAAGGGCTTGATAGATGGGTACAGTGCCGATCGGAACAGGAGAAGCCTGAATAATGGCAGTGCGAATCCGATCTAAATCGCCGCCGCCCGTAGACAAATCCATCACCGTATCCGCCCCATACTTCACGGCCAGCCGCAATTTATCCAACTCTTGTTCAATATCCGATGAGTTAGGAGAGGCACCAATATTGGCATTGACCTTGCATTTAGATGCAATCCCGATCGCCATTGGCTCCAGATTTGGATGGTTGATGTTTGCAGGAATAATCATCCGTCCCCGCGCCACTTCGTCTCGAATCAAATCTGCTGATAGATGCTCTCGTTCAGCAACGTAGTGCATTTCTTCCGTGATCACACCCTGCCGCGCATAGTGCATCTGTGTCACGTTTGTGTGACCTCGCCGTTTGGCGATCCACGCTGTCCGCATATGAAGTTCCTCAGATAAACAGCTTCCCTCCGCCGGTATTAGCCGGACTCAGGTTCTAAGGGTGTAATCTCAGCCTGAGCTTTCTCAGGCACCCCTAGCTTTGGGTGAGATTGTAGCACTCTTTTCCCCAGTTGGAATCGTTATTCTAAGAAATGCATTGAGTAACGAGGGCTACTAATTTGTACTCAAACAAATAATCTAAGTCAATACGTTTTGTTAAGCCTCGTAAACAGACGGGATGCGTAAGCTAGGGCGATCCCAGGTCAAACGAACTAGTAAATAAATGTAAAACGACATTGAAAATTTTTATGAAATGTTGCGGATGCTTGATCCCGTTGCTAGAGTGTGCAGGAGGTAACGCAAGTTCCCTAGTCGGCTAGTGTTACACGCTGTACAAACTGAATTTTGTTCGTAGCAGCAGCGATGTTAATGATTGAACCCTAAGCCCACCTGTATTTCCGGTTCAGTCAACATGTCCAGATGCAACTAAAGCCAGTTCACTAACAGCGTTTTTTGGAGGACTCCATGCACATGCCAACGTGGATATGTACGATTTGTACGACGATCGCTTCTTTCGTGCTGCGAGTTCCCTGTAGCCTTTCACTGATTGCAGCCTTACAAAGTTTCGGAACAAATTCACATTTGGAACTGACCAAAGTTTTTTTGAAAAATGGGCGGACTGACGAAACCTGCTTGAGGACTGCCTGAAAAGCAACTCGCTGAAGCGGTTTAATCCATGAACGTTGCTGAAGCTGTCCTGTACAAGTTGTCGTCCATTACTCACAAAATCATTCACTACGATTCATTGCAAATTATTGTCTTGCTGATGTCTGACCTTGAAATGAACGATGCCGATCGTTGGTGAGAAACTGTTAATTTTGCCATCCAATCATGCAGGATTTTGAGGTAATCCATCTGGTGTTGCAACGTGCTAAGTGCTACGGCTAGATGTTGCAAAGCAGTGGATTAGTTGCTGGGCTTAGAAGTGAACCAATAAACAGCATCTTGCTTTCAAGCGTTGGAAGCATTCTCCTGCATCGGTTGGTAAGAGGAAGTGGGTGGATAAAACGCTGACCTGAGCAACCAACGAAACTAACTGTTTATCACCGATCGCCTTACTCAGCTTTTGGCATCGTTTTCAGGCAAAGCAAGACCTCACTTAGGAGGTTTCTACCATGAATATTCCAGGTAAAACGGCTCTGATTACTGGAGCATCACGCGGAATTGGTCGATCGATCGCCTTAGAACTTGCCAGACAAGGAGCAAAACGTCTGCTGCTGGTTGCCCGCAATCAATCTCTTTTGGCAGGCGTGGCGGCCGAAGTGGAAGCATTAGGAGCCGAAGCGGTTGTGCTGCCCTTAGATTTGACGCAGGCGATCGAAGTGAATGTGGCCATTGCCAGAGCTTGGAAAGCTTATGGGCCGATCGATCTATTGGTTAACTGCGCGGGGGTTGCCCATCAAACGCCTTTCCTGCGCTCTCGGTTGTTACACGTTCAAGAGGAAATAGCCGTTAATTTAATCGGTATGTATACCATTACTCGTTTGATGGCGCGGCGGATGGCCGCCAGAGGGGAAGGCAAAATTGTCAATGTTTCCAGCTTGATGGGGAAACTCGCTGCCCCAACAATGGCCACCTATTCAGCCACCAAGTTTGCTATCCAGGGGTTTACTCAAGCCCTTCGCGCCGAACTTGCCCCTCATAATGTCCAGGTGATTAGCCTCTTACCCTCCCTAACGGACACCGACATGGTTCGCAACTTCCAACTGTTTCGCTGGGTGATGCCCATGACCGCAGACGATGTGGCCCGATCGCTAATTATTGGGCTGCGTCGCGAATCAACAGAAATTTTGGTGGGTTGGCAAAGTCACCTTGCTGTTTGGTGTAGTCGGATCATGCCTTGGCTAGCAGACAAAGTATTACAAATGGCTTCGCCTCTGTCAGCAAAGCAACCCAGACGATATCCAACTTCATCCTTTTAGAATTGGATGCATGAAAGGTTAGGGCAAGCAGAGAAGTCAGGACTTACGCAAAACCTTCAACTGTAGGGTGGGCAGTGCCCACCTTACGCTAAATCTGGAGGTATGAAACAGAGCTTGCATAAGTCCTAGAAGTTAAGAATTTAATCTAGTAAGAAACTGTTTGTAAATGAATTTGAAGAGGCTGAAACAGGCTTCAGGACTTGATCCTCCTTAGCCCGCCTTAAAAAGGAGGGAACCAGATTGGAGGTCTCCCTTTTTAAGGGGGATTTAGGGGGATCTATCAGGGTTTGGGACTCTCAGCCAAGATCTGTGTACACGGTAGTTTTGAAAGGGGATTTAGGGGAATCTAAATCTTTGTTTACAAACAGTTTCTAATGATGTCTATCCCTTAATCAGGCAGGTAGGATGCCCACTCCATGAGACAATCTTAGGCTTCAGTGATTTGAGATTTTTCTTACCTCTCCATCTGGCAACGTCCTAACCTTTCCCGCCGCTTACCTTTGCTTTATATCCCATCTGCACCAAGAGCTGCACCAACTTTTGAGCATGATCTCCCTGAATTAAAATTTCGTTTTCTTCGATCGTTCCACCGGCTCCGCACTGAGTTTTCAGCTTTTTGAGAATATCGGCAAGCGTCTCTGGTTTTGCCTGAAAGCCACTAATTACTGTTACGGTTTTGCCCTTTCGTCCCTTGCGGCTGGCCTGAACCCTCAAGTTTTGCTGATTGGGGGGCAGTTCTGCGATCGGACGCTCTGTTGCATCTGCGTTTTCGTGATGGCCAAACTCCGAGTACACCACCCGGTTAGCTCCATTTCCCTGCCCTGCTGCTTTACGCTTAGACCCCATACTACCTCCTAGCTTGACCTCCTCAAACAATTCCTCAAGCGACGGTTCACTTGTAACCCAAACCGTTTACTGAAGTGAAATCCCATTGAGGGAATGCTTCACTCTTACTTATCCTAACCAACCCCCAATCCCACTCCCGTATAATATAGGGACGATTCAAACAACCCAACTCAAACCAGTTTTTATCTCACTCGTCCTATTTCAACTGAAGTTCAATGCTGACAACTGATTCCCAAGCCAACCTTCAACCCGCTGACAAAGCCCAAGTTCCTGATGCCCAAGGTCGCTTTGGCAAATTTGGGGGAAAATATGTCCCTGAAACGCTGATGCCTGCTTTGAGTGAGTTAGAAACCGCGTTCTACCAATACCGTGATGATGCTAGCTTTCAGCAGGAGTTTTACGGACTGTTGCGAGACTATGTGGGCAGGCCCAGTCCTTTATACTTTGCGGAACGGTTGACTCAGCACTACGCACGATCGGACGGTAGTGGAGCCCAAATTTACCTAAAACGAGAAGACCTTAACCACACAGGAGCGCACAAAATTAACAATGCGCTGGGTCAGGTGCTGTTGGCCAAACGGATGGGAAAGCAGCGGATTATTGCTGAAACGGGAGCCGGACAGCATGGAGTAGCTACTGCAACAGTATGCGCTCGCTTTGGTTTGCAATGCATCATTTACATGGGCGTTCATGATATGGAACGGCAAGCCTTAAACGTATTTCGGATGCGGCTGATGGGGGCAGAAGTCCGTCCGGTGGCATCAGGAACAGGAACGCTAAAAGACGCAACATCAGAAGCGATTCGGGATTGGGTGACGAACGTTGAAACGACGCACTACATTTTGGGATCGGTGGCAGGGCCCCATCCTTATCCCATGATTGTCAGGGACTTTCAGGCAATTATTGGGCAAGAAACCCGCCAACAGTGCCAAGAGAGATGGGGCGGCTTACCCGATATTTTGTTGGCTTGCGTGGGGGGCGGCTCAAATGCGATGGGGCTATTCCATGAGTTTGTGAAGGATGCCAATGTGCGGATGATTGGCATTGAAGCAGGAGGGGAAGGGCTTCAGTCTGAAAAACATGCGGCAACCCTGACCCGTGGACGAGTAGGTGTACTGCACGGGGCGATGAGCTATTTGCTTCAGGATGAAGATGGACAGGTAATTGAACCGCATTCCATTAGTGCAGGGCTGGATTATCCTGGTGTGGGGCCAGAACACAGTTACCTCAAAGATTCTGAACGTGCCGAATATTACAGCGTTACCGATCAGCAGGCCCTGGATGCATTTCAGCAGTTTTCTCAACTAGAGGGAATTATTCCGGCTTTGGAAACGGCCCATGCGATCGCCTATCTAGATACGCTTTGTCCACAGTTGGAGGGCAACCCTCGGATTGTGATCAACTGTTCCGGCCGAGGTGACAAGGATGTGCAAACTGTGGCGAAGTTCTTGATGCCAGAACAATAAAGTAACCCCACCGTCAAAAAAAGAGGTGCCGGATTTCGCACTCAGCACAACGCTGTGATAGGAGGGTTCATGTATATAAAACACTGGGGAGCCATTGCCCTGTGTTTTGCTTTGGCATCTTCGCTCATGTCTTGTGAATTGCCAGATCAGTTTCGGCTGCCACCCATATTCACTGACAGGGACAGAGCAGCCGATCGTCAGGAAGACTCTGATCCGCCGACGGGAACGTTTGCAGATTTAGAGCAGAGTATCTTTGAGCAAATCAACCAGTATCGGGCAGAACGAGGACTGCCATCGCTAATTTTAAATGCTGAAATCAGTGAGCAGGCGCGCCTTCACAGCGAGGGGATGGCAACGAGCCGCAACTTGAGCCACGATGGATTTGATCAGCGAGCTGAGGTCATTTCTCAGTCCATTCCATTTCGGAGTGCAGCAGAAAATGTAGCATTTAATCGCGGATTTGCAGATCCGGGTACACAAGCCGTGACAGGTTGGATTGATAGCTCTGGGCATCGGGAGAATATTGAAGGGAACTTTGATCTGACGGGAATTGGCGTTGCCCAAAACGCTCAAGGCGAATATTACTTCACTCAACTTTTTGTTTTGCGTCGCTAAGGTGAGTTATGGCATTAAATGATTTTCAGGTGTGCGATCGAGATTTGCCAGAAGATCTGCTGGCTGCGTATCAGGCAGAATCAGCGATCGCAGTAGACACCGAAACAATGGGATTGTTGCCTCAGCGCGATCGGCTGTGTTTAGTGCAGTTATGCGATCCCCAAGGAAGAGTGACGGTTATCCGAATTGAAATCGGACAAAAAAAAGCACCGAACTTGCAACAACTTTTAGAATCACCATTAACCCAAAAAATCTTTCACTTTGCTCGGTTTGATCTGGCGACACTTCGCTATCATTTAGGAATTCATGTAACACCCGTTTTCTGCACCAAAATTGCTAGCAAATTGGCCAGAACTTATACACCAAAACATGGCTTAAAAGATGTCGTAATGGAGTTAGAGCAGGTTGAACTTGACAAATCTGCCCAAAGCTCAGACTGGGGCAATCCGGCTAACCTGACGGATGAACAACTCCGCTATGCAGCTAATGATGTGCGACATCTCATCAATGTGCGATCGAAGCTCACAGAGATGCTTACACGGGAAGGCAGATGGGAATTAGCTCAGCATTGCTTTAACTGTTTACCCACGATCGTAGAGTTGGACTTGCTGCAATACCAAAATATTTTTGAGCATTGAAATTAAAAAATTGGGATGGGGAGTCATCCGTTTAACTCATCCCATCCCCTCTTTTTCCTAATTTGCAGTCTTAGCAATCAAGCGCGTTGGGATCACCGTCAATGATTGAGATTGAACGTGCTGGTTAAACCAGTTCAAGCCAATCACCGTATAGCTCTGCGCGCTGTTCTCGAAGGTGTCACCAACGGCAAACGTTTTGTCGCTCTTTAGAGTGCCGAGGGGACGCTGATGGGTGTCGATTAGTAAGTACTGCATGGGAAACCTCTGAAATAAATTGCTCGATGAAATTCGGAAGAAACGAAACGAAATCCTCCTAAAACGCTCTAGACGATCGCCCAGCCAGTTTACCCATTTGTGGCATAAAAACTGCGCTGAACTCACCTGATCAAAATGCAACAAACGAACACGTTGCCCCCTGATCAAGGGAACCCTTTAGATGAATCAGAACTAGAGTTTTAGAAGATTTAATTTGAAAGTTAGGCTGGTTTAGCTATTGGCTAGCAATGCCTATGTTGCTGCTGTTTCAGCACTTGTGCAGTGTTGCAATGCCTAAGAAAGATTAGTTCTTAACAACCTTTTTAGGGTATTGCTTGTCCAGCAACGATGGATAGCGAATGAGCTTCAACGCAGTAGAACACCGTTTAATCAAATGTAGTTTGTGTACTGACGGAAACTCATGTGCCCTTCCAATTCCATTGCTTAACTGCTCCCCATTCTTATAACACGACTTTTTGGAAATTGATGAAGGTTAAGAAAATTAAATTCCGTTTTCTATTTTTTCATAGGGAACCATGATAGTTAACAGTATTTTTGGGGCGATCGTTTCAATTTGATCTACAATTTAAGGCTACCTTATAGAACACCAAAAATACGAACAGGACGAAAACAGTACAATTGCACACTTCACGCGGCAAAGGGCAAATCATGTATGATGGCTTCGATCCATCCCTCAATTGCCACGGAAACTGCCACTGTAAACGTCATGAAAGTAATTTACGATACGGCAACAGATGTACTGCGAATTGTTTTTCGAGATGTGCCCGTTGAAGATTTTAGTGAAGATCGACCAGATGTGACTGTAGAATATGACGCGGATGATACAGTCATTGCCATGAAAATCAAAAACGCCTCGAAGATCGTTGATGATCCTCGATCGCTTGAATTTAAAATTCTTTAGTTCCCATTTAGTTTTTATTGCAAAGACCAAACGGCGATCGGCTACTTGAGGGAGAGCAGAAAGTTCCTGAGCAGTGGCTTGCCCAATCCAGTCAGGACGCTTTCTGGGTGAAACTGCACCCCTTGAAGGTGGGGATAGTCCCTGTGGCGCACTCCCATAATGGTGCCATCTTCAACCCATGCCGTAATTTCCAGAATGTCAGGGCAGGTTTGGCGATCGATCACCAAGCTATGATATCGGGTTGCTGTGAACGGGTTCTCTAGCCCCGCAAAAACGCCTTTCCCAGTGTGATGCACCAGAGATGTTTTGCCATGCATCAGTTCAGGAGCCGAGGTAATCGTTCCGCCAAAACAGTATCCAATGCCTTGATGCCCCAAACAAACGCCCAAGACTGGATAGTTTGCCCCCAACTGCTGAATCACATCCAGGGAAATGCCCGATTCCTTGGGGTGCCCCGGCCCTGGAGAAATCACAATTCCATCAGGGGCAAGTTGCTGAATCTGCGTTAGGGAAATCTCATCATTCCGGTACACCTGGACTTCAGCAGCGACAGGCAACTCCTTTCCTAGCTCTGCAAGGTATTGCACCAGATTGTATGTAAAGCTGTCGTAGTTATCGATAACAAGGATCATAGTGCGTGTAGGCGTTCAATAAGTGCTGGCAGCAAAAGCGAACAAGCAACCACGATCGCAGCAACGGCTGAAATGAGAACGGCTCCCGCAGCACAATCTTTGGCAATTTTGGCGAGTTCGTGGTAAGTTTGCCGAACGGTTAAATCAACAACTGATTCGATCGCAGTATTCAGCAATTCCATTGTCAACACTGCACCGATCGTCAGTCCAATAATTGCAATTTCTACTCGACTTAACTCCAAAACAACGCCCAAGATGATCGCTGCCGTTCCCACAACCAAATGAATGCGAAAGTTGCGCTGAGTTTGAAAAGCATAGCTGAGTCCTGCCCATGCATACCGAAAGCTAATAAACAAGTTTGAAGCAACTCGCCAAGATAAATCTCGGTTTGGCTTTCCAGACTGCGCGGGACATAGTTTTGCGTCTTGTGCTAAGTCTTGAGTCGTGGGCGACATACTTACCTGGGGTAATATATACAGGCTGAGAATGGTGTAGAAACAAACGTGATAAAAAACGAGAATCTAACAAAAACAATGCTTAACTAAAGGTTGATACATAGATTGTGATTATACAAGTACCTATTGGGTGATTATATTACACCTCTTCTGACGGACTTTTTCGGTATTCTAACTGCAACAATTGTTCTACCTGATGGCGGTTAATGTCCAAGCCCACTGTGTTTAGCAGGCACTCTTGCTGTTCTAACATACGAGCCAGGCGAATTTCATCAGGGTGATCCCATCCTAAAAGATGCAGCAACGCATGAGCAGCCAACCAAGCCAACTCTTGTTCAAGGGAATGTCCAAGCTGAAATGCTTGTTGCTGGGCGGTTTCCACCGAAATTACAATATCTCCGAGGTAAAGCGGCTCTGGCAGTTCGTCGATCGGCTGAGGAGAATCTACCTCCAATGCAGCAAAGGCTAAGACATCGGTTGGCTGATCTTTGTGTCGATACTGAGCATTGAGCGTTTGAATTTCAGCATCATCGGTCAACCGAAGGCTTAGTTCATAGCTGGGATGGGACGGCAACTCCGCTTGAAGCTGCTCCAACCATTGATGAAACCAAGTTTCCCAGGTTACCTGAGAAATGGGAGAAGCAGGACGATCGGGCATGGGGTTTGCCGATGCTTCATCCCCATCTTGCCTGCATTCAAAAAAATAATCCTGTACAATCACTTCAACTTGTACAGGAAAGACCGAAGCATTTTTCATTCAATGTTCCTTATCGTGTCAAATACGCTAGACCAACTAGAACGCTTAATAAGCCGATCGTCGTCAACGTGAAATGATACAGCGACTTTCCCCGCTTCCGCACCATATTTCGCATGGCTAGCTTGACGTAGCTCGGTTTGGCTCCCGTCGCGGGTTGTGCCTCAGTAACAGGTTGAGCTTCAGTGGCAGCTTGAGCCGTTTTAGGAACTTCGGGAGCTGGAGGAGCTGCGGCATCAGCGAAAACTGGGTCAGACATCGGAGATGGGGTGGATTCACTCATAAATTCAGATCCTCGTCTAGGGTCAGCAGGAAGAATTTAAACAAACGAACTTAATCACTCATGCAGCCACTCATGCAGTTATCTTCACTCTAACAGTTTGCTGCTCAAGGGCAGGACAGGCAAGATACCCATCCCACCAGTCAACGAGAAATGCGCTGAGGGAAATGTATTCCCTAATTGTCAGACCGTGCTTCCTGTTTCGACAAGCTGATTTTCCTGTCGCAGACAAGCTTCAATAAACGCATCAAGCTCTCCATTCATCACATCGTCGATCGCCGTTGTTTCTGTCCCTGTGCGGAGATCTTTTACCAGTTGGTAAGGATGAAACACATAGTTCCGAATCTGGTTGCCCCAAGCGGCTTCAACAATGTCCCCCCGGATATCGGCAATCTCCCTGGCTCGTTGTTCCTCTGCAATCACCAATAGTTTGGCTTTCAAAAGGGCGAGGGCTTTCTCTTTATTCTGAAGCTGCGATCGTTCTTGCGTACAGCGCACCGCTAAGCCTGTGGGTAGGTGAACAACTCGCACCGCCGTTTCCACCTTGTTGACGTTCTGCCCACCTTTGCCGCCTGCCCGCGATGTCGTGATTTCCAGATCTTTCTCAGGAATTTCCAGTTTCACCGAGTCATTGTCCAGAATAGGCATCACCTCCACGCCAGCAAAGCTAGTCTGCCGCTTGCCGTTGGCATTAAAGGGCGAAATCCTTACCAAACGGTGAGTTCCCTTCTCCACCTTCAGGTAGCCATAGGCATAACGCCCTTCAATTTCCAGCGTGGCAGATTTAACCCCTGCTTCATCCCCTTCCGACAGTTCCGCCATTTGCACTTTGTAGCCATGAGCCTCTGCCCAACGCGTGTACATGCGTAACAGCATTTCTGCCCAGTCTTGAGCATCGGTTCCGCCCGCCCCTGCATTGATGGTTAACACTGCCCCATGAGCATCGTGGGTTCCAGAGAGCAGTTGTTGTAACTCCCACTGATCGAGGTCGCGGCTTAAGTGGGTAATGTTAGACTGAGCCTCCTGGAGGAGAGCTTCATCCGCTTCTAACTCCAACAACTCCAGAATTGCTCTGGTGTCGTCCAGGCTGGTTTTCCACTGCTCAAACTGTTGAAGGTGAGATTTCAGATCATTTAATTCTTGGAGCGTTTTTTGCGCCTGAGCCTGGTTATCCCAAAAGTCGGGCTGGGCTGCTCGTTGTTCTAGATCCTCAATTTTTGCGGTCAGTGCCGGAACGTCAAAGATAGTCCTGGGTCGTACCCAGGCGATCGGACAACACTTCGACTTCCCGCTTAATATCCAAAGTTTCCAACATACGCAAGTACAAAAGTTAAACAGTAAAAAGCGATCGGTTTAGACTATCAGACAATCTTTCAAACAATCTTTACCTATCGTCAGTAATTCATTATCGCGCATCTCCCAACCATCCTGCCATCAACCGATCTCCCCATCCCACTCTTATTTTTGACTAAATACCCAAAATTTCCTATGTCCGAGAAATTTCGCCTCTCTTCCCCATCTGCCACATCCCAATTTGCCACAATAGAATAATCGATCGCACGGATCTGCTATGACGATTGACCCATCCGATGGATTTACCGACAATTGGGCCTACCTCCGCACGGAACTGCGCTGGCTGGATCAAGTTTTAATGCTGGCAGTGGCGCGGCAGCGTAAGGAAACCCATGAGGTGGAGCGTGTTGCTCAGTCTAAAGCCGATCGAGCGACGAGTGCTTGGTGGAAGGGGATTATTACCACTGAAGGAAAGGTGGTCTACGACGAGCATCGGCAACCTCAAAGCGGAGTGAAAACCAACTATCAGCAGCAGTTGGAGGGCAAAATTCAAACCAGTTCTCGCAGGGGAATCATGTTGGCTTTGCCTGCCTTGTGCGATCGGTTGCAGCTAACTCTGTTTGAAAAAAACTTGGTGTTGATGAGTCTGGCCCCAGAGGTAAACCGACGCTATGCCAGGCTGTACCGCTATCTGCAAGGAGACGATGCCCCCGTCAAAACCGACCTGCCAACGCTGGATCTGGTACTGCGGCTGATGTGCCGAAATGATCATGAATGGCGATCGGCGCGGCATCGGTTAGTCTCTTCATCACCGTTAATTCAGCTAAACTTGCTGGAATTTGCATCCCAACCAGTTGATAGTTCACTGAACTCTCCCTTAAAGCTGTCCATGCCTGTAATCAACTATCTTCTGGCAGAGCAGCCCACCCAGGATGCCCTGGAAACCTTGCTACAGCCGTCTTCATCTGCAAAACAACCTGCTCTGCTACGGCGATCGACCGTAACCGCCGATTGGTCAGATTTAATTTTGCCGGAATCTGTGCAGTCTGCATTACAATATCTCGTTCAGCAGATCCAGGGGCAAACAGAAGCCGAGAAATTCTGGGGCGTTCAGTTTCCCAAAGAGCTTCTCCTTGGAACGATCGCCCTATTGATGGGAGAAGCTGGGACAGGAAAAACCCTGGCAGCAGAAGTCATTGCCCGATCGTTGCAAACCTCTTTATCTAGCATTGATTTGGCACTCGTTGAGCCAGAAACCTATCCGCAATTGCTACAGGAAATTGCAGACCAGGCTCCATCTGTTTTGTTGGTAAAGTCGGCGCAGTGTTGGCTAGGGCGATCGGAGTTGATTTCCCCAGTCACCCTTCGCCAATTTTTTGCCCAACGGCGGCAGGTTGGTGGAGTCACCCTCCTCTCAGTTCATCAACCTGCGGCAGTCCAGGTGCAGTGGCGACAGGCAGTTGACCAAGTGGTGAAATTTCCCATGCCCCAGCCCACCGATCGTCTCTTGCTATGGCAGCGTGCCTTTCCGCCCAGCGTTCCCCTTAGTTTGGCGATCGACTGGAATCTTCTTGCCACCCAGGTAATGGCGAGTGGGGGTGAAATTGTGAAACTCGCTCATGCAGCAGTTTTACGGGCGGCCGCTACGGGAGCAGAGCAGGTTGAAATGTCCCACATTGCAGAAGTCCTGGCCCAACAGGGTAAACCGTTGAAATATCAGGCTGAACCTTCCTCAACCCGAAAGACAAAACCGAAACGAACATCTGCCAAATCTGCTCGCCCTTCTGCTCCAAAAACCTCTCGTCCTGAAACCGTACCTCCCTCCAGTGAGTCTCCCACCCCAGAGCCACAGCCTGAACCGGAGGCGATCGAGTCATCCTCAGAACCACCCATTGAACGTTTAACCAAGAAACCCCGCAAACCAACCAGCAAAAGAAAGGCAGCCAGCTAGTTCTACACCCCTCCTAAAAAC
>PVWD01000374.1 GCA_003003615.1 filamentous cyanobacterium CCP2 | reverse complement strand
CCTCACCCCTCACCCCTCACCCCTCACTCCTACACCTCCTCCAGCGAAACAATCGCCGGTTCTTCCCTGTACCGAATGGTGACGGTATTCTCCAAAGAGCCAATTCCTTCAATTTCAATCCGCACCCGATCGCCCACTTCCAGTTCGCCAACCCCTTCGGGCGTTCCAGTCAGGATGACATCCCCCGGCAAGAGCGTCATGATATGGCTGATATACGACACTAAAACATCTGGGGCGAACACCATTTCATCCGTTGAGGCAGACTGGACGGGGGTGGTGTCATCATTCAAAAAGGTTTGGAGTCTGGCTCCAGCCGTTAGCTCTCTGACAATCCAGGGGCCAAGGGGACAGAACGTATCAAAACTTTTGGCCCGAGTCCATTGTCCATCTCGCTGTTGCAGGTCACGGGCCGTAACATCATTGGCGATCGTATAACCCCAAATTTTGGCGCGGGCTTGTTCTGGGGTACAGTCAATGCAGCGATCGCCGATCACCAATGCCAGTTCACCCTCATACTCTACCCGTTGAGACTGCGAAGGGTAAAGGATAGAAGTCTCTGGGGCAATGATGGTTGTAGACGGTTTAATGAAGAGTAGCGGTTCTTTAGGAACTTCTCCCCCCATTTCGACAGCGTGCTTAGCATAGTTCTTACCGACAGCCACAATTTTAGAAGGAGCGCAAGGAGCCAGGATTTGATAATCTGCTGGTTCCAGTTCTTCTTCGGTGGGTTGCCCCTTCATCCAGGGAGGAGCATCCAAAATTTGTACCCGTCGATCCAGGTGAAGTAAGCCGTAGTAAAGCTGTCCTATTGTTGTTTGAACGCGGACGTACCGATGCGCCATAGATAGAGTGAGTTAACCTGGTATATGATTGTAAGTCCTTGCCTCTTACCAAAACTTGTTCCGAGCCATCTGTGAGCAGAAAATTTTTATAGGTTTTTGCTAACGAGGGGACACGGAAGGGTTGTGTGAGAGGACTTATGTCCATAAGGAGACAGTTTTCATGCCGCAGTACGAAACGATGTACATTTTGCGTCCCGACCTCGGAGACGAGCAGACCGATCAGGCGATCGGTAAGTATCAGAACATTCTATTGGAGCAGGGTGCCCAAGAAGTAGACACCCAGCACCGAGGAAAGCGACGGCTTGCCTACGAAATTCAAAACCATCGGGAAGGAATTTACGTCCAGATGAACTATACCAGCAGTGGTGTAGCCGTGATGGCCATGGAAAAGGCCATGCGCCTGAGCGAAGATGTGATTCGCTACCTCACCATTAAGGTGGAAGCACCCGCAGTGGCCAGCGAAGCCCCTGTTGAAGCTTAGGGCTGCCTAAAGGGTGGGCAAGCCGCTCACCCTGACTAACCTGTTGCATCGGAAATATCCAGAAAAAGATTCGTCCCGAACATCTTCCCCCAAATTCGATACACTGAAGGGGTTGATATTAAGTTTTGTTAAAGTGAGTGTTGAAACCGTTACCCTTGGTTCCAGTAGTGTTGCAGTTGCTCCGCTTGGCATTGGAACGTGGGCTTGGGGAGATAATTTATTTTGGGGCTACGGCAAGGATTATAGCCAAGCTGAGCTAAGAGCTGCCTTCCATGCTGCTGTCGAGCTTGGGGTCAATTTTTTTGATACGGCTGAGATTTATGGCTTTGGAGAATCAGAGCGGCTTTTAGGGCAGTTCATGACCGAAACCGATCGCCCTGTGCAGATTGCCAGCAAGTTTATGCCTTTGCCCTGGCGGTTCAGCACTCAGTCTGTAACGGATGCCCTATCTGCTAGCCTGCATCGGCTCCAAAAGCCTTCGATCGCCCTTTACCAGGTGCATCAACCCTTTGATTTTTTCGTGGGGCAAAAGAATTTAATCAACACCCTGGCAGATGAAGTAGAACAGGGCCGGATTCAGGCAGTCGGAGTCAGCAACTATTCAGCCGAGCAAATGCGGCAGGCCCACCAATATCTAGCCGATCGCGGGATTCCTCTCGCAGTTAACCAGATGCAGTACTCTCTTTTGGCGCGGCAAATTGAAACCAATGGGGTGCTGAGTACGGCGCGTGAGTTGAACATTACCATTCTGGCCTATAGCCCCTTGGCCCAAGGACTGTTAACGGGGAAGTATACGGCTGAAAATTACACTGCACCCATTGGAGCGCGATCGTTGAACCCTCGGTTTAGCCGAAGTGGCTTGGAAAAGCTAGCTCCACTCCTTCAGCAGTTGAAAGAAATTGGCGAACAGTATGGCAAAACTCCGGCTCAAGTGGCATTGAACTGGCTGATGGCGCAGGGCAACGTGATTCCAATTCCTGGAGCCAAAAACGCCGAGCAGGTACGCCAGAATGCAGGGGCCCTTGGATGGAGCTTGTCTCCTGAGGAAGTGTCTAAGCTCCGTGCTGCTGCTGAATAACTTATATATCCCCCTTCTATTCCCCACCCTTTCATTCCACATCGGGTTAGAAAAGCAGAAGTTGAATGGTTCTCGCCTTTTGCACCTTTTGCAGAGAATTTTGTAGATTCTACGATACCTGCTACCAGGTAGTTTATTCTGGATGAGCGATGAAGCTGGGAAGCGTACTGGCTGAAAAAAGGTGATGAAGCAATTGTCGGAATGGGGGTTTACGCCTGAGAGTTGGAAAGGCAACCGGGGAGAATATTGGGTACTTGCACAAGTGCTGCTGATTGTGGGGTATGGGGTTTTGCCGGTTTATCGTCCCGATTGGCTCACGGTGCAGTCTCCTTGGCGATATGGCATCTGGGCGATCGCGCTTCTGCTTGGAGTAGGAGGCGTAATTTTAATTGTTCAAGGATTGCTGGATCTAGGACACAACCTAACCCCGCTTCCCTACCCGAAGCCAGATGGCGAACTGATTCAGACTGGAATTTACGGCATTGTACGTCACCCGCTCTATGCAGGGCTGATGGCATTGGCGCAGGCGTGGGCCGTTTGGCAATTGAGTCTGTCTCACTGGGGGCTGATTGCAGTCGGGTTTTTGTTTTTCGATCGCAAGGCTAACCGGGAAGAAGCGTGGCTGACAGAAAAATACCCAGACTATCCCAGCTATCGGCAGCGCGTGAAAAAACTGATTCCTTGGGTGTACTAGATTAAGGTCATGACGATTCAACCCAACGGTTTCCAATTTTGGCGGCGGTGGTTCCTCATGGGTCTGCTGTCCGGAATGCTGGCTGGACTGATTCTGATGGTTGGCATCCCCATCGTTTTATACCTTCGCCAAAGCAGTTTCGCGATCGCTTCCTCTAAACTTGTCCTGTACCTGTTGCTGACGGTGTTGTCCCTAATGGCATTGGGGGGGCTTTATGGTTTGGGGCAGGGGCTAGCTCAGTATTTTTCCCTAAATCCTTACATTCCTCGGATGGGTCGATCGCTCCGAGCCAACTTCATCGGGACGGCGGTTGGCGTAGTTGTCACTGGAAGCTTGCTGATTGTGCTTTTGGTGTCTGGGTTTGGCAGTTTTTTGGAAAGTTTGGGGTTATCCTTTGGACTTCGCTTGATTATTCAAGTCTTTATTGTGGGTGGGTTTGGTGGCATTGCCCAGGCGATCGTAGCGCGATCGATTTTGGGACAAACGACAGATGCAGGCTATTTTCGCTGGATCGTTCCTCTGGCATTATTAGGTCATGTCAGCGGTGGACTCGTTGGCATTGTGGCATCGCTGTTCATCAGTCCGCTGTTTGCATAGGAATGGAAATTAAATAGACTGTAATTCTTGTGGGGTGGGCATCTTACCCGCCAGCAACCCAGCAGAACGGGTTGCAAAGGTTATTGAATCCAAAGTCCTTAGGGATTACCGGGGGAAGGAGTGAAGGGAATGCAGGCGGCCGATTCTAATATGAGGCGCACCGAGTCAGACAGCATGGGAACGATCGAAGTTCCGGCGGATCGGTATTGGGGGGCCCAAACCCAGCGATCACTCCATTACTTTGCCATTGGTCAAGACACGATGCCCAGGGAAATGATCCGGGCGATCGGCATTTTGAAACGGGCAGCGGCCTCCGTAAACCGGGACTTGGGCAAGCTACCAGAGAAGCAGGCATCTCTGATTTTGCAGGCAGCCGATGAGGTGATCGCAGGTACGTTAGACGACCACTTTCCCCTAAGGATTTGGCAAACCGGCAGCGGCACCCAAACCAACATGAACGCAAACGAGGTGATTGCAAATCGGGCGATCGAATTGGCGGGTGGAACGCTGGGCAGCAAGACCCCGGTGCATCCGAATGATCAGGTCAACATGTCTCAGTCTTCCAACGATACATTTCCCACTGCCATGCACGTTGCGGCGGTAGAGCAAATCACCCATCGGCTGTTGCCCATGCTGACGAAGCTACGAGATGCCCTCGCCAAGCAAGCAGAAGCGTTTCAAGACATTATTAAAATTGGTCGGACTCACCTGATGGATGCAGTTCCCCTGACCCTAGGGCAGGAATTTTCTGGCTATGTCTCCCAACTGGATAAAGATGTAGACCGAATCTACGCCACTTTACCTGACCTGTATGAATTGGCGATCGGCGGTACGGCGGTGGGAACTGGGCTGAATACCCATCCTGAATTTGCTGAACGAGTGGCGCAGGAGATTGCCATCCTAACAGGTCTACCCTTTGTTTCGGCTCCCAACAAGTTTGCAGCACTGGCAGGGCACGATGCGATCGTCCAAACGAGCGGCAGTTTGAAAACCCTGGCCTGTTCATTGATGAAAATTGCCAATGACATTCGCTGGCTGGGGTCGGGGCCGCGCTGTGGGCTGGGGGAATTGATTTTGCCTGCCAATGAGCCGGGGTCGTCTATTATGCCGGGAAAGGTGAACCCAACCCAGTGTGAGGCAATGACGATGGTCTGCGCTCAGGTGATGGGAAATGATGCGGCGATCGGATTTGCCGGAAGCCAGGGCAACTTTGAGCTAAATGTGTTCAAGCCGATGATGATTTTTAATTTGCTCAACTCGATTCGGCTGTTGGCGGATGCCTGCTCTAGCTTTACAGATCACTTGGTGGTGGGAATTCAGCCCAATCATGCCCAAATCCAGCATTTTCTGGCAAATTCCCTGATGCTGGTGACGGCACTGAACCCCCACATTGGCTATGACAATGCTGCAAAAGTGGCTAAAAAAGCCTATGCCGAAAATAAGACCTTGCGGGAAGCCTGCCTGGAACTGGGATTGCTAACAGGTGAAGAATTCGATCGGCTGGTGCGCCCAGAGGAGATGGTGGGATAGGGTTACTAACTTATCTAAAGCCGTAGCGGGGTTGGGGAGTAGGGAGTAGTGTGGCTTAAAATTCAGCATAACTGCACAACGATCGCCCCACCTTCACCACAGAAGAACCGATGGAAACATCACCTTTATATAAATTGAGTGATTTCCGTAGTGCAGACATCTTGCCTGCCAGTGAGATATTCGTAATGTAAATGCAAAATTGGGATACACCCGAACCTGTCTCTTATACACATCT
>PVWD01000010.1 GCA_003003615.1 filamentous cyanobacterium CCP2 | reverse complement strand
AGATGTGTATAAGAGACAGTAATATTACCTACACGGCTCCTCTACCTGAAATTCCCCCAGAGTTTTTAGCCGCCCAGCAAGCTCAGCAAGCCCAACAGATTCCCTCTCCCCAGACTCCACCTACCCAGCTTTCCCCCGGACAACTTCCCCCCGGACAACTTCCCCCCGGTCAAACGCTGCCCCAATTGCCCGCTTTTAATCCTTTACAGGAGTCTCTGGAGGTTGCGGAAGAGCTAGATGAATTTGTGCTGCAATCGCCGCAGGTCGAAAATGTTTTTACGATTGTCGGCACGCGGCAGGGTGAACCGAACCGAGGCACAATTTATGTGAGGCTGCGGGACGATCGCACCCTATCAACTGGAGATGTGCAAGATCAGTTGCGGGAAGAACTGCCCGAAATTCCAGGGGTGACGACGAGTGTTGAAGACATTCGGTTTGTGGATACGGGGGGGGAACAGCCGGTTCAGGTCAGAATTGTGGGCAACGATTTGGCACTTCTGCACGAAACAGCGCAGGAAATTCGAGCCAGACTTGCTGAAATTCCGGGTTTTGAGGATGTGAGGGCGACTCAAATTTTGGACGATGACGATACGGTGACGGTGATTACCCGATCGGACGGTGAACGGGTCGCAGCGATCAGTGCCAACCTGGGTCAGGGCTTTACCATTGGGCAGGTGGGCGATCGGGCAACGCAAGAAGTGAATGCGATTCTGCCCCCTGGAATTTCACTGGAATTAGGCGGCGATTCGGCTCAGGTGAATGAGATTCTGCAAAGTTTCCGTTCTACTTTGACACTTTCTCTCATTTGCATTCTTCTGGTTCTGCTGTTTCTATTCCGCAGTTTGGTCGATACGCTGGTAATTTTCTTATCCTTACCGTTGGCGATCGTCGGTGCGATGCTGGGTTTATTGCTGGTGCAAAGTGACTTCGGGATGATTTCGCTGATCGGCATCATCTTTTTGCTGGGCTTAACGAACAAAAATGCAATTCTGATTGTGGACTACATTAAGCAACTGCGAAAAACTGGGATGAGCCGCCGCCAAGCTATCCTGGAAGCCGTCCCCACTCGTCTTCGCCCCATTTTAATGACTACGGCTTCTACCATTCTGGGTATGCTGCCGCTGGCGTTGGGTGTCCGGGCGGGTGTGGAGTTACGCGCCCCCATGGCCGTTGCTATTATCGGCGGACTGATTACCTCTACGTTGCTCAGTTTGCTTGTGGTTCCGGTGGTTTATGACTTGCTGGATGACGTGCGATCGAGGGTAATGAAGCGAGAAAAGGCGTGAACTGAAAGAGTCTGATGTAGGATCTCAACAGTGGCACTAAGAGGAAACGCCCATGACAGCGACCACCCCAACTCAATTGCCTGCTTTGGAAGAACTGCGATCGGGATTGCCGAATATCTGCGGTTGGGAAGCAGAAATTCGATCGGTGGTGAATCACACTGATCCGATATTTTTGCCCACTACAAACATTCGTTTGGAGAATGTCACGGCTGCCTTTGCTTGTGCCCTGCATATGCATCAGCCAACCATTCCAGCAGGAACAGATGGTGCATTAATTGGTAACTTGCAGCATATGTTTGAGCATCCTCATGTGGGAGATAACCACAATGCCGATGTTTTTGCCTGGTGTTATTCGCGCATGGGGGATTTTATTCCAGAAATTGTTGGAAATGGTGGCAATCCGCGCATCATGCTGGACTACTCCGGAAATTTGCTCTGGAGCCTGCGCCAAATGGGCCGATCGGACATTTTGGACAAGCTCAAGCAGATTACCTGCAATCCCCAGTATCAGCCCTATGTGGAATGGTTGGGAACCTTGTGGAGTCATGCGGTCGTTCCGTCTACGCCCATTCCTGACCTGAAACTGCACATTCAGGCGTGGCAACATCATTTTGCTGCCGTTTTTGGTTATGATGCGTTGCGTCGGGTAAAAGGCTTTTCGCCGCCAGAAATGCACTTGCCCAACCATCCTGATACGCTGTATGAATACATTAAGGCATTAAAGGATTGTGGCTATCGTTGGCTAATGGTGCAAGAACATTCGGTAGAACGCTCGGATGGAACGGCCTTACATCAGGATGACAAATATATTCCCAATCGATTGGTTGCCCGCAATTCTAAAGGTGAAACGGTTTCCATTACAGCCCTGATTAAAACCCAAGGCTCAGATACAAAATTAGTGGCTCAAATGCAGCCCTATCACGAAGCAAAAAGCAGAGCTAGGCAAACGATCGGAAAGATATCTGTACCGTCTTGCGTCACCCAAATTGCGGATGGTGAGAACGGTGGCGTGATGATGAATGAATTTCCGCGTGACTTCTTGCCGGTATGGTATGAGATCAAAGAGAATGGCAAAAATGCGATCGGTGTGGTGGGACTAAACGGAACAGAATACATTGAGCTAGTAGAAGCGGCAGGGGCCAGTCCAAAAGATTATCCTGTTTGCCAGTCCGTCAACCAGCACAAGATTTGGCAGCGTGTTAATCCAGACCAAGCTACCCCAGAAGCCGTTGAACGGACGATCGCCGATCTCAATGCCTCTGATCCTCATTTTCATGTTGATGGAGCATCCTGGACAAATGACATTAGCTGGGTAAAGGGCTACGAAAATGTATTGGAGCCAATGAACCAACTCAGTGCTAAGTTTCATCAAACTTTTGATTCTCAAGTGCAGGCTGATCCATCTGTTACGAAAACTCCAGCCTACCAAACCGCACTGCTGTATAACTTGCTCTTGCAAACAAGCTGTTTTCGTTATTGGGGACAGGGTATTTGGACAGACTATGCCCGCGAACTACATCGACGGGGTGAAGCGGCTCTCTAACCAGGGAAGCGTAATTCTAAAACTGGTTCGCCCTAATGTACTCTCAGCTTGAATGTCCCCGCTCAATTGGCTGACCAGCTTTTTGACAAGAGCCAATCCTAAACCTGTACCGCCATGTTTCCAAGGATCATTATTGGGAATGCGATAAAACCTGTCAAATACTCTTACAAGTTCGTTCTCTGGAATTTCAATGCCAGAGTTTGTCACAGTAATCATAAGCTGATCTGAAGTGGTGCAGACATTCAGGGTAATTGTTTCGCCAGAGGGAGTGTATTTGCAGGCATTTTGTAATAACTCGGTAAGAATGCGTTCTAGATAGGAGAGATCCGTTGTAAATTCTGGCAGATTAGCTGGAATCTCTAACCGTAACTGCTGCTGCTGGGTACGGGTACGTTCTTCAAAGGGTTCGGCTAAGTGTGGAATCCAGACTTGAAGGGCGATCGTACTCAAGCGGAGCGGTTCCACGTTGGCATCCAGGCGAGACAGTTCTAGCAAATCATTAATGAGTTGGGTTTCCCGCTGGCATTCATCTTGCAGAATGGTGAGATAACGGCCCATGCGTTCCTGTCCATCACTTGAAGCAAGAGATTGCTTCAGCAAAATTTCTAGCATTTGGGATGCCATTTTAATATTGGACATGGGAGTCCGAAGCTCATGGGATACTGTACTCAGAAAATCATCTTTGAGCTGGTTGAGGCGTTCCAGTTCTTTGACTTGGGACTGTGCTGCTTGGTAAAGCCGCGATTGTCGGAGGGCGATCGCGCACTGGTTTGCCACTTGTTCCACTAAACGCCCTTCTGCTGCCGTAAAGATGTCCTGGCTTGGCTTAAACAGCCACATATCCCCTAAAACCCCATGATCATCCATCAACGGACAACTAAAAATCGCGAAGTGGTTTTCCACACCACGAGTCCATTCGTCTGGAGTTGAAAGCAAGCTAAATTGAACGTGCTGTCCCTGCAACAGTTGGTCATAAACTTCAGATAAATTTGCCATTGCAAAGGTTTGTCCGAGTGAGGGTGTGATCTTGGTGCGGATGTATTCATGACAAATCGTAGATGTGCCCTTCTCCAAGTCATACAAAGCTGTATCACAGCAGATGACCCCTAATCCGATCGCCAACTCTTTGACGGCTGTCTGCAAAATTTGATTTTCATCCAAGCTATCGCGAACTTTGTCCGTAATGCGTTTCAGTAATGATTCAAATGCTAATACTTGCTGAAGTTGAGCAGTGCGTTCCTGAACTTGATTTTCTAATTCTAAATTTAATCTTTGAACTCGCTCATAGAGTTCCGATTGGTGGATAGCAATCACGAGTTGCGTTGCTAAATGCTGTAAGAGGCGAATCTCCTGAGGAAGCCACTGCCGAGACTGGCTACACTGATGCACCACCAGCAACCCCCACAGCCGTTCTCCTTGGATGATGGGCACTGCCAAATTTGCCCGCACTTGAAACTGGGCCAATAGTTCTACATGGCAAGGCGTAAGGTCTGCATTGTAAATATCTGCGACAACCTGAATTCGTCCCTGTTGGTAAAGCTGGGCATAGTGTTCTGTAAAGTATTCATCATTAATGATTTGCCCTGAAATCTTGATCCATCCAGGTTCCGATGCTTCCGCCAAAACAATCCCACCTAAATTGGGCATGAAGTGATAAATTATTACCCGATCGCTTTGCAGAAACGCCTGAATTTCAACAACAGCCGTATTCAAAATCTCTTGCAAATTTAAGGATTGGTGAATATGTTGGGCAATCAAACTGACGATTCGTTCCCATTCAGCCTGTTGTTTTAGGTTTTCCTCCGCCTGTTTCCGTTCTTCTCTCAAAAGTTTCTGCAATTCTTGATATCGCTGGTTGGCTTCCTGTTCTTTGGTCTTTAACGAAGTAATGTTTTTCCCATAAAAAACACCTGCAACAATGTTTCCCTCGTTGCGAACTGGAACCGTGCGAATCAGATAAACCCGATCGCTTTGAGTGAATTCACATTCCACTATTTCGCCAGCTAATGCTGCTCGGTAAGCAGGTTCCACCAAACGGCAGACCTCAGCGGACAACGCTTCCCAAATTGTTTGGCCTACCATTGCTTTGGACAAGCCCAGTTCGATAAGTTCCTGTCCTTCTACCAAAACGCATCGCAAATCGCGATCGAACAAAGCGGCTCCCCCGTCCAGGACAGAGTGTAAGAGCATCTGATACAGGCTCTCACCGTTTGGTAATCCATTTGCTCTGGTTTGAGCATTAACCATTGGGATAAGAAAAAAGAAAATATAATCTACGTTGAGTGAACTTTATTAAAGTGAATTGCAGAAAATAATCAGCTTTCAGTTTGAACAGGACTGATACCTGCGCTCCAGAAAATGAATTTCCTGGCTAAAGGTTAAAATCCGTTAATGGAAGTTGTAGCAGTAGGCAGGTTCGGATATTTGCCGCATCCCCAACCCTATCCATGCATTGGACTCAGCAACTTCAAGCGTCCTCATCTCACCATCCGTTGCCATCAATTAATTTGGATATCGTTGCACAGACAGCTCGCCTGCTTGATGAAGGGACAGACAAGGTGCCCACCTCCCAAAAGAATTACCCAGAGATTTCCTCAAATTCCATAATGTGAAACGATGCAACCTTGATGGATAGAATATCGTTGATTCAACAAAAATGCTTACTGCTTGCGCCTTCATTGTATCAGTGGTGAGGATGACTCAAACCGTTGGTGAGAAGCTGACCATTGCTCAACTCGGTAGCCTTGAGTGTCATGAACGATCAAAGCCGGAAGATTGCCCGGATACAAATTAACGATCGCCTTCAACGACTGAGTAGGACTGCCCAAATCACTATATAAAACGGAGCCTTGGCTAGAAAAAATCAGTGTTTGTGTATGGCCCATTGCCTCAGAATTGGCTTGAGAATTTGCCACTTCACTTACAGCATCCGAACCGCTCATGTCCAGGCTCAGAACTCCCTCTAGCTGAGAATCTCCCGTTAGGTCTGCTAGCTGCAATGACCAGGAACCCAACTCCTTCAATAGCGTCTGAGAAGGTGTCTCCGAGACGGGCAACGTGTATCCAGCGTGCTGAAGTTCTTGCCCCAGAGCCGGAAGCAGGGCCGTTGTCCATTCGGGATACTGTTGGTTGAGATGGGTTAAGGTCAGCACTTCTACTGGTTGCAGCCAAGATAGGCTAGAAGGGGTCATTGCCAGCAGGGGAGAATCCAGCCCCAGGTGAGTCTCTGCCACAGCCAGCAGCCGCACATCACCGTTTTGTACTTGGATGGCGCGTATCGTTGCCTGAATCACTTGCGGTTGGGTTGAGCCTGCCCAAGTCATAAGCTGAATTTCAGGATTCTGCGTTAACCCCAACATCTCCCACAGCGATCGGGCGGTTTGGTTTGGATCTTCACTGCTCATCAGGCGGTTTGAGGGAAGAGTCTGCCACTGTTGCCCATCTTGAAGCTGTAAAACCTGAATTTCATACCAAGTCTGGTTCGTATTCAAAATCAAGGTATCTTCTGGGTTCGGGCGTATCCAACCCTCTGGTGTAATGCTCGATCGCCCCATTGCCGTTCCAATCATTTGGTAAGCTGCAAGGGCCGAAGCGGGGGACATTGCCATAGAAGCAGGAGAGGAGGACACAGCCGGAGCCGATGCCACAATTACAGGAGCAGACGGAGTTTCCAGTAAGGCGAATAATTCTTGAAGAGGTTGCCCCCTCACCAACTCTTGCGGTTGTTTGTTGAGCCACTCGATCGCAGTTGCCCGATCTGTTTGGACAGCCGTTACCAACACGCCCCACTGCTGTAAGACTGAGCTAGGGTTGACTCGCAATGCCGTTTCGATGCGCTGTTGGAGACGATCGGACGGATCGGTGAGCAAAGTATTCAGGGTATAGCCATTCGTATGGGCCGTTTTCACCACCGTCAGGGCTTCTGTCCACTGTCCATCAATTAACAATGCCAGGATTTGCTGTCGGGGACTGGCCCACTCGCGATCGGCTTGGGTTTGGGTGATTCTGGCATGGAGGGCAACAAAGTCAAGCTGGGCTTGGGCAGCGGCTGTCCAGGATGGTTGATTCACTTGACTGGCTTCAAGCTGTTTTTGAGCCAACGACCATAACCCATTGCGGGCCAGCAACAGCCCATTTTTGTAAGTGCGATCGTCCAGTCCCGTTTCTGCCAATGTAATGGGGGTGACTTGTACCGGACGAGCGGGAGATCCAAGAGCCGTAAACTGGTATACCTGAAACTTCGGCTCTAGCCCAATCGTTTGATTCACAACCAGTGATGCTTCCTCGCCAGTGACCGATTGCCATAGGGGAATTTCCGCTGCCGGACTCGTCCAGGTTACAAGCGGCTGTAGCCGGCCCCGAATCGGATCATAACGAACCACCTGCCCATAAACCATACGGCTGCTGCCACGCTGCCAGTCTCCACTGAAATGCAGCCACACACCTGGTAAAGGAGACTCCCCATTGATGAACGTCACTGAGGTTAGCGGCAACTGGCGGGTAGAACCATGATGGGCGATCCCAGCACTAGACAAAGGGGCAATGACGAAATGTTCTTCCAGTCCAGAGATAGCAAGTTGATCGAGCAGTTCCAGCCCTGGTTCACGTCCTGTTAGGCGTAAAGTCGTTTTTTGAGGGCGATAGACCCTCACCTCTACGAGTTTCTGGCAAATTTCTGGTGAATCATCTGGCTCACAGTAAGACTGGGGCTGATAGATGGGCAGCAACACATCATCAAAGCCTGTTTCTCCCCTAGAACTGCCAGGATAGGTGCTGAGGTGAATCGAATTGCCCACCTGAAATCCGGACTTGGCTGCGGTTGACCGAATTTCAGATAGGGTTTGCGGAGCCTGCCCTGCTAGTGGGGTTTGATCCCAGCCTGGGATGACCCAACTCACCCAGCCCACCGATCCTGGATTCACAATCAGCCGCACCGCCACTCCAATCCCGCCGATCGCCAGGGTAAGCAACGCTCCCATCAGTCCAGCCGTTAGCAGCTTCATTTGCCAACTGGGTCGTCTCGGTTGGGTTGGCTCCCGCACCAACACCTTGACCTGCACCAACGATCGCACCCGTTTCTTCATACCCCATCACCCCTAAGCCCCTTGGGCAGCTACGCAATCCCCATCTCCTTTCTATTTTTATACAAGTACGAAATTTCGTTTGCCCTAACGCAAAGTTTTACTTGAACGCAAAATTTCACTCAGACGCAAAGTTTTACGGCTCTACTGGTATCGTCCCAATGCCTCCCAATCTCGAATGGTTGCCTCATTCCACAACCAACTGCGACGCAATACCTGAGGTTGGAAGTTGGTTGGATCTTGTTGCTGAATGGTTTGGTAAATCCGGCTGGATTTACGCAGTAAATTATCCTGTTGGCTGGTGGATTGCCCGATCGCCGATTTCCATAGGGCTAGGGAAATGCCTGCATAAGTAGTCAGAATATCGTGGTCATTGGACATGTCACTGGAGTCAACATTGACGGCATTGGCGGCGGCTTGCTGGGCAGACATGGGCTGGTCTTCCAAAATGGCGAGAGCCTTTGCCCAGGTTTGCATGGCCCGCATCGGATCATTTTCTGAGTAGTAGGCAAACCCCAACGCTTCCAGGTACAGCGCATTGTCTGGATCAGACCGGGTTGCCCGCTCCCAATACCGACGAGCATCTCTCAGGGTGTAAACTGGATTGCCCGTATCAATGCCCTGCCACGCCAACCGTCCCCACAAAAAGTTAATCCTTGCCGAATCAACGCTAGTCGGAACACTTGCCAACGCTTCTGCTGCCTCTTGCAATTCCCCCCGATCAAGCAAAATAGTGACGGCCGCTTCCCCTTGCGCGTAATCTTGCCGCTTGAAATAATCGATCGCCACTGATTTGACGCGCTCTGGCTCTGCGGTTTGCCAATCCTGCGGTTGTCCCAGAGAGGGAATAGAACCCTCTGGTGGAAATTGCAGAACGCTGCCGTCCTGCACTCTGGCCAATGACCAAACTCCAAAAACAGCGATCGAAATGGCTCCCATCAGCCCAACGGTTGAAAGCAGTTTGCGGGAGCGGGATGGCCGTTTGGCAATGTCCGATCGGCTGTGGCGGGAGGAACGTCTTGCAGGAGCAGCCTGATCTTCATCAGCAGAAGTGACAGGGACGATCGACTGCGGCATCTCCTCACGGTCTGGATCAGGAGATGGCTCCCGCAGCGGGCCCCTATTTTGGGCGGTGTTATGATCTGTGCCAGACGGTGTCCGAACCAACCCTGAAGCGATCGCTGCTTCCGCCCCTGCGGAGAATCGGGCTTGTTCAGAAGGGGACAGTTGGCGTAGTAATTCTGCAACAACGTTGGCATCTTCCTCGTAATTCTCGTCTAGGGAATAGAGGCTTTGCCAATCTGATGAAGCGGCTCCCTCGATCGCATAGGCTCCTGCTTGGGACGCATCTGCATCAGAGGGGTATTCCAGGGGAGCAAGCACTTCCTCAGTTGCCAGAATCGGTAAAGCACTATAGCTTTGGGGCATGAGGATGAGTTGATCGGCCGAAGGAGCAGCGCGATTGGTTGAGGTGAGGTAGCCGTCAAAGTCTGGGTGTAGGTACAGGATGGGCAGGGCCCAGTAAAGCTGGTGAGAACCATAGGCAGAAATTAAACCCTGGCGGGCCCGACTCAGGCTAAGGTCGATCGGATAGCCCAGCTTCAAATTTCGATAAAACGACCAGGTGAGGGTAAGGGCAACATTATCCGGAATTTGTTCTGCCATTGCCAAGACGGCCGGAATTCCGCGACTCACCAATGCCTCAGCTAAATTGCGTTCTTGGGCACTGGGCTCAGACGCTGCGGTGTAGGCTCCTCGACAAGAATTAAAAACTGCCAGCCGAATCCCGTTATTCACCAGCAGCCCAGCCAAATCATCGCCGCTCAAAATTTCACTTAACCCTGTCCGGTTATTCACCAGATACAGGCTGCCGCCATTGGCTCCTAGGTCGCTGTGTCCGGCATAGTGGAAAACCTGATATCGCCCCTGCTCTAGGGCTTGTGTTAGCTGTTCACGACCGGGCTGTTTCAGAATAGTTAGCTGGATCTCAGGTTGCGATCGGCTTCCTTTGGCGGCCGTTGCAGACTGGAGTTCTTGCTGAAGCTGCTGGGCTTCCCGTTCCAGTTCCAGGCGTTCGCGATCGGTCGGAGCCGCAATCACCATGAGGACTCGTAAGGATGGATTAGGAGCCGCCGTGCTGCTGGTTGAACAGTGGGCTGCCAGGCGAGTACTGGGCTGATAGCGGGAAAAAATGACGTGAGTTCCGGTTGCTAGCGGGCGTGGAGCAGCACCCAAACTGCCACGGACTCCTTCAGTGGGGGTGTCATTGCCGTATAGCACTTCCCAGGGGAGGCGGGGCAACAGCGGACCCTTCAAACCCAACCGTAGCCGCAGTGACTCATTGCGGTGTTGAGCAATTCCTTGGGCCGTCACCCAACTGTCTCGCAGCATTCCCCGAAAGAGGGAGCCGTACAACTGCTGGCCTAATTCGACCAGGCTTATGGGTGGTTGAGCTTGGCTGGCAAAGGGGGAAAGATTGCCAGATTGCATTAGGGCAGCCCGATCGCGGATGGTATTCGCTGCTGGGTTTCCCTCCAGGATGCCAAGCAACGGATCATTCATCAGTTGGCGGGCTTGCGCCAACCAAGCACCAACCGGCCACACGACTTGCTCTTCTGCTAAAGGAACACCCGGTGCAACGCGCTCAGTTCGCACCAAATATTCGTCCTTACCCACTGGGGTTACAGAGATGTGAAACTCCTGAGTCACTGTTTCAGCCCACTCCTAGCTCTTGTACGAATTTATGCCTAGATGAGGCGACTCCGAAAGAGCATTGCAGGATCAGTCTTAACTGGTTAGTTCCGATCGCTGACTCTTTCAGGAGGTTTTTGAGGCTGCATCTACCTTAGGTTACGATCAACCTAATCTATCAGGCTACTTTTCAATTATCACTAGCCCAATAACCCTCTTCATCAGTGGTTTACATTAATGCTCCACATTTGAAGGGGATATGCTGTCCCCTTAGACTGGATACAGCTTCAAAACGTTGCATCCCGCAGACCTTTAAATTCTCCAATACCTGACAAATCATTCCGGATACCCTCTCTTTTTCTGGGAACAGTGGAATGGTAGATGCACCCTGATTCAATGTCCCTGGCTCCTCGTTGAGTTGGGGGCTTCTTTAATTCCTTTCTACTTCCCATTCCCGCATTTGTAATCCTTTGTTACAATTGGTCAAAGTAACTAAAGGATTGAAAATATGCCTTATACCACTGAAGATGGCGGTCGTTTGAACAATTTTGCTGTTGAACCAAAGGTTTACCGGGCAGAGCCGCCCAACAAAAATCAGCAGATTCAGTATGCAGTGATGGGTATTGTTGGTGTTGCCTTAATTGGTGGACTGATTGCCATTGCTGTCTCCGTTTCATAGGAGTTCGATCGCCCCTTTAGCGTTACAAAACTATAAAAAACCGTTTGATAATGATCAAAGAACCAGGCAAAAAAGCGGCCTGGTTTTTGTTTGTGTGCCTTCCCATTCCCCTTGACTCTCCGGTAGGATGGAGACTTTAGGATGGAAAAAGTTGTGATTAGGGCAGTCGATCGGACTGCAACAAGAAGATGACTTTAGAATTTACTGTGCCCAATATGGCTTGTGCAGATTGCGCTAGTACCATTACCAAGGCAGTTAAGACGGTTGATCCAGGGGCAGAAGTGAAGGCTGATCCCAAAACGAAGCAGGTGAGCATTGCCACCCAAGCTGATGAATCTGCTGTAAAAGAAGCGATCGTTTCAGCAGGATATTCAGTTGCTTAGGAGTTGCTTGAGATTTGTGGCTGCAAATCCTATCTACTCTTCGATGTGTCCCGATCGAACGGTGAGAATCTGTGAGGATTTTAACCATTGGGCATCGAAGGAGCCAAGGTGGGTGGTGGTGATGAGCGTTTGAAAGCGATCCTGGATAGTTTCCAGAAGTTTGTTTTGGCGATTGAGGTCTAGCTCTGCCAGGACATCATCTAACAGGAGTAAGGGGGGTTCTCCGACGACGGATTCGATGAGCTTCAGTTCAGCCAGTTTTAAGGCTAAAACGAGGGTACGCTGCTGCCCTTGAGAACCGTACTGGCGGGCAGGCGTTTGGTTGATGGTAAATTCTACTTCGTCGCGGTGAGGCCCCACCAGCGTTGTCCCTTGATGCTGTTCAGCGATCGATCGTTGGGCAAGCTTGTCCAGAAAGGTTTGCTGCACCACGGAAGGATCATCCTGCTCTAGCTGCACATTTGGGGCATAGCAAATTTCTAACTGTTCGGTGCTGCTGCTAATTGCCTGATGCCAGGTTTGCGCCAAGGGAGCCAGCCGATCCAAAACTCTGGCCCGTCGCCGAATCACGCGGGAACCGATCGCCGCAAGCTGAGCATCCCAAATGGCAAGTTGTTCTAAATCTGGAGGTGTTTCACCCACTTCCTCACTGCGTCGGCGTTGCTTCAGAAGGGCATTGCGTTGGCGTAGGACGGTATTGTACTGCTGCAAAATGTAAGCATAGACGGGTTCTAGCTGAATCAATAACGTATCTAACCAACTGCGCCGCTCTCCGGGGCCACCTCTAACGAGATCCAAATCCAGGCTAGAAAACTGCACCGCATTCATTACGCCTAAAAAGTCTAGCTGTCGCCGTAAGGTTTCACCGTTGAGGCTCACCGTCCGCCGTCCATTGCTCCGCAGCAGCACTGCCAAGTCAACAGTTCCGGTTTCCCGTTCCAAGGTTGCCGTAATTTGCCCGATCGGCTCTCCTTCCAAAACCAGTTCTCGATCGCGGAGGGCCCGGTGGGAGCGCAGCGTTGCCAATAGTTCTACGGCTTCCAGTAGGTTAGACTTGCCCTGGGCATTGTCACCCAGCAAGATCGTTTTAGGGGCAGAGAACGCAATTTGTTGTTCTCGATAGTTGCGGAACTGTCTCAGGTGCAAAGTCTTCAAGTACATAGAAGGTTAAAGTCCCTTCAGGGTGTCCACCGTTCCAGCCGCCCAGCCCTCTGCCACAGCCTGTACACTGGACATCAACCGATCGTCCGGTGTAGGGTCAACCATCTGTGTATTTGTGGAATAGCGGTTTGTCACCATAGCCCTGAGATCGCCCTGAGACGGACTGCGATGGAATGTCATGATCATGACTGTGATCATCATAGAATACAGGATGCCATCTCCCCAGGCTCTGGCAGTGGACTCAGCCTGGATAAGCAATTTTTTTACTATCCTGGAGAGGCTGCCTGTCCCGTGTTATAAGTTTTGTAACGGTATACAGCCTGCTTCCTTTCTGAAAAACGCTGGTCGTTCAAGGAAGATGCGTAGTTTGAGGGATAAACGTCATGGACGATATGTTGATCGATCGCCTGCTAGAAGACCTGAAACAGCCAGATGAAGAGGTTCGAGAGCGGGCAACAACCGAATTATGGCAAATCTGGTTCAAGCAAAAGGGCGACTATGGGCTAGAAATCTTGAAACAAAGCCAGGAATGCTTGGAGAATGGCGAATTTGTCAAAGCTGAGGAAGTTTTGACCGACTTGATTGGCGATCAGCCTGACTTTGCCGAAGCCTGGAACCGACGGGCGGTGCTGCGTTACCTGATTGGGGATTACGAAAAATCCTTAGCAGATTGCCAGCAGGCCATTGAACTGAACCCGCTCCACTTTGGGGCATTACACGGCATGGGGCTATGCCAAGCGGCACTGGGCAATTACCTTGAAGCAATTCAGGCATTCCGTCGCGCTTTAGAGATTCAACCCCACGCCATTTTGAACCAGCGATTAATCCTGGAATGTACAGCCCGACTCAGCTAACGACCGTGAATTAAAAACCTGTGATCATTCTGCTGTGTTGACTGGGCAGGCAAGATGCCCACTCCACGGGAATTTCAGGCTATTCAATTTGGATTCCTCAGTGCATTATCCGACTCTTGCTCCGATTGTCTTCTGGAAGGCTGGACGTTCCATCAATCGCTTCAGGTAGGCTGAAATGGCTGGGTAATCGTCAAACCCAATTTTTAGCATGATCGGCATGTAAGCGATGAACGAGCCAACGGCTACATCAGCCACGCTAAACCGATCGCCCAAAATAAACGATCGGGTTTCGAGATGCTGGTTTAACATCGTTAGGAGTCGCGGCATTTCCCGTTCCCGGTTGGCTTCCACAAATACTCCGGGGCCAAATGTGGCATTGGCAAACAGCACCCACTGGGCAAGTTCACCCCGCTGTTCAACCGTCTCAACGGTTGCGTCATACTTATCCGCCAAGTACAGCAAAATCGCCCCAGATTCCCACAATTTCAGATCCCCATCGACGATCGCCGGAACCTTACCCACTGGGTTAATCGCTAAATAGTCTGGTTGCCGATGGTCACCTGCCTGCAAGTTGAGCGAAATGTACTCATAGGGTCGTCCCAATTCCTCCAGATACCACTGGACGATCGATGCTCTGGTACGAGCACCTCCATAAAGCTTGAGCATAATTTAATTGAATGTTACTTAAATACCCTAAAGTACCTGATGGGTGTAGGAATGCTGCTTCACGTTGTCTTCGGTTTTGACAATGCGCTCAGAGTTGAGAACACGCTTGCGATCGACGGAAAAGTTAAAGTCTGATTTGGTGGAGCCGATGGGAATAATATCTTGGGCAACAGTCCGCTTTTTGTAGGTGCGGGCAGCCGCAGTCAGGCGTTCGGCAAAATCATCGCAAAACTGGGTTTCGGGCGGAAATTCGGCAGGGAGTTGAGGCGTTTCCCCGGACAGGACGGCTCCCAAGGTGGTCCCGCAGGCCAGTTCATAGGATGTGGCAATGCCCTGGGTGAGAGCTTCTAGGGCGGCGGAAGGAATTGGTTCGGCAATTTTGACCTGATGCACTTCACCATCGTCTTTAATGAAGCAGGTTGCCAGACCGATCGCGATGTAGTCCTCTGCGGACAGATCAGCGGCATTGGGGTACACGGTCGCAGTTGTCATAGGGCGGAGTTCAATCCAATGATGTCCAATGGGTCGATCTTACCCTGTTTCGATCGACTCATTCTTGAAGCTCTATTGCGAGATGTTGACACTGCAAATTCAGGGGCAGGCAATGCCCACCCCGTTGATGAGAGGACTACAGCTTTAGCACTTGGTCATCTCATTCAAGTTAAGAGATTGACCATTAAGGTCATCAAGTCAATTGGCTGAGAAACTCAGGTTGTAGTTAACTTGTCCTTGGAAGGCACTTGCTTGAATAAAGTAGGTTCCCGCCGCTAAAGTTTGTTGAATGTTGTGGGAGGAGGGCCGCCCCGGAACACTGCGGGAGCTAGCAATAATTTGGTTAGGGAAGCCATCACCTGTTGTGTCACGCCGTAGGAATAAGTCAGCACGGGAAGTGTTATCAAAGTTGCGATCGCTGAAACTAATACTTACTTGACGAGTAGAAGTAACGTTGAACTTAAACCAATCGTTTGGATCTTGTGTAATCGAAGTTCGACCACCGATCACTCCTTGATAGGAACGTCTTGCCAAAATGTTACCCACATCTTTAGCTTGGGAAGATAAATTATTTGGCTCGGATTCGTTGCCGACCCCTGGTTTAGCAATTAGATCAACACTGTAGTTTCTTGCAGTGAGACTGCTACTCCGCACTGCAACGTATAGTTCTTGATCTCGAACCGCTTCCAGGTTGATTGAACTTCCTGATGCAACCAGTTCGCCAGCGTCAACTTGCCTATTAAAGTTGGCATCTTTGTACACGCTAAAACTGATGCCCGGAGTAGAAGTTTTAAGCTCGATCGCAGATGTTGCCTGATTCCCTGGCAGAAACCGGAAGAAATCCTGGTTGAATCGAGATGCATTACCTTGAATGGCAACTGTGCGAGTTTGCCGATCGCCAGTGAAAAGAATACCTCCAATATTATTGGCAGTTGCTATGGTGTTGTTAGATTCCCTCTCTTGAAACACACGAACATTTTGGGTTCCAATTGATGCGGTGCTGGCACTTCGAGCCACTGGAAGAGCCGAAGCAGTCAGACGGTTCGCTGTATCCGTCAAAGCGTTCAAACGAGCTTCTGTACGGTGTGATTCAACAAGTGCTGTATCTTTCAGTGAAAGACGTTGCATACTTTTGTCTCCTTGTGAGTTATTGTGTGAGTTAATTTGCATACCTGAACCGGCTCGCTCCCGTGGGAAAGGGCGATCGAATGTTGTGTTTTACATCATTCAGTTTGCAAAAAACTTTGCCTGGTTCAGGTTATGAATGCTCACCAAAACTGCTATGGGCCATGAGTTACAACATGAGTCATGAGTTACAACCGCAGCCATAAGGCTCAGGACACTTTCCATATTGCCAGACCCATCCGTTCATTAGACTCAGCAACCTCAAGCGTTCCAATCTAACTATCTGTTGCCACAGGTCATGAAAGTTTTGGTGGGCAGTGCCTATCCTACAAACTCAGTATTCTAGCAGTAGGGTAGGCAGTGCCCATCAGAACAAACTTGTCTACTCAGATCTTGCATCCGACATCACACCCGCCCTGCAATCAATTGCGGACTAATGGCTCAAACCCATTGAAATGGGTTGAAAACCTGATTCGGTAGGGTGTAGTCCGTTTCAACGGACTTCAGCGATTAGCCCCGAATTGATTCGAGGGCGAGGTATTGCGAAAGGGACAAGATGTGAGTCTACTTACTTATGCTTCTCCATTTAGGCAGCAGACAAATGCAGTTGCACCTGCATCGCTTCCAGTTTTTCGGCAATCCACTGTTCAAAAATATCCGATCGCAATGCCTGCTTTAAGTTCTCATTTGCCAGGGTTGCCACTTCAATCTTTTCGACTCGGAACAAACACCATTTTTCTAATAGCTGCAATGGGCCAACCATATCACCCACCTTGGCATGATCCAGAGCCGATCGCACTTCATCTGGTAGCTGTCCTCGGCTGATGGCTCCCATCCAACCGTTCACCACCCGATCGTCTGTAATAGAATGTTCCCGCACCAATTCCTCAAAGCTGGCTTCGTCTTCTTGAATTTGGCTTCTCAGTTCTTCTGCGAGTTCGCGATCGTCTACGACTAAACGGGCTAGCGTAATTTGATCTAAGAGTAGCTTACGTTCAATAAATTCATTTTGCAATCGTGGTTCTGTTACTTTTTGAACCAACTGATCATACTTAATTTGGTCTTCAATCTGGTAATAAATTGACTCATAATTAAGTTCATTTTCCTCTAACCATGCCTGGAACTTTTCTGGTTCGAGTAAATGATTTTCTTTACGGAAGTTCGTGATCACTTGTTCGATCGTCTCTTGACGAATCTCTAGATCATTCGATTGTAATTCCTGTTCTAAAATATATTGCCGTAAGATATCACCCACAAAAGAACTTAACTTTCCAGAGGACTGGAGATAGGCGATCGCTTGTTGTAACGTAATGGGTGACTCGTTGACCATCAAGAGCGGTTTTACAGTCATGGCTTTCTCTTTTACCTTTACTTTCACTAGTATGAATCAGGTTGAGTGAGGCTACATTCGTCAAGTGCTCAACTGATATCTCTAAGGTATTCGGAGTTTTGGTGATTGTCGTTACAGAAAACCTCTGGTCTTTACCTGGAAGAATCTCAGGAAAACCTCAGAGAATCTCAGGAGTCATACATTCATTCCTGAAGTTACAAAGGCAATGTCGATTCGGCATCTTCTCCGATCGGCTGAGGAATTGTTGAAGTGTTTTGAATGCGATCGATGCTATCACGGGCATCCTGTTCCCAAAATGTTTCGCCTTGTGCCTGAAACAAAGCGAGTGCTTGATACAAATAATCTAGTGCCTGCTCATCATTGCCCCATACTTCATAAATAGAGCCAAGACCGCGTAGTGCGAAGGCTTGCAATTGTCGATCGCCGTTTGCCTCTAATAATGGCAAGGCTTGCTGGTAATAGTCCAATGCTTGTTCCAGATTGTTCAAAGTTTGGTGAATCAATCCGAGTCGGTGAAGAAAAACAGCTTCCTCTCCCCGATTACCGTTTTCCTGATGTAGGCGTAATGTCTGTTCATAGTAATCCAACGCTTGGAGGTAATCTTCAAGGAGAAACTGATATGTATGCCCAATCTTATCAAGCGTTCGGGCTTGCTCAAAGCGATCGCCTTCTGCTTCAAAGATGGATAGGGCTTGCTTGTAGTAATCTAACGATCGCGGTTGCTCATCTGGTGTTTCATAGTCCAGGATTTCAAGAAGCTGACCAATTCCGAAAAGTAGTTGGGCTTCTCTAAGCCGCTCGCCTTCTGCTCGAAAAATCTCTAAAGCCTGGTTGTGAGCATCAAGGGATTGTTCCAGGAGGGTTTCCCTTTCTGCGCCAGGTGCACTGATTATGAGATTGCTATGGTACACATAACCAATCTCTCTGAGGGTGTTGGCTTCTTCAAGCCCCTCGCCCTCTGCCCGAAACACTTCCAATGCCTGGTTGTAAGCGTCTAACGCCTGCTCGAAGTTGAGGGAGCTTTGATAAACAGAGCCGATCGCCCGTAGCGTCCAGGCTGCTTCAATTGGGTCGCCTTCTGCCTGAAATAAAGATAGAGCTTCCTGGTAGGAATTGATTGCCTCAAGGGAATTTCCCAATGCTTGGTGAACTCGACCAATGCTTCTCGCCACCCTGGCAACTTGCGTCTGGGTATCAAATCCGGCAAACAGAATGATGACATCGTTGTAAACATTTAGGGCTTGTTGCAAATTGCCCATCCTTTCCAGCACAAACCCGATGCTGTAAAGCGTTCTAGCTTCTTCTGCCCATTCACTTTCGGCATGAAACAGGGAGATGGCTTGTTGGTAATAGCTGAGGGCCTGCGCTAGGTTGCCCAGCCCTTCATGAAGGAACCCAATCTGATTAAACGTTCTAGCTTCTCCTAAGGGGTCACCAACGACCCGAAACGAAGTTGCTGCCTGTGCATAATAGCGCAGGGCTTGCTCCCAGTCTTCCTGAAAATAGTAGAGCGTTGCAATATTACTCAAGATTTCTGGCTCCTGCCCCAAAAATCCCTCTGTTTGGGCTAGGGTTAATGCCTGGTTGTAATATGCTAATGCCTGCTCAGGTTGCTCTAATGCTTCATAGGATAACCCAATGCGGTAGAGCGTCCTGATTTCCACAATTGGGTTGCCCGATGTTTGGCTTAACGCTAATGCCTGCTGGAAATAGTCCAATGCTTGCTCTTGATCATTGAGGCTGTAGTACACTCCCCCAATGTTATGCAAGGTGCCAGCTTCTCCAGAGGAAGCACCGATCGCCCGAAACAAGCTTAAAGCCTGGTTGTAATACGCTAATGCCTGATCTAGTTCACTGAGATAATCAGAAGCAATGCCCAGATAAAATGTAGTATATGCCTCATTTTCCCGATCGCCTGCTGTCTCGTAGCGTTGCCTTGCCTGTTCAAGCAGCAGAGCAGACTGTCTTGTTGATTCTGGATTAGTTGGACTTAGTAGCAAAAAGGCTTGCAGGGCTATTCGATCGGCTTCCGGATCAGATGATTCAGTTTGGAAATTCTCGTGCAGATTCTCTGGGGCAAGATTGGGTGGAACAATTTTTTGGATATCAGCAATCAAAGTAGAGGGTTGGCTAGCCATGTATTGAGAGGAGCTTGCCCAAGCTGTTTCAGCCATCAGCACCATTCCCAAACCTGCTAGCAAATATCGCGTTCCCCACGTCTGCATCCACTGATGTCTGCCCCACTGAGCCTTCATCCGATCGCCCTCCGTGTTCGTTGATGCTATGGTTCAATTTTCCCAAATGTGCATCTGCCGTCAAGTTAAATAAATTACATCTAGGCGATCGGTTTTCTAAAACTGGAATCCGCTAAAAATTCTTTGCCAAACAGATTGACGGAACCCCAAGAATTCATTACGCTATTCGATTAAGGCGACAAAATCACCCTGGTGTGGTGCAAGTCGTCTGGATCTCAGAAGTTTAGCGTGACCAAGCGGTGTAAGGAACACCACTCAGCCACTAACCCGACAGACAAGTTCGCAGCGAGTCTGTACAGGCTAGGGTTTATTTTAGCTGAGGTTTTACCAAGGTTAAGATGGATTCTGGTTTGGTGGGGAAAACTGAACTTCTGAGTTTCTTCCCCTAACAACGCAAAGGAATTCTTCATGACAGGCGAAAACTTCATATTCAGCAACGGCAGCGAAACCGACTCGTTGCCCGATCGCGAATCGATTAAGTTAATTGCGATCGGTTCTCCCGATGGCGTAAACGAACTGATTCACCAGTTACACAACCTTAACTTCCGCGATGCCACCACTTGGAGCCGCTTTTTGCCCACTCCTAACCCCAACGAAGTCATGAAAATCAACACCCACTACCGCCGAAGAACCTAATCCTGTCAGATAAACATCTTGTAGAGCAATCGTTCCATCCTATGGGATCACTCTTGTAGGACTACTCTTGTGGGGTGGGCATCTTGCCCGCCCAGTCCTCATCCCTAAAAACCGATCGCCTACAAGAAAAGGGGCTTAAGGACTCACACAAATCCTTAAACCCCGATCGCACACAATTCACAAGGAGATCAAACTTTGTTTAGGTGAAACATTTGCAGCAAAGTGTATTGGTCAAACCCAAAGTACTTTACGCAAATGCTTTACCCTCACCACATCAACGATCTAAAAGTGATCGATGAAGAAACGTACACTAGCTTTCTTTCCAGAACCTCGCCCAGTAAGTTCAATGGGTCGTCCGCGCTGGAATGTAGCATTCACACCATCAACCCGAATGTCGCCCGTTGCAGTGTCATAGCGAATTTTGAGACTCTTTTGACTTGTATCCGGGTTGATGTTGGCTTCTTCATGGGGCAAGATGCCATCGTCATCGAAAATTTTCAGATCGATATTAACAAATCGTTGCCCCAGAGCGGTTTCTTGCCGTTCAGTGAAGTTGAGAGGTGCATTGTTATTGTTGACGACTGTTGGGCTTTGCCGTTCAGCAAATCTATCAATTTTCACCTTGGTGTAGAAGTCAGCGCGGGAGTCTTCAAAGAATGAGTTATCGAATTGATCGATCGCAGTGGCTCTCTGAACAAATACGTTAACACGGTTTCCTTCGATCGGAGTACCTCGCAACTGCAAACTATAGGTCGTTGTTCCACTATCAAGTTTTTCAACACGAGCAAAGTATGAACCCCGTTCCAAAGTTGCCGCACCGGAAGCACCGCCTACAACTTCTGTTCCAGCACTGTCAAATAATCTAACACGTGCTCCCTGAGTGTTGAGTCCAGCTAAACTCGCGTTAACCGTTGATCTGGAATCGACCCGAAACAAATAGTCATCTGTTCTGTTGCTTGTACCATTAACAGTGTTCTGTCCAGAAGAGAACAAACCGTTCAAGTTCCCCTTCACTTGGACACTACTAGTACTCGTTGGATCTTGGGCTGCCGCAGTTGCAACTCTCAGGTTTAGGTTGTAGTTGGTTTCACCTGTTCCAACTTTGTAAACTTGAGCAAAATAGTCACCTGTTGCCAATCGGTTTAAATCAAAGGTTTTGGAGTTTTGATTAAGGTTGTTCGATGCTTCAATGACATCTCCCTTATCAACGATTCCATTATTGTTGACATCTCGTACAATTCTCACGGTCGCTGCTGAGGTAAGCCCATTCAGATTAACGGTAAGATCTGAAGCTCCACCAATCCCAAATCTGTAGGTGTGACAGTTATCGCTAGCAGTATTACGAACCCTTCCAGAACGATTAACATCACGGGGAGTTGTGGCAGAGGTAGGAAAGAGCGATCCTAAGTTTTCCCGCACAGGAGTGAGGAAGGGCTGGCTATCAAAGATCCGCCGCTTATGGGACTTCACCTTAACCCGCTTATTTTTGCCTCGATTGCGCTTCTTATTATTAGCAGACTTGCTATCCAATACGTTCGCGCTACCATTCGCACGGCTGGCCGTTTTACGTTGACGATTTGCAGATGCATTCAATGTATCCGCACCATCCGTCAGAACACGAGCCGAATCCGCAGTCAGTGACTCTTGACGCTCCAGTACGTTCGTTACTTGTCCAAGTTGCATGATGAATTGAATCCTTTACTAAGTAATGAAGTGAGATGAGCAAGCAGCATTTCCTAAAACACAAAAGGATTTCTGCCTTCCTAAGAAAGCACTTAACATTGAACTTTGAAATTCAACTTAGAATCTTCTGGTGTTTCAGGTTGGCATCGCTGCCTCAACCCACATTCCTAAGATAAGAGGCTTTTTGGTTAGTGTCGTTACAGAAAACTTCTTATCTTCCTTCAGGTTTAAATCTCAGAGAACCTCAGTTCAACCTCAGTTCAACCTCAGTTCAACCTCAGTTCAACCTCGCACAATCTCAGCCCTCACCCGATCGGCTCACCCACCTGAGCGATGAGAATAAATCTCAGCGTTAAACCCGATCGCATTTCAGTTAGCCCTTCAGTCCTTAATATCGCCGCCAATACCGCCGCCCCTTCCAGAAAACTCCCACCAAAATTCCTGCCATCAAAATTTGGTTAATCTGCACAAAATTCACCGCTAATGGCAAAAGCGACTTTACCAAAATCGCCACAATCACACACAAAATCAACGCCCACAGCACTCCCGCCGAAATCACCAAACGTGGATACACCTTCTCCAACCAGTACACCGCCAACGCCCCAATACCAAGGGCGATCGCAAACTCCATGATGATTCCCAACAACGGCGAAAACAACACCTGCAACGTACTCGCCACCCCAGGAATATATTGGGCACTCACCACCAAAAGCACTTCAGCCACAAAAACAATTAACGCTGTCGCAAATCCAGTGAGGGCAAGCTGAAACCAGGGGAGGTACTTGAGTTGACGAAGAGGATTGCTCATAGGGAATGGGGAATGGGGAATGCGGATTAGAAATCAAGTTACTCCCTTTAGTGTACTCCCCTCCTCACTCCTCACTCCTCACCCCTCACTCCTCACTACTCGATACTCACCCCTCGAAACGTCTGCGGTTGAACTCGACTTGCTACCGGAGCTTGGTCGATCGCCCGTGCTTGCACCTGATGAGTTTGAAAATATTTTTGCCATTCCTGCGGAGCATCCAGGGTTTCGCCACCATGTTTAGTGAGGCGTTGTCGAACTTGACAGAGAACAGGCGTGTTAACGCAGGCACCTGAAATAATTACCTGACCTTTGGTGAGGGCGGGTAGCTCTTTCAGCAAATCCCGTCCGGCTGCCTCCACCCCATACTTAAGACTGTCCTGATCCACCGGATTCACAATCCGCATAATAAATTGGCTCATACACTGAGACAGCACATCCGAGTCTAGCTTGCCGGGTCGTTGAGTAATCAGCCCAACCCCCAAGCCAAACTTACGCCCTTCACTCAAAATTGTCCGAATCACTGCCTTACAGCGGGAAGGTTCATGGGCAGGGGCAAACCGATGGGCCTCTTCCAGCAGGATAAAGACCGGATAGGGCAAGTAATTCTCATCCCCCGGTTCGATCAGTTCCTTTTGGGTGTTCATCCGAGCATGGTTCGACTGGCGCAAAACGGCTGCACAAATTACCTGCTGCTCATCCTGGCTGATCTCGTTCATTTGCAAGACAGTGACTTGCCCAGGTTCAAACAAATCCTTGGGTGAAAGATGCTCAAACGCATGGAAATAGGGCGATCGATCCAGACGATCGAGCTTCCATTCCAGGGCCGGAGCTGAGGAACCCAGCTTGATATCGCCATCGTCAGTTTCTTGACTGTCCACTTCTCGCACGGCTGCGATGAGATCTTGAATATTCCAACGATAATCTCCTTTACGATGACGACGTACCAAATCGAACGCTTTGCGGAGAACAGACTGCTGCCGATCGCTCATTTCCGGCAACAAGCCCAAAATATCGTAATAATCCAGTGATGAGATCCGAATCCGCACGTCATCTGGCCGTAGGATTTTCACCTTTGGTGCATAGCCATTGGCATCAGTAAAAGCATGATGTCCACGCATTTGGGCTAACGTATCATACTCACCATGCGGATCAAAAATCAACACAGCCGCTCGGTTTTTGGGTAAGAGCAATTCTTCCACTAACACACCAGCCGTATAGGACTTACCCGATCCGGTTCCTGCCAGAATTGCCATATGTGTACTGACCAACTCTTTCACATCCAGAGCGATCGGTACTGCCCCTAAATCTCGCAGCAGCAGCGAACCGAGATATGCGCCGCCAACCTCCTCTGGCTGCTTTTTGTTGAGGACTCGTCTCAGCATTTCATCCTCCGCCAAACACACCTTTGACCCCGGATCAGGAGTAATTCGCGGATTCATGAAGCCTAAGACCGGATGGAAATGTCCAATCACATCCACCGTCACTTCGTAGAGTTCTGGATTGGGATGAACAAAGCCCACCAGAGCGGCGATCGTTTCTGGACTAATTTCGGTATCGGCAAAAATGCGATCGGGTAAATGGTCAATCAGTCTACAGGCAGATATTTTTCCTAAAATTTGCAGCGTTTTGGGTTGTAGGTTGTCAACTTCTGCCGTTTTTACGCTGTAGTAGACAAATTCACCCACTTTTACATGGCGATTGTCTGCTGTAATGAAGACGTACTGGTTGCCATTTTCACCCGGCCCTTTGACCGTGCCGATCGGAGTGAGCAAAGAATCAGCTAAAACCATACTTACCAGAGGATTGCAAAAACAAGGAAAATTAAGAATATCGAAGCATTCAGATGAATACGAGCATCAGGTGAAATCGCGCATTTCAAGACTCTGAAAACGTGAGGAAATCACGGATACCGTTCAGCAATTGGAGCGTGTAATCTAAACTTAGTTGAGTTGATATGGCTAAAACACTGCACACGGTAAACCTCTCCTTGTAAGATGCATCCTGGCTCGTCAATACTGGATTGCCAATCGCTGGGTTATTAACAATTGGATTATTCCCAACTCGGTCGTCCTAAATCGTCAACCTGTCAACAAAACTTCCGCACAAAAAACTTCCTCATAAATATTCATAATAGGCAGTCATACCAAATATTGATAACCGCTATATTGATAACCACTCATCACAGCCGGTTTACATTTTCATCGCAAGTTTAATCTGCTTAAGCTTAACCCGCCTGTACTAGTTTGAACCACTTAGTTTACTTCAAACTTGACTCAATCTTTACTATTTTGCTATTGAAGGTCAGTTCTGCTCGTGTGCTACAACGAGTGTTGGCGAAGTGGCTCTGATGTAGCAGATGCAGCATCACCATCCTTGTCTGGAAACGATGAAAATGGACTGTCAATCACGCTTAAAGATGGAGGGGGAGGTTCAGCCCCTTAATTCAGAAAAACCGATCGAGTGGATCGGTTCTGCCCCTTCGATCGCTTCCGCTCCTGCGCTTCAATCTAGTCTTGCCACAACCCCCTCAGACCTCTACTCAGCAGTACCACATCAGACGAGTACAGTTCACCTCCCTCAGCACCTGACTCAGACCCTCCTGACCAGCCAAACTTTACATGAAGCGTTATTCAGCTTTGCCCAAATCCTTGGAGAGGCGTTTGCTACAGATTGTTGCTTAATTTGGCCGTTAGCAAAGGGTTTACCGCAGGTTGCAAATGTGGGGCCCATTAACGAACCAAAAAACCTCCAGCACACATACTGCTATTTCACCGCAACGTTTCAGTATTCTCCGCAGCTATTTGCCATTTTTGACCATCCCCTGATCCAAGGAAACCTGACCAAGGCTGAACCGATCGTCATTGATGATCTACAGGCTTTTAGCCAACGATCGGGTTCATCCAATAGTTCATCTAACGGGTCATCCAACGGGTCATCCAACGGGTCATCCAGCAAATCTGACAAATCTGTTAAGGCATCAGGTAAAACCGCAACGACTGCACAGCCCGTAATTCCATCCCACGTTCGGGCCGTCTTGATGCTAAACACGCAGTTTCAGGGACGGCTCAATGGAATGCTTGTTTTAATTCGATCGCAACCTTACGACTGGAAGGAGACAGATGTGCAGTTACTCAAATCCCTTTCGCCCCAGGTTGCAGTTGCCCTGGCCCAAAACCAGCTTGAACAGCAGATGGAGCAACAAGCCCGTTACCAGAACCTCATTAATCAGTTGACGGTTGCCATTCGGAACAGTTGGGAACTGGATCAAATTTTTCAGCTTGCGGTGGAAGGGAGTGCTGCTGCCTTACAGGTCGATCGGGGTTTGGTTGTCCTGTTGAAATATACTGATCCGCTCCACAAAAGCCGATCGCACAACATTGAGGCCAAAGCAAGCATGGTGGCTGAGTGGTTAGAACCGCTATCAGAAACACCAAGAGGCGATCGGGTAAGGGAGGAGCGGACAGGAGTGGATCAATCAGTTTGGGCTTCGAGCTGTCCTCTTTGCCGTCAAGTTTTGACCAGCAGTGAACCCATCGCCATCTCGTTTTTCCCTGACGTGACACCTGAAAAGATTCAGGTTTCTGAGGCAACTCCTGCCCCGTTTTTTGACCTCGATCGCTTTCCTGCACTCTTATTGGCTCCTCTGGAAAATCAGGGAACGGTTCTAGGGAGCTTCGTCCTTCAGCAGCAGCAGCACCGGCTCTGGACTTCTGAAGAAATTGCCTTTGTTAAGCTGGTTGCCGCCCAACTCAGTACCGCTATCATTCAAGTGCGGACGCTCCAACACGTCCAGGCATTGGTACAGGAACGAACGGCCCAACTTCAGCGCAGTTTAGATGTCCAAGCGAAGCTCTACGAAAAAACTCGCCAACAGGTGGAGCAACTCCGACGACTGCACGAAGAACGCGAAGAGTTTTTAAGCACCGTTAGCCATGAACTCCGCACTCCGCTTACAAGTATGACCCTGGCCATTCGTATGTTGCGGCAGGCGGATCTTTCAGCAGAGCGACGTACCCGCTACTTAGACATTCTGGAGCAGCAATGCGTTCAGGAAACCCAACTGATTAATGACCTGTTGGCACTACGAAAGTTAGAAACCAGTACATCTACCGTCCAACTCCAAAAGTTAGATATTCGCTATTTAATCCGCGATACGGCTCAGTCGATCGCCGAAACTTTGGCAGAACGAAACCTCACCTTAGAGCTTGATCTGCCTCCTAAACCACTGAATCTCTACACCGAACCTGATAGCCTCAGCCGAATTTTGATGGAACTGCTTGCCAATGCTAGAAAATATGCTGATGTTGATACGGTGATCCAGCTACGAGTTTTTCATGAGTTAACCCCGCAAGCGAACCAGGTTGTCATTGCGTTACAAAATGTTGGGGCAGGAATTTTGCCCGATGAATTGCCCTATATTTTTGATAAGTTTCGACGCGGGCAAGGAGTCACCCAGCAGGCGATTCAGGGAACGGGGCTAGGACTCGCTCTGGTTAAACGGTTGGTGGAATATCTGGGCGGGGCGATCGGCGCATCTAGCCATCCTTTAGAACATCAGTCATCCTGGCAAACCCGCTTCACTGTCACCTTGCCACAATGTCCTGAAGGGCTGATTCAAAGCATTACCTAATCCCTAGGGGTGAAATTTGTCAGATTTGGTGAACAATGGCGACAGGCTGCCCAAAGTTCGGATAATCTAGGACAAAAGCTGCTAGATGAACCTAACGATTCTAATACTTCCCATACAGATACGTGTAAACAGGCTAAATGGCTATGAATTCTGAGTTTGAAGTCCGTCCTTCCACTGAAGAAGCTTGCCTTCTCACTGACCTAGAAAATAGCGAGGTGGAAGAATTAACTGATGACTATGGCGATTTGCCGTTTGAGCAGGTAGAGATTACGACCTGCAATGCTCAAGGACGACAACGGGAGATTGCTGCCAAAATTCAGATTCCCCATTCCATTGAGCAGGTTTGGCAAATCCTGACGGATTATGATCACTTAGCGGATTTTATTCCCAACCTGTCTAAAAGCCAGCGGATTGAGCATCCCCAAGGTGGCATTCGGATTGAGCAAGTGGGGATTGAATCATTACTGAAATTGAAATTCTGTGCCCGTGTGGTGCTAGATATGGTGGAACATTTTCCCGATCGCCTCGACTTCAGCATGGTAGAAGGGGATTTCAAGGCATTCACGGGTAGTTGGACGCTTCAACCCGCCTCGCCAGACGGCAAAATCACAGAACTTTCCTATAGCGTGTCTGTTTTACCTCCCCGAATGATGCCCGTTGGCATGATTGAACGTCGGTTACGCAAAGGGTTAGTGTTAAACCTGAGTGCCATCCGGCAACAGGCAGAGGATCGATTTGGAAAAGGTTAACTCTGCCTCCCCTCTTTCCTGTTTTTCCCTGCTTTTCCCTGTCCTTCTCCTCCTTATCTTTCTCTCTCCTCTTCCCTCCTCTTCCCTCCCCCCTCACTCCTCACTCCTCACTAAAACTCCAAGCACCCGGCGCAGATCCACATTTCCCCCACTAATAATGACCCCCACCCGCGAATGGGGAGTAGGGTTCACTTTTCCTTCTAAAAGAGCCGTTGCCGCTAGTGCCCCAGTCGGTTCTACGATGAGCTTTAACCGTTCCCATAGGAAGACCATGGTTTGCAGTAAGGCATCGTCCGAAACCGTCACCATGTCATGAACGTAGTGCAACACCAGAGGAAAGGTGTAGTTGCCCAATGAGGGAGTCCGTGCTCCATCGGCGATCGTATCTGGATTATGGACAGTTTGTAGGGTTTTACTGTGAAACGATCGGGTGGCATCATCTGCATTTTCTGGCTCCACGCCCACCACCCGGCACTGAGGTGACAATGTATTGGCGGCAATGGCACAGCCCGACAGCAGCCCACCCCCTCCACAGCAGACCAATAGCAAATCCAATTCGCCCACTGTTTCAAACAGTTCCTTGGCGGTGGTTCCCTGCCCCGCAATGACAGGTAGATAATCGTAGGGCGGAATGATGGTTGCATCACGCTCTTGGGCGATCTTTTTGACCAATGCCTCGCGGGTTGTCTCCGATCGATCGTACGGGATTACTTCTGCTCCATAGCCTCGTGTGGCAGCTAGTTTCACCGCCGGGGCATCGTGGGGCATGACGATCGTGGTGGGAATATTCAGCAGTTTGCCTGCCAAAGCCACCCCCTGAGCATGATTTCCTGAAGAATAGGTCAACACACCCCGCTGCCGCTCTTGTTCCGACAAACTCGCTAAGGCATTAAACGCTCCCCGAAACTTAAACGATCCCGATCGCTGAAAGTTCTCACACTTAAAGAACACTTGGCAACCCGTGCGATCGTTTACCGTGCGAGAGGTCATCACTGGCGTTTGGTTAACCTGATGACGCAGCCTAACGGATGCCGCTTCAATCTCAGCGTAGGAAAGGGGAGGAGTCATCACAGGAGAGTTCTAGATTTTACAAAGTGAACCGGCCGAATTTTATCGCGATTTTTATGATGAGGCTGCAACTAACTTGGCCTGGCTGTCGTCATTTACAACAGGTACAACATAAACTGAAGGGAGACTGTGCCAAACAAGGAGGAACTATGCGCTCATCATCCTCACGTCTGCATTGGGCAGTACGCTGGCTGGCTGGTATGAGCTTTGCCATTGCAGGAGTGATGGTCAGTCAAACCAGTGGAAATGCAGCTGAGCAAGTTGTGATGCGGTACGGTGTGCTGCAACGCTCTGCCTCCGTTGAGGATCTCACCCGCTTTGTGGAAACGGGCGAAACGACCCGCCAGCTTCGGGCCTATTTTCGGATGTCTGGACAAGACCCAGAACAGTTTCGGGAGCTACTTTCGCGGGAAGTGGAAGTTGATGTTGTGATGCTCGATCGCATGTTGAACAATGCGGTTGGTGATGTCGTGCTGGATCAAATGGGCGACTTCATTCATACCCCATCGGGGGAAACGAACCGGGAGGCAATGCGGTCTGCCCTGATCCTTTCGGCGAGCAATGGGGGGCGCGTTAGCCTACTTGAAGTGCTGCAAAACTATCCAACTCGCGAAATTCATGTGAATGGCGATCGGGCTGTGAATGCATACCGCCAGATTCATGCCATGCAGGAAGGAGTGTCTACTGTCCGGGAAGGGCTTTCTGGAATCTTAGAAACGCTCGGAATACCGTAACTCTCTACATTTCCAATGGCAAAAGTAATGGCAGCAGGGAGGGTTCCTAAAAGCTCTCCCTCATTTCCATTACGGTTACTTACCCCCGATTAATTCAGTAAGCGAGTGTCTCTAACGTTTCTCGAAGATAGCGACTCACTAAATGATCCAAACTGGCACCTGCGTCCAAACTTTTTTCTAACGGTTGGGTCTTCGTCTCTGTTTGTTCTGCCTGCCATCGTTGGAAGCCAGAACTAGAGGCAATTGCCCGCTTTAAGTTGTCCCAGGTTACGTTTTCTGAAAAGTGGCTTTGGGTTACAGAAACAGAAGCCATATCAACCTCGGTAAACGTCTTAACACCTAGAGAGAATGCAACAAAAGTTTAATTTCGCTCTTTTAAAAGAATAGCGTAGCTGCCTCAGGAGGATGTGTCGTTGTACACGATCTCACCCCTTTAGGGGCTATATCTTCTCTTCCTTTTTCTGATACAAGTTATAAGCAGAAGCTCTAGGCAGAGGAATGGCAGACGCATATCCTGACATTAATTTAGCGGAATTTATCGATCATGCTCTCCTTAACCAAACTGCCACTTCGGAGCATGTGGTTCAGTGGTGTGCTGAAGCCGATCGATTTGGGTTTGCAGCCGTCTGCGTTTACCCGGTGCATGTACCTCAAGCCGTAGAACTACTTCATGGCAAGCAGCCTCAAGTTTGTGCGGTGATTGGTTTTCCGACAGGGGCGACGACGAGTGCGACGAAACTTTATGAAGCTCAGGAAGCCATCGAAAACGGGGCAACTGAGTTGGATGTTGTAATCAACTTGGGCTGGCTCAAACAGGGGGAAACTGAGAAACTGCACCGGGAAATGGCTGAAATTTGCGAAGTCGCGCCTGTCGTGAAAGCCATTCTGGAAATGAGCTTACTCACCGATCGCGAGAAAAAGGCAGCCGTAGAAGTTTGCTTGGATGCAGGTGTTTCGTTTTTGAAGACAAGTACCGGCTGGTTTGGCGGGGCAACCGTTGAGGATGTCAGACTGTTGAAACAGCTTTCCAACGATCGCATTGGCATTAAAGCATCTGGTGGAATTCGGACTCCAGAACAGGCGATCGAGCTAATCTTGGCTGGGGCAACCCGATTAGGAACTTCCCGTGGGCCCGATTTGATCCGCCAACGCGATACGCTGGAAGAGAAAGGTTAAAGAATATAAAAAGCGACGATATCATTCTTTATATATCCTCTATGGCAAGCGGAACCTACAAGGCAATCGGCATCAACCTTAAAAGCGCACCATTGGGTGAGTCCGATCGCCTGCTGACCATTCTCACCGAGGAGTATGGGCTGCTGCGAGCCGTTGCTCCGGGTTCCCGCAAGCACAAATCCAGCTTGGGTGGGCGCAGTAGTCTGTTTGTGGTCAATCAACTGTTAATTGCGAAGGGGCGAAACCTTGACAAGGTGATTCAGGCAGAAAGCTTGGAGTCCTATCCTGGTTTAAGTCAGGATTTATCAAAGCTAACTGCAAGCCAATATTTGGCAGAGCTAGCCCTTTACCAAGCTCTCAGTGAACAGTCCCAAGCAGAATTGTTTCACCTGCTGCGGCAGCAGTTAAGCCGACTGGAAAAGGCTTCAACGGCAATGATACTGCCCTACCTAGCCCATGCCACATTCCACCTATTGGCAGTAGCAGGACTGGCCCCACAGGTGCAAAGTTGTTGTATCACCCAGCAGCAAGTTATACCCAATTTTGCTGATCCAGACTGGCGCGTTGGGTTTAGTACAGTAGCAGGTGGGATTATCAATTTAGCTGAACCCCACTCGGCAGATTTGTCTGCACGGCTCACGGCGGCTGAATTAAAGTTGCTGCAATACTTACCTGAACCTAACTTTTCCCAGGAGATGGTTGAAGCAAAGCATTCACTGTCGCCAACGGTTCAAGACTGGCTTTCGATCGAGCGAGTTTTGCGGCACTATGCCCAGTATCATTTTGATCGACCCATTCGCTCGGCTGCCCTCATCGATCTTTGTTTCGTCTCTGTTCGTTCACTTTCACAGCTCACCCCATGATGCGATATAACCCAGACCTACAGCCCCTAACTCCAAGAACAATGCCAAGCCATTTACACTTAAAGGCTGGCAAGGGTCAGTCTGGACAATCGTATCGAAGTGCGAATCAACCTCCTGGCTACCCCAGGTTGGGGCAACCCTCGCTCGACTATCTTTTTTGTGCTGAGCTTCATTCACAGACCGATCGACTTTCTGAAGAACTAGAAAACTACACGTCGATCGAACCGTTTGATGTATCCGGAGAGCGATCGCCCTCGCCTGATGACTCAGACACTACGGTGTCACCCTCCAACCCGGCTCTTCCAAAGGCAGGACGATCATCAACGCACGGTAATAGCACCCTAAACGCTGATGCTGGCTCAAACGGCGATCGTAAAGGTAGCAACAACGGTAACGGGTTTGCCTCCAATGGTCATACTCCCACCGCTCAAGCTGATTTGGAAGAACCGGAACGAGGTTTGCTGCCTGTCTTGCGAAACTTGAACTTTTTGAAGCTGTGGAGCGGTCAGGTTTTCTCTCAACTAGCAGACAAGGTGTACTTGGTGCTAATGATTGCGCTAATTGCTAGCCGGTTCCAATCTGAAGGGCAAACCATTAGCGGGTGGGTTTCTTCCTTGATGATCGCCTTCACCATTCCAGCTATCCTGTTTGGCTCAGTGGCAGGAGTTTTTGTCGATCATTGGCGGAAGCGTGCTGTGCTGGTTGCAACGAATCTCTTACGGGGGGGCTTGGTTCTCAGTTTGCCAATCCTGCTGTGGTTCTTCCGGGATGTTAGCCCTTTTGCCGGTTTGCCTGCGGGCTTTCTGGTGTTGCTCGTTGTCACCTTTTTGGTATCCACGCTCACCCAATTTTTTGCCCCTGCCGAACAAGCCGCTATTCCCCTCCTCGTCGAGCGCAAACATTTGCTCTCTGCCAATTCCCTTTACACCATGACCATGATGGCTTCGGTGATTGTGGGGTTTGCCTTGGGGGAACCCCTGCTGGAAATCGCCGATCGCTTCTTTGGGCCCCTTGGCTCTCAGGTTCATGCTGGCTCAGATTTTGGCAAGGAATTGGTGGTGGGTGGCAGCTATGCGATCGCTGGATTAATTCTGATGTTGCTCAAGACGAAAGAAACTTCCCCTTCTGATTCTGATGAGTCGTTGCCAGACGTTTGGGCAAACATTCGGGATGGGCTGCGCTACCTGAAGCAGCAAGGCCATGTTCGGTCTGCCATGATTCAGTTGGTCATTTTGTTTTCAATCTTTGCGGCTCTGGCGGTGCTGGCGGTGCGGCTAGCAGAGGTAATGCCCGAAATTAAATCTTCTCAGTTTGGCTTCTTGCTGGCGGCTGGGGGCGTGGGAATGGCGATCGGGGCAGTCGGAGTCGGGCAGTTCGGTCAACGCCTCTCTCGTGCCCAGCTGAGCTTGTATGGGTCAATCGGCATGGCGGCTTCTTTGGCGGCGGTTTCCTTTTTTACGCAGCACCTTTTTCCGACCTTGCCCCTGCTAGTGGTTTTAGGAGCTTGCGCGGCAATTACGGGCGTGCCAATGCAAACGGCCATTCAGGAAGAAACGCCAGAGGAGATGCGCGGCAAGGTGTTTGGATTGCAAAACAATGCGATTAACATTGCGCTGAGTTTGCCCCTTGCCCTAGCTGGAGTTGCTGAAGCGTTCTTCGGGTTACAAACCGTATTCATTGGGTTAGCCTTTTTGGCTCTATTCGGTGGTATCCTGTCTTGGTCAATTTCTCGTACGCAATTCAATCAAAATGCGTCATAACCCTCTAGAATCCTTAATACTGGGTTAAATGTTCCGCAACTACCGTAATTAACGTGAATGCATATTGCCTGGCTTGGAAAGAAATCTCCGTTCTGTGGCAACGTCACCTATGGCAGAGAAGTTACTAACGCACTGCTAGACCGAGGGCATCGGGTCAGTTTTCTCCACTTTGCTCCAGAAGATGACGCGGCGTTGTCGCCATCGGAATGTCCTGAAGTTCCTATTCCTTTTCTTTATAAATCGCAAATTTATACCATCCCTTCCCTGCGATCGTCAAAAGTTCTCACCCGCGCCCTCCAAAAGCTCCAACCTGACCTGGTTCATGCTTCCCTTACCCTTTCTCCCCTAGACTTTCTGCTTCCAGAAATTTGCGAGGAATTGGGGCTGCCCTTGGTGGCAACCTTTCACCCCCCGTTCGATCGCAAACGGCGCAACTTTACATCGGGTACACAGCACTTGATGTACCAACTGTATGCGCCCTTTTTGGCAAACTATCACTGCGTCATCGTTTTTTCGCAGGTGCAGCGAAATTTGCTGGTGCGGTTGGGCGTGCCAACGCATAAGGTGGCCGTAATTCCCAACGGGGTAGACATCAACAAGTATTCACCAGGTCTATCCAAGCTGAAATCTGAACTTAATGCCCAGCGTGTTTTTGTTTACCAGGGGCGGCTTGCGGTTGAAAAAAACGTTGAATCGTTGTTAAAGGCCTGGAAGCAAGCGGATATGGGGGCAGGCAGCAAGTTAGTGGTGGTGGGCAATGGCCCCCTTGCTCCGATGTTAATGAGCAGCTACGGGGCAGATTTGGGTGTGGTTTGGATGGGCTTTATTGCCAACGAGCAGCAGCGCATTCAGATCTTGCGCGGGTCTGATGTGTTTATTTTGCCGTCTTTGGTAGAAGGTCTCTCACTCTCGTTATTAGAAGCAATGGCCTGTGGGGTAGCCTGTGTGGCAACGGATGCTGGGGCAGATGGAGAAGTATTAGAAGCAGGGGCGGGCATTGTTCTGAGCACCCAACAGGTGTCTACCCAGCTACGAACCTTGCTTCCCATGTTTAGAGACCACCCAGAATTGACCACCCTATTAGGGCGAAAAGCGCGGCAGCGAGTCCTCGATCGCTACACCCTCGGCAGAAACATCACTCAGCTAGAGGAGCTTTACCAACAGGTTCTGCAACAGCAGCGCATTTACTCTAGCAGTCCTGTGTGAAGCTACTGGCTCCCGGAATCCCTCCTTTACAAACTGATTCATCCATCAAGACGGTAGTGTGCGACCACTACCGCTTTTTTATGGCTTCATGTTTGTAAACAGATGTAACAATATTGCTGTCATACTGTTCTAGCGTCTTGACAGTCTAGGTTCGTGGGGATTATTCTGGCTTCCATACCCGGGTATTAACCATGTAGTCGTTATATGCAAGATAAACACAAAGTCACACTCTATCTCCCTCCGGAATTGCACCGTCAACTCAAAATTCGATCGGCGGTTGAATTGGAACCAATGTCTGCCATTGCTGAACGGGCACTCGTTTTCTACCTTGAACACCCCGATGTTGTGGATGAAGTAGAATCGGCTCACGGTCATAGTCATCAGATTTATACTTGTCCAGAGTGTGCGAGTTCACTGGTGGTAAGGCAGGGAGAGATGGCTTCGGTGGGTGAGCAGCCTACTGTTTTAGTTGAAGATGGAGCGTCGTCACCTGTGAGCATGTCAGAGCAGCATTCTGACTCTGATCAGGAAAATGAGCTAGTTCCTCTTCTGGGATGAACTTTGTCATTCTATTCCGCTTAGTGGATTGGTTTAGTTTAATGAGTTGCTTCAATAGAAGCATTGTAGTTACAGCAACGTCTGCACCGTCTCCATACTTAGGTCGATGATCATGAAAGAAGAGCTTAGTATTTTAGTTCAGGCTCAATATCCTCTGATCTACCTCGTCACTTCCGAGGAAGAGCGGGCAGAGCAGGCGATTGCGTCAGTCGCTCAAATAAAGCCTCAACGTCGCGTCTTTGTTTGGACGGTTACTCATGGGATTGTCGAGTATGGTCAGCCTCGCAACGTCACTCAGCACAATACTGTTTCGCCAGAAGCGGCCATTGAGTGGGTGGTGCGCCAGCGAGAGCCGGGAGTCTTTGTATTCAAAGATTTACATCCCTTCATCGACTCCCCAGCCGTCACCCGGTGGCTGAGAGACGCGATCGCTAGCTTTAAGGATTCCTACAAGACCATCATTTTGATGTCTCCTCTCCAGCAGGTTCCCATTGAACTGGAGAAAGAGGTTGCCGTTGTAGACTATCCTTTGCCCAACATGGAAGAGTTAAATCATGTGCTTTCGGGCCAGTTGGATCAGGCACGTAGAGATCAGCTATCTCGTCGTTCTGATGCTGCTAAGATTACAACCGAAACACGCGAGAAGCTGCTTTCTGCTGCTCTTGGTTTAACTCGCGATGAGGCAGAGAAAGTGTACCGGAAAGCTTTTGTTACAGCCGGACGGTTAACTGAGTCAGAAGTCGATATTGTTCTCTCTGAGAAACGCCAGCTCATTCGCCGTAATGGGATTCTGGAGTACCTTGAGGAGGAAGGAACCTTAGAGGATATTGGCGGTTCTGATGACCTAAAACTCTGGCTAACGCAGCGCTCGATCGCCTTTACTGAGCGAGCTAGGGAGTATGGTTTGCCCCAGCCGAAGGGAGTCCTTCTATTGGGTGTGCCAGGATGCGGTAAGTCGCTGATTGCCAAGGCCACCTCTAATGAATGGCGACTGCCTCTCCTCCGACTTGATTTGGGGCGTGTTTACGACGGCTCTATGGTGGGTCGGTCGGAAGCTAACCTGCGAAACGCTCTAAAAACGGCTGAATCTGTTTCACCTGCCATTCTGTTTATTGATGAGCTAGATAAAGCGTTTGCTGGAAGTGCGGGTTCTGCTGATTCCGATGCTGGGACATCTAGCCGGATTCTGGGTTCATTCCTAACCTGGATGCAGGAGAAAAGGTCACCTGTGTTTGTCATGGCAACGGCAAACCGCGTTGAGCGACTCCCTGGTGAATTCTTGCGGAAAGGACGATTCGATGAAATCTTCTTCGTTGATTTACCGAGCGAAGAGGAGCGCAAACAGATTTTTACTATCCACCTTGGCAAGCGTCGTCCGGATATCACTCGGTTTGATGTGGATCAGTTGGCGAAAATCTCAGATGGTTACTCTGGTGCTGAGATTGAGCAAGCCATTATTGCCGCTATGTACGATGCGTTTGCCCACAACCGAGAGTTCACGCAGCTAGATATTATTGCTGCCATTCGGGCAACCTTCCCACTCTCCAGAACCATGACCGAGCAGGTAGAAGCTCTACGGAAATGGGCCCAACAGCGTGCCCGTCCTGCTTCGGATACGGTGGCTGAATACCAGCGACTGGAGTTTTAACAGGCTTTCTCTCCTGCTCCCAACAGGAGGGGAAAGGCTAGTCATTCCTGGCTAGCAGTTCAACAAAACAGCCGCTACCGTTGGCATTCCAACCGCTAAACTGTACGGCACTCTCACACCTAAACTGTTGTCGTTTCTCTCAACTTCTCTACAGGAGGAAATCCTAAAATGTCTCACTTTAGCACTCTTCGCACCAAGATCACTGATGCAGAAATCCTGAAGTCCTCTTTGCGTGACCTGGGCATCACTGTTAAGGCTGAAGCTGATGTTCGTGGCTACAACGGTCAGCGCGTTCGTTCAGACATCGTTGCTGTTCTCGAAGGCGAATATGATCTGGGCTGGTCTCGCAATGCTGATGGTTCCTTCGACCTGATCGCTGATCTCTGGGGCGTTGCTAAGAAGCATAACCAGACTGAGCTAATCAACTCCATCAACCAGAAGTATGCTGTGAACAAGACTCTGGCTGAAGTGAAGCGTCCTGGTTTGCAAAACGCTAACGTTAAGCTGGTGCTGCAAAAGTAGTCCCTCTCAGCGTTCCCAAATTGACGGGTTAATCCAACCAGTTTCGGGTTAGCCCGTTTTCTAATCTACAAGTCGTCAGTTGATTAGCATCAGAAGTCCGGTTAGTTTGTTCTGCTGGATGCTCGATCGCTTATCACTGGCGGCTTTTTGCTGTCCAATTTTGCAATTTGTCTCCTCCTCCTTTTTTCTTCATTAAAGTTTTTTGTAGCTTAGCACACAAAAAAGGAATCCTGAAAAGTTGTTCACTAATTCAGTTCCTGATTAACTATTTGCAGCTAAATTACTGCGATCGGTGTGAAGGAGAACATTAGGAGGTTAATGAATCATGACATTGGCTCAAGTTTCTAGAGTCTTTCGGCGGAAATGGCGATCGATTCTGGGTAGTTTGGTGGCTATAACGCTTTTTGTTGGAATTCTTGGCTCGTCTCAGGGAGTTCCTGCGGCTGAAGTGGCGCAATCGACTGGAACGCTGTATGAGGTGAAATCGGAGCCGGGCAATTTAATCTGGGGTGAGTTGTTCAAGCCTGATAGTGCCCCTATTTTAACGGTGCAGTCAGGTGACATGATTCGGATGGAGACGGTTTCCCATGAAGGGATTTTGCCAGACCAGGGAGATACGATCGAGTTTCTGACTGGGGGTGGAATTGCTGAGACGGATATTTTGCCGGATCAACTTGTTGTAAAAGCGGAGATGGAAAAAACCGGCCCTGGCCCTCATGTTATTACTGGCCCAATTTATGTGGAAGGGGCAGAACCGGGAGATGTCTTGGAAATCAAAACGCTGGATATTGACTATCGCGTTCCCTACGGCGTGATTTCCAACCGGCATGGGAGAGGAGCATTGCCCGGAGAGTATCCTGAAAATGATGCACCCATTTACACGAAGGTGATCCCCCTAGAAACAGAGCGTGGAGTTGGAATTTTCCGTCCGTCCAATGGATTGGCGAATCTAGACATTCCGCTTGCTCCCTTTATGGGTCTGATGGGTGTGGTTCCGGCAGATCCAGAAGATGCGGTAAACTCAGTGCCACCGGGCGTTTATGGCGGCAATATTGACATCAAGCACCTAGGCATTGGCAGCAGCCTTTACCTTCCGGTTCAGGTTCCCGGAGCCTTGTTTTACTCAGGTGATCCACACTGCGCTCAGGGAAATGGTGAAGTGGCCCTGACGGCGATCGAATGTTCTCTAACTCCGACCTTCCAACTCATCGTCCACAAAGACATGGAGTTGACTAACCCAATGGGCGAAACTGAGGATGCTTGGTATGCCGTTGGGCTAGATGAAGACCTCAACGAAGCCATGAAGGATTCGGTACGGGAATACTTGCGAATCATGAACGAAAAATACGGCATGACTAAGCCGGATGCTCTGCTATTTGGTAGCGCGGCGATCGACTTTGAAGTATCTCAGGTTGTGGATATTGTCAAAGGAATTCATGGAGTCATTCCCAAAGAAATGTTCCGAGCTTTGGAAGAGGGAAGCGAAAGCTAACAGTAAAGCAGGATAAAGCCAAACGCCACTGGCTAAGTGCAAGAAAATTTCCTCTATCTTTTCAGGAGTTACGCACTTCGCACCCAGAAATCAATTCCCTTACAGCGAAAGTCAGTTCATGGAAATTAATAATTTAATCGGGCAATTCGTAGCGCAGGCATCTTGGCTGCCAGTGGGACGATCACCCAATTGCAATGACTGAATTTAATTTTTAACCTCCATAAACTGGCTCCGGTTGTTCAAATAACCCATTTATCGAAGTTAAGAATTTAATCCGGTAATGATGCCCATCCTCGGATTAGGCGGGCAAGAGGCCCAACCCACAAGACAATGACTCGATTATTTCCTTAACTTCCATGAATGGGTTTTCGCTGTGGGCCTGTTCGCGGAGCGTCTCCATTGGAGAAAATTTATCAGCAAGGCAACTGCGTGAGTCCTACTTTTGTTGAGAGTGGTTGCGTCAGGCTTTATCCTTCTTTTTGTTTCTCCTAGAATTAACAGGGCAAAGCCCGAAATTATGGCTGAAGTGGGAACTTTAGCCTTGGGAATCGTTTCGATTGATGTAAATTAGGCTGAATTCGATCGCGGTATGTACCATAACTGTCACGCTGGCTGCTTTCACTCTCATACGGTTTCTCCATCTACCCACAAAACGCGATCGCTCTGGATCGCACTCATTCTGATTATCTGTTTGGCAGGAGTTGAGGGTAGTGTTGGCTGGATCAGCCACAGTTTGGCATTGGTGGCCGAATCGGGGCACATGGTATCAGATGGGTTGGCGTTGGGGGTGGCTCTTCTGGCCTCCTGGATGGCGCGGTTTCCAGCCTCGGAGCAAGCCACCTTTGGATATCGACGAATTGAAATTTTGGCGGCATTAGCGAATGGGGTCGGGTTGCTGCTGGTGGCGGGCTGGATCGGTTGGGAAGCCCTCAATCGGTTGGGATCACCCCCTGATGAGATTTTGAGCATCCCCATGCTGGTGACAGCGATTATCGGATTCATCATCAACAGCGTGAATGCTTTTTTGCTACACGATGGCAGCCAACAAGATCTGAACTTGCGCGGTGCTTTTCTCCATATGGTGGCAGATGCGGTCAGCGCGGTGGGAGTGATTGTTGCGGCGATCGTCGTTTGGCAATTTCATTGGAACTGGGCAGACAGCGTGACGAGTTTGGGCGTTGCAATTTTTATTGCTCTGGGAGCCATTCCCCTGGTACGGCAAAGTTTACACATTTTGCTGGAAAAAACGCCGATTCACCTTGATCCCCAACAAATCCAGGCTCATCTTTCGGGCTATGAGGGGGTGGAAGCGGTTCAGCAGTTGCGAATTTGGTCGATCGCTCTGGGGCAAGATGCCCTTTTGGCCCATTTGACGGTCAGCATTCCGTCTGGGGAAGGGCGCGATCGGCTGTTGCACCAAATTGAAACTTCGCTTCAGCAAGAATTTGGGATTCAAGAAATCTTTTTACAACTTACGGCTCCGGTTGCCCTGCCGTTGATCAACCTTTCCCAACCGCAAACCTTGGAATTGTTGAATGAGCAGGTGGGGCGTAAAGTTCTTTAACTTCCTAGGTTTCCCCTTCTCTGCCTTCAATCGCTCCTAAGGCCTTCAAGGTTGCTTTTTGAGCTTCGGTGATACCACTGATGCCGGTGATCAGCATGTCTTCGTAAGGGCGGGTGGCTCTAAGGGTGCGGATACAGGCTCCGGTGGTGCTGTCCCAGAGGAGAATTGTGCGATCGGCACTGCTGCTGGCGATCGTTTGACCATCTGGACTCCAGGCGATTGACCAAATCTGGCTGGTGTGTCCTTCCAAGCGGTGGATACACTCTCCCGTTGACCGCTCCCACACCCGCACGGTTTGGTCATCTCCACCGCTTGCCAAATAAGCTCCATTGGGATGCCACGCCACCGACCAAACAGCACTGGTATGGCCGAGTAGGGTCTGGATGCAGGCTTTGCTGGAAATATCCCAGATGCGGACAATGGGGTCGGCACTACTGCTGGCGATCGTTTTGCCATCTGGGCTGAAGGCAATGCGGCGAACAGAATTTTCATGGGGTAGAATATCGCTACATTCGCCCGTACTTAGATTCCAAAGCCTCACCGTATGGTCATCACAGCCGCTCGCCAGGGTTTTGCCATCGGGACTGAAGGCAATATGCCAAATGGAGTCTGCATGTCCCTTTAGCAGTTTGATGCACTGCCGCGTGGACAGATCCCAAATGCGGATACAGTAATCTTGAGAACTGGTAGCCAGCCATTTGCCGTTAGGGTGCCAGGCGATCGACCAGACCCAGTGATTGTGCTGTAACACATGCAGGCATTCGCCGCTTCGGGGGTTCCATAGCCTGACTGTGTGATCATCACTGCTGCTGGCGATCGTTTTGCCATCGGGACTCCAGGCAACCGACCAAACAACCCGCGTATGCCCAAGGAGTTGCAACGGCTGATTTTCTCCATTCCACAGCCGCACAACATGGTCATCACAACTGCCTGCCAGGGTTTTACCATCCGGGCTGAAGGCCAAGCACATTGCCACAATAGTATGGCCCCGAATTGTTCGCATACAGCTCCAGGTTTGGGTATCCCACAGTTTGATGGTGCGATCGTGGGCAACGGTGACAACGCGATGTCCGTCCTGACTCCAGGCAGCATCCCAAACCCAATTGGTATGTCCCACTAAACGTTTGAGGCATTGCCCAGTTCCGACATCCCAAACGCGCACGGTTTGATCGTGGGAAACGCTGACCAAGGTTTGCCCTTGAAAACTCCACTTCACCGACCAAACCGCATTGGTATGGCCCACCAGTTCCCGCAGGCATTCTCCGGTTTTGGTGTCCCAAATTCGGATAGTGTGGTCGTCGGCTCCGCTCGCGATGAATTGACCGTTTGGGCTGAAGGCAACCGATCGCACCCATTGACGATGGCCGCTCAGCACAGCCAGACATTCTCCAGTGGTGACATCCCACAGTTTCAGTGTGGCGTTGTGGTTGCCCGTTGCCAGGAAGTTGCCGTTGGGGTGCCATGCCACCGACCAAACCGCATCGTCTTGTTCATCTAAAACTCGGATGCATTCTCCGGTTTGATAATCCCAAATCCGCACCGTGCGATCGGTACTGCCACTCGCTAAAAATTGTCGATGGGGGCTGCTTGCATCGAGTTGTGGAGCAAAGGCAACCGATCGCACCCAATTACTATGACCGTGTAGAGTTCTGAGGTGGCGTTGGGTGGAAACATCCCACAGCTTAATGGTTTGATCCACGCTGCCGCTCGCCAGAGTTTGCCCATCGGGGCTGAAGGCGACTGACCAAATCCAGCTTGTGTATCCCTCTTGCAGAATGGATAGGGGTTGTCCATCGGTCGATCGCCATAGCCGGATCTGTCCATTTCCGTCTCCGGTGGCCACCAGCGAACCATCGGGACTCATCGCCACCGACAGCACATAGCCAAAGGTTTGACTAAAGATAGACTTTGACAGGTCAGCATGGGCAAAGTTTACCCGATGTAAATTCACCGATTGGAGGCAGGCGTGCCAGACGCTCAGCCGCGAAAAATTGTAGCCCGTCAAATCAATCTGCAATGTTGCACAAAGGTTGATCACATTTCCAGCCGCATACCCAGAGGTAAATAGGGTTTCTTGCCGCAGCCGATCGAGAATTGCCTGAAACCTTTCTGATAGGGCTGCATCAGAGCTAAAGCTATCTCGCAGTTGATGGGCGATCGGTTCTAGGATGAGGCGGGTTTGGCTTTCGCGAACGTAGTCTTTAACGGTGGTTTTGAGCAGTGGATGAGTTTGGAATAAAGGGGAAAGTGGCGGGCGGGAAGGCGAGAGGTTGTCTGGTTCTGGCGTTTCACTGCCCCAATCTTTAATTTCTCGACAAACTTGCTCAATGATTTGTTCAGTCACGTAGTCCATGACGACGGGCTGCTGCGTGTACTGACTCACGGTACGGACTAGGGACGTGGCAGTTGTGGGGGTCGCTTTTTCAATTAACGATCGCCAATTGAGGGATTCTAGGGCTTCCAGTAATTCTGGACGGCTGACTGCCGGAAAAATATCTTCGGCTAGCTCGGCGATCGATGTCCATTCACGGTTGATGGCGAGCCAGTACATAATGCTTTGCTCTAGGGGCGAGAGCCGCTCAAATTGCTGTTCTAGCAGGCGACGAATTCCGCTAAAGACGGCAATGTTGGCAGTGAGAAATTCGTTAATGTCACCGTCAAACAAGCCTCGAATGGAGGTTGATACAATTTTGAGGGCAAGCGGATTATAGCCATACATTTGGCAAAGCTGCTGTTTTTGGGCAACCGTGCCCACGAGCCGGTTTGCTTCGATCAAGGCTTGGGCTGTTTCCACAGACCCTCCAAGCTGCATCGATCGCACCCACAGTTCAATGCCTTCCAGTTCTGCCACTTCAACTGGCTTTTCGCGGCTCGTCAAAACTACACAGCTCTGATGCTGAGACTCTCCGATCGCCCGAAACAACTCGCTATAGTTTTCGTATCCCGGTTGGTAAAACCCTGCCCGGTTGCCCGGTTGCATAATGGCTTCCACGTTGTCTAAAACTACCAAACAGCGAGACATTCTCAGCCAATGCATTAGCCGACTTAGCCGTACCTCCGTATCTTGTTGGTTTGACAGGAAAAAGATCAGGTCGCTCAAAACTTCTTTCAGGGGAGGCGCGTTCCGCAACGATTTCCAGATGATAAATCGAAAGGCGTTTGGAGCTGTGGGCAATGCTTCACTGTCGTATAAACCTGAAATGTCTTGCTTCTCGGTGCTGTCTTCGTTGCGCCCAAAAAACTGCGCTAATTTTACTGACAGGGCCGTTTTGCCAATGCCGCCCATTCCCAAAATGGCAACTAAACGACAGCGATCGTGAGCAATCCAGGTGAGGAGCGTTTTAAATTCTTCCGTGCGGTTGTAGAACAGGGAGACATCGATCGCATCGTTCCATTCGCATTGGGGAGCGGAGGCAGGCGTAGAGGATAGCACCGAGTCCGAAGAGAGGGGCAAGCTAGAAGGCAGGGCAGCAGGTTGGATGAAGGTGGCAGGCTGAGACAGGGTGGAAAGCGGACGATCGCCTGCTTGATTTTGGTTTGTTGTTTGTTGGGGCTCGCGGATTGCTCCTTGGTTGGTCAATCTTGTGCCAGAAGCACATCGTTCTAAGGCAGCCCGGAAATTGGTCTTGCTAACAGGCTCTCCCAATGCCTGACCCAGCAGTTTCCAAAACTTTGCCCCAACGTCTCCTTTGATGTAGCGCACAGAATATCCGGCTTCCTCGGCAATGGCTTCGTAGGTCAGGTTTTGCCATGAACCTTTGAGAATCAGCGTTTCAACAGGGCTAAGATGCCGTCCTGCGTAGGCATAAACGACGGTGTTGGCAATCTCCAGGGCTTGTTCGCAATTCATTTTAGTGAAATAAGGAGATTCATTGGAAAAAACTCAACTTTTGCCAGATTTTATCTTTATCTGTCGGTTTTTCAGTGATTTGTATGCACCTTCTTTAGATTTATGATTTCTACTGCATGGTTTCTTATGGTGCAGGCTGTTCGATCGCCCCTAGCGTTTTCAATGTCAGAATTTGGGCTTCCGTTAACCCCATGATTCCGGTAATGTTCATCCCTTCATAGGGTCGATCGGCTCTCAGGGTTTTAAGGCACTTTCCGGTTTGCACATTCCACAGTTTGATGGTTTCGTCGCTGCTGCCGCTTGCCAGAAGGGTGCCATCAGGATGCCATGTCAGGGTTCGTACCAGGTTGCGGTGTCCCTGGAGGAGGGCAAGACATTCTCCAGTAAAAGGATTCCAGATCCGAATAGTTTGGTCATCACTGCCGCTAGCAAGCCGCGACCCGTCGGCATTCCACCGGATGCACCAAATCCAGTTTGTATGCTGAGCCAGGGTATGCAGACAGGTTCCGGTTTTGCTATCCCACAGTCTGATGGTGCGATCGTCGCTGCTGCTAGCCAAAATTTTGCCATCCGGACTCCAAGCAACGCACAAGACCCAATTTGTGTGACCTTCCAGCGTGTTCAGGCAAGAGCCAGTTTTGCTATCCCACAGCTTCACCGTATGGTCGTCGTGCCCCGCGGCAAGGATTTCTCCGTCTGGACTCCAGGCAGCCGAAATTGCCCGACTCTGGTGGCTGTCAATGGTTTTTAAGCATCGCCCAGTTGCAGCATTCCAGATCCGAATGGTGTTAGTGTTGCTGCCGACAGCCAGGGTTTTTCCATCTGCATTCCAGGAAATGGAACGAACTGGATTACCGTGACCCGGCAGAATTTTGAGGCATTGTCCAGACACATTCCACAGCCGCACCGATCGATCCACGCTGCCACTTGCCAACATTCCCCCCTGAGGATGCCAAGCCATCGTCCAGATAGCGTTGTTGTGTCCTTGGAGCGTTTTGAGGCATTCTCCGGTCTGGATATCCCACAGTCGCACCAGATGATCATCGCTGCCACTCGCCAGAATTTGACCATCTGGATTCCAGGAAATCGCAGAAATTTGATTGCAGTGTCCCTGGAGCGTTTTGAGGCACTGTCCGGTTTCTAAGTCCCAGAGTTTAATGGTTTGGTCATCACTGCCGCTGGCCAAGACCTTGCTATCTGAACGCCATCCCACTGTCCATACGAGGTTGCTATGTCCCTGCAACAGTTTGAGACACTGCCCTGTTTTAGGGTTCCAAATCCGCACCGTGCGATCGTAAGATGCACTCGCTAAAAGCCCCGTTGGTATTGTATTGGTTGATATTGTACTAGTTGGTATTGTATTGGTTGGCATTGCATGGGGCGATGGTGCGTTTGAAGTTGCCTCATCCCCACCGGAACTCCACGCCACCGACCACACCGAGCTACTATGCCCCCGCAGAATGTTCAGACATTTGCCCGTCTCAACCTGCCAAATTCGGATGGTGCGATCGTAAGACCCACTGGCCAAAAACTGGCTATCCGAACTCCAGGCGAGTGGACGGACGGAGGCATGATGCCCTTTTAGCGTTTTAAGGCATTCTCCGGTGGTGGGCTGCCACAGGCGAATGGTGCGATCGGTGCTGCCACTGGCGAGAGAATGACCATTCGGACTCCAAGCAACCGACCACACTGCATTTTGGTGTCCTTCCAGGGTTTGTTGGCATTCTCCAGTTTGCACATCCCATAGCTTGATGGTTTGGTCATCGCTGGCACTGGCCAAATGGCGGCGATCGGGACTCCAGGTGACAGACCGCACCAGATTATCGTGCCCCTTCAGCGTTTGTTGGCATTCTCCAGTTTTGGCATCCCAAATTTTTACAGTTTGGTCATAGGAACTGCTGGCGATCGTCTTTCCATCGGGACTCCAAGCAATCGCCACTACCCAGCCCGTGTGTCCTTTACACGTTAATAAAGGTTCTCCGTCGGCATCCCACAGGCGCACATTGCCGTTTGTGTCTCCGGTGGCAAGGCGATGGTCGGTTGGGCTAAATGCAACAGACAGGACGCTGCCAAAGGTTTGGGTAAAAAGCGACTTGATGAAGGTGGCATTTTGAAAATTGGCATTTTGCAGGGTTAAACCCTGGAAGCAGGCGTGGCGGAGCTTTAATTGGGAAAAATCGTAGCCATACAGGTCAAATTGTAAGTGACGGCATAGATTAACCAGGTTTCCGGCTGCATAGCCAGAGGAAATTTCTTCTTCTCGAAGCTGGGCAAGAATGCGCTGAAGGTGTTGCTCGATCGCAGAAGCACCCCGAAGAGACTTCCGCAATTCGTTGGCAATGGGTTCCAGGATCAGGCGGTTTTGGCTTTCTATGACATAATCTTTGGCGGTTGTTTTAACCAGTGCATGGTGATCAAACAAGGCCAACTGTTGATTCACTAACTCAGTGGCGACTCGCTTGGTGAATTCATCTGTGACATATTCCATGACAACGGGTTGTTGGGTGTATTTACCCGCTTTTTTCTCAATTAACGATCGCCATCGTAAGGATTCTAATGCACCTAATAAACTCGATCTAGGAATATTAAAAAGAATATCTTCAACAAACTCTGCGATCGTCGTCCACTCACGATTAATGGCGAGCCAATACATTAGGGTGCGCTCTAAAGACGAAAGGCGATTAAACTGCTGTTCGAGTAAGCGACGAATGCTATTAAAAACGGTTGTGTCTTGCTCGATGAATGCTCCAATTTCACCATCAAACAAATCAGAAATGGACGTGGCGACAATCTTAATCGCTAGTGGACTGCACCCATAGCGATGGCACAATTCTTGCTGCTGTTCTGGCGTTCCGATCAGCCCTTTGGTTTGAATGAGGGCCATTGTGGTTTCCAGGGAACCCGATAATTGTAGCGATCGGACTGCAAAGTCAATTCCCTCTAGCGTTGCGACTTCAGTAGGTTTTTCTCGGCTTGTTAAAATGATGCAGCTTTGGTGCTGTGTTTCACCCACCAGGCTAACCAATTCACCATAATTTTCGTATCCTGGCCGATAGTGCCCTGCGGCATCTCCTGCCTGCAAAATCGTTTCTAAATTATCAAAAATAATCAAACATCGAGATTGGCGCAACCAATACATCAACCGATCGATCGATCCATCCGTATCTTGCTGTTGTGACAGAAGTGAAACTAAATCGATCAGGACGCTACTCAATAACGGGGCATTTCGCAACGATCGCCAAATGATGTACTCAAATGCTGCTCTCTCCTGTTTCCCTTGTGCCGCCAACTGCCGCGCCAGTTTCACCGACAGAGCCGTTTTGCCAATGCCCCCCATGCCCAACAGCGCAACCAAACGGCAGCGATCGACTGTAATCCATTCGGTGAGCGTGTGGAGTTCTTCGGCTCTGCCATAGAAATGGCTGACATCGACTGCATCACCCCAGTCGCAGTGAAGGGAAGGAGAGAGGGGCGCAAGGTGCAAGCCAGAGGGGGAAGTAACGAGAGGAGGTTTGGCGGCTGGAAATGAGGGAAGAGGATCGGAGGAAAGCGACGTTTGCGCGATGGACTTCCTGCTTTTAATGGTCTCCGGTGAGCTTTGGAGGACTCCTTGGGTCGATCGCCAGCGTCGTTCTAGAGCCGTCTGAAAATTGGTTTTACTAACAGGTTCTCCAAGTGCCTGACTGAGCAATTTCCAAAATTTTGGCCCCACGTCGCGAGTCAGGTAGCTAATGGAATATCCCGATGCCTCAGCAATTTGCTCGTAGGTTTGGCTATTCCACGAACCTTGAAGCAGAGCCGTTTCCACATCATTAAGCTGTCTGCCGAAGTGGGCAAACACTGCTGCATTGGCAACTTGCAGTGCTTGTTCAAAGATCATGTTTCTCCTGAAACCTTACTTCCCATTGATGAATGGCGCATTTTTACTCGTCTCTGCCCAACTTTGAAGTAATGGTATACCTAACTTTATCTGAGATTATCTGACATTTTGAGCGACTACTAAGTTTTTTCATGTTTATTGACCTTATGCCTGACTGTGCCGTAATTTCATCCAAAAACATTTTCGTGAACGAAGTAATGCTGAATCCGATCGAATTGCGACTTTCATTGGGCAAAGCAGACAAAACCATACCTCTTTTCACAAAAAAGAACGTACCTTTCCTGTAATGACAGCTAAGGAAATGCCGTTTAAGGTTGTGAATGTAAGGATAGGGCACACAAAAAACGAGTGAACGCCAGTCCAAACCAAACAGAGTAAAAGCTAGGTTTTCAATCCACTAATGGATAAAAATTAGCAAGACTCTTGCTGATAAATAACTCAATTCCAGTATTGAATTGATACTTTTCGTTAAGTCGTAGTACATCCAAAAAGGACAAGATTATGAATTCTATCTATTGTAGGATTGCTTATTCTTTTAATTCAAATGCGATCGAAACTGGTGAAACAGAAATTCCAGCAAGATTTATGGAAAAAGATATTTAGTCTACCGATCGGCAATTACCCATCACTTAAACTCTTAACCTTCTCCCACCCATACTGTCCGCATATTCCCACGCATATTCCTATGGACTCCGCAAATTTTTTGATGGTTGATGAACAACCAATTAGCTTTAATCAGGCAATTCACTACCTACAAGAATCCGAAAAACTAGGCACATTTATTGGAGCAATTCTGCATCAGCATATTCTAGAGAAAGAGATTTATCAAAGCGATGCAATAACAGTTGATAATTCAACGATCGATGAAATTATTCAGCGATTTCGATCGGCGAATCAGTTAGAAAATCCAGCCGAGTTTCAGCAGTGGCTTCAGCAAAATGGCATGAACGATGAAACCTTTCGGCGCAAGGTAATGCGAGATCTTAAACTCCATCAATTTATGCCAAGAGTTGCTGAACCAAAATTGCAGGAAACCTTCATCAATCAAAAAGTATTTCTCGATCGCGTTGTTCTCTCTCGGCTGGTTGTGGATCAGCGAGAACTGGCAGAAGAATTAAAGTGTCAAGTGTTGGAACAGGAAGCAAGTTTTGCAGAACTGGTGCAGGCACACTCGATTGCAGGCGATCGGGCAAACCAGGGGCACCTAGGAGCCGTTAGCCGGGGTGAACTACCCGATGGCTTGAGAGCCTTGATTGATAC